>DASSKO010000203.1:0-41359 GCA_035690425.1 Nocardioidaceae bacterium
GACCATCGTCGAGCCGGGGATGTCCCGCGCGGCGTCGGCCGCCACCTTGCCGGCCGGCATCACGAGGTTGAGGAAGAAGTGGTCGTTGCCGTTGACGAAGCGCGCGACGGCCGCGACGTCGGCCGAGGGCTCGTCGAGCTCGACCAGCACGGGGAGCAGCTCGCGCAGCAGCAGCGACGTGCCGGCGCGGTGTACCACGCGTCGCCGCAGCCGCTGACTCGAATGCCGACCTCTACGCCGTTGCGCGCGAACGTGGTCACCACGCTCGAGTGGTCCAGCCCGTGCCCGGCCATGGTCGCGAGCTTGCTGGCCGCCATCGAGAAGTTGAGGAACCAGTAGTTGTTGCCGCGCAGGAAGTCCAGGGCCTCGTGGCCCCCGAGGTCCGGGACACGGGCCAGCCCTCCCGCGAGCTCTCGCACCAGCAGCGCGCTGGAAGCGACGTTGCGGCTGTGGCACTCGTCGCCCATCTGCAGTGCCTGTGCCGTGATCGACCGCAGGTTGACCGGCTCGGGCAGGGAACGGATCGCGGCCTGCAGCGCCGGGCCCAGCCGGTCCTGCATCCACCGCAGACGCGCCATCACGTCGTCACCGAGCGCGCCGTAGCGTAGGCACCGTCCTTGGCCCTCGTTGAGGTTGGTGTAGGCACGGCGACCCGTGGCTGCGTCCTCCACCACCACCAGCGGCATGGACTCGGAGATGATGCCGGCCATCGGGCCCACCGCGTCGTTGTGGTGGCACGGCTCGAAAGTGATCGCACCGGACGCGGCCTGGCGCTCGGCCTCCTCCGGCGTCTGCGCCCAGCCTTCGAGCAGCGCGGCTCCCACGACGGCGGCCCGCATGGGGCCGCACATCCGGTCCCACTCGATCGGCGGCCCCGCGTGCAGCAACAGCCGCTCCTCGGCGAGCCGCGGCAGCACCTCACGCGCCGGGCGTACGTCGACCAGCTGCGGCTGCACCGCAAGAATGCGCTCCATGGCGGTGGCGTTCGCGGCCTCGACGACCGGGTGGTTGACCAGGCGGGCGAGCTTGAGCCCCAGCTCGTCGTCACCTTCGGCGGGTGGTCGCCAGTCGATGCTGGTGACGTCCACGCCTTCGGCCCGCAGCGGAGTCTCGAAGCTGCTCAGGCCGACGTTGGCCACCGCGAGCTGTCGGTCGAACAACGTCTGGACACTCACCTGGTTTCCCCAATCTTGGTCAGGATGTCAGCGGCTACCTCGACCGCGGTCGTGCTGCTGTCGACGACGACCGCGCCTGCCTGGCGCAGCGCATCGGACTGCGCGGCCATGTTCTGCGGGTCGGCGGAGGTGCCGACGACGTACGCGATGACGATCGGCCCGCCGCTGGCCGCGGTGGCTTCGGCGATGACCGGCGCCAGGGGACCGACGGGGTCGTCGGCGGCGCCGTGGCCGATGACGATGTCGAGGATGACGACGGCGGTGCGCGGATCTGCCACGGCCGCACGGAGGAACTCCACCCGGGTGGACGGGTCGATCATCGGGTGCGGGCGTCCGGCGGTGAACTGGTCATCGCCGAGATCGAGCACGGTGTGCTCGGCCGGGAGCTCAGGTGTCACGCCCGGGGCATAGCCGGCTGTCTTGGTCAGCTCGCCGATCTGGGGTTCGAGCAGGACGGCAGCCTCGTAGGCGAACGTTCCGCCGGCGTACAAGCCACGCAGCAGGTTGCGTGCCCCCATCCCGTCGGCCAAGCCGGCTGCCTCGGGTGCCGGCTCCGGCCTGGCCCGCGTGCCGAGGGACAGCTCGGCCGCGGCCAGCGCGGCCTCCCGCAGCGTGGCTGCTACCACGACGGAGGGTCTCGGCGCTTGCACGGTGGCGCCGAGGAAGTTGACGACCACCCGCTTCTGGCTGCGGGCAGCACGCTCCAGCACGGCCTCGGCGACGGCGGCGGCCGGCGGCTTGGAGAGCAGCACGATCACCGCGGTCGCCGGATCGGCGTCGAGCGCGTCGAACGCGGACAGCATCGACAGGCCGCCCACCTCGCTGGACAGGTCGTGGCTGCCCACGCCGATCGCCTGGCTCACGCCGGCGCCGAGGGTGTGCAGCAAGGATGACACCTGTTGTAGCCCGGTCCCCGAAGCGCCGATCAGGCCGACATCACCGGGCCGGACGGCGTTGGCAAAACCGAGCGGGTGGCCGTTGATGATTGCGGTGCCGCAGTCGGGGCCCATCACCAGCAGACCCCGCTCGGTCGCCAACTGCTTGAGGGTGATCTCCTGGTCCAGCGGGACGTTGTCGCTGAAGATGAAGGCGTGCATGCCCCGGTTCAGCGCCTTCAGCGCCTCGGCAGCGGCGTAGCGTCCCGGCGTGGAGATGAGGGCGAGGTTGGTGTCGGGTGGTGCGGCCGCGAGGCGGCGTACGGCGGGAGCTGCCGAGTCCGTGTGCGGGGCGTCCGCGGCCGGCGGACCGTTCAACGCGCTGCTGGCGGCCTCCAGAGCCGCATCGGCGGCGGCATCCTCGCCGCGCACCGCGACGATCAGGTCGTTCGGCCCAGCCAGGGTTCCGTCGTCGGTCAGCAGACCGGCGTCCTCGAGAAGGTCCCGGTTGGCGTCGGTCCCCATCATCAGGCTCGCGGCGTCGACACCGTCCTGATCGTTGAGCTGCGCGGCAACTCGCATCAGCGCTACGGAGTCGAAGTATGCGTTCTTGTGCACGACGTTGCGCGTTCCCATGACACCACCCTCGCGGGTGCGGGGCATCGGCGTCATGGTTGTCCGGTGCCAAAGCTGGCCGGCACTCCCTCAGCACGACGTGACAGTGACGCTGGCCACGGCGTGAATGGACGATGTGGGCAGCACTGCTCCCACGGGCACGAGCGGCCTCGAAATCGCGGGCGCAGGCTCGGAATCCGTCCGATCAGGAAGAGGGCTCTTGATGGCATCCGCAGAACACCGACCGCGGAACGCGGCCGAAGCGACCGAGGACTGGGCCAACGACCGGGTATCGATGTCGAACCGGCACTCGACCCTGAGCATCGTCGCCGCACGGATGGGCTTCACCGTCTCTGCGACCGACCTGCTCTACGGAGTCGCGCTGGGGCTCTACTTCCCGTTCTGGACTGCGCTGCTGATCGCGCTCGGCTCTTCGATCGTCATCAGCGTCGTCTCGATACTCCTGGGCCTGATGGGCCAGCGCGAGGGGATCACGACCGCCTTGTGCATGCGGTCGACGTTCGGCAGGGAGGGGGTACGTCTGCCGGCGTTGGCCATCGCGGTGATCTCGGCGGGCTTCGCTGGATACAGCACGGGCATCACCGTGAACGTCCTTCCGGGTGACTCCGATCTGACCAACTTCTTGTACTGCGTGGGCCTCGGAGTCATCTATACCGCCATCTGCATCATCGGCTTCGGACGCGGCCTTACCTGGGTCGGACGCATCGCCGTGCCGCTCATGCTCGGCATGGTGCTGGTCGCGACCGTGGCGGCGGTCAACCACGCAGGCGGTTGGGACGGGATCGTCTCTGGCGGCCCGGTCCAGGCAGGCGAGCTGACCGTAGTGGCGATGATCGGCCTGGGCATCAACAAGTGGATGACCGGAGCGACTGTCACGCCCGATGTGATGCGCTTCGGGAGGACCAAGTCGTCCGTCTACACCTCCACCCTGGCCGAGTTCGTCGTCGGCAACTTCGGCTTCAACCTCCTGGGCATCATCGTGGGCCTGGGCGTCGGCATCGGCGACCTCGGGGAGGCGTTCGCCGTCATCGGCGTTGGCGGCCTGGCCGTCGCTGCCGTGTTCGTCCAAGGCTTCCCGCACGAGGTGAACAACATGTACGCAGCAAGCCTCGCGGGGAGAACAGCCGCGGGGCTGCCCCGCCTCTACATCAACATCATCTCCGGCCTGATCGTCATCGGTGTCGCCTACTACGGCGTCTCGCAGGGGATCCTGGACAGCTTCCTGGGCTACTTGGGCTGGCTGGGCTACGTCATCCCACTGATCCCGGGGATCCTCATCGCCGACTACTTCCTCGTACGGCGTCGCAGCTACGGCGCGGACCTCGACGACATGGGCGCATTCAACCTACGGGCGGTCGCCGCGTTCGCCGTCGGCCTGGGCATCAACCTCGTCCTGGGCCTGACGCTCGATGACACCCTGTGGCGCGCCCTGCCCCTGCTCGGCTTCGCCCTCTACCTGCTGTTCTCGGTGCCCCAGCTCCAGAAGGCGTGGTCGAGGACGGACATCGCCGCCCCTCTGCCCGAGGAGGTCCCGCATCGCGGCTGACCCGGACATGCGGGTGCGGGCGCGGGTGCGCAGTGACCAAGGCGAAGGCGCCGCGCGGACGAGTTGACCGGTCGGCATCGAGGGGTCCGCCTGAGTTGGCGGCCCGCGGCGCTGTTCGTCTTTCACGGTCCGGTGGAACACGTGCGCTGCGCGGGGTTCTCGGTGTTCGTCTTTCACGGTCCGGTGGAACACGTGCGCTGCGCGGGGTGAACGATGTCAGGCCCCTCTACCGCTACGACGCCCCCAGCGAGCTCGCCAAGCCTCAACGGGATCTGGGAACTCGGATGCGACCCTCGCCAACTACTTCTCGCCCCAGCAGAAGCTCGGGCGTCCTACGCCAAGCCTCAACGGGATCTGGGAACTCGGATGCGACCCTCGCCAACTACTTCTCGCCCCAGCAGAAGCTCGGGCGTCCTAGTGGCCGTGCGGCGCGGCCAGCTTCATGTTCAACCATGCGTAGACCGGGCCAAGCGCGTTCATCGCGATCGCCGCGATGAGTGCGGCGCCGGGGCTGGTCGAATCCGGGCCGAAGCCACCGAAGAAGGTGGCGAAGAAGCTGGCGAACCCGAAGAACATGCCTGGGACAAACGCGAAGATCGAGGACACTCGTGCCATCGAGATCATCGCGCCGTTGAGGCAGAACAGAATCACTATCTCGGCAACGATGTAGGTGTTCCCGCTGAAGACCTGCGCTGCCTGGTTGAACAGCAGCACGATGAGAAACCCGGTGAGCGAGCCAAGCGGCATGACCGGCCAGATCCGCTTCAGGTTCGCCATGGTCGGCCCGCCCATCGCGAAGGTGCCGGCCCATCCGATGAAGATGGCCCACGTCGGCAGGTGCAGCACACTGAGCCCGACCAGCACGGTCGTCGCAGCGAGCAAGGAGGCCGCGATCTCCACCGGCAGGTTGACCCAGTTGGTCGGCTCGGTGTCGACGGTGCCGGCGAGTTGATCTGCCTCGTTGTCGCTCATGGACGGACTCCCATCATGCTCGGTGAATGACGCATTCGTGCTGCGTCTCGACGGTGATGCGCCCCCGCTTGACGACCCAGCGCCGGACCGGAAGGTCGAGCAGCACGTCGTCGACCCGGTCGCAGTCGAACACCACGAGGTCCGCCGCCTTGCCTACGGCGATGCCATAGGAGTCGGTGATCCCGATCGCGCGGGCCGCATCGTAGGTCGCCATCCGGAGGACTTCGGCCTGACTGTGCGGCGTGCCGAACTGGCCGGCGTGCGCAAGCAGGTTGGCGATCAGCAACGGGTCTGCCTTGCCGAACGGAGTGAAGGCGTTGCGCACGTTGTTGGAGGAGAAGGTGACGTTCACGCCGGAGTCGCGCAGCAGGTGCACCGGGGTGAGGCCACGTCGCTGACTGATGGTGTCGTTGCGCCCACCGAGATACATGTCGGTGGCGGGCAGGGTCACGATGTGCACGTCCGCCTCCCGCAGCAGGTCGACAACCGGTTTTGCCTCCTGCGGGGTGAGCGAAGCCAGGCTGGTGACGTGGCCGAGGGAGACCCGCGACTGGTAGCCCCTCCGCAACGTCTCCTCGGCGATGTAGCCCGCCGCCGCGAACCGCTGGTCGGAGGTGTCGTCGGCGAAGTCGGCATGCATGTCGACCGGGGCGTCGAAGCGCTCGGCGAGGTCGAAGACGTGCTCGATGTGCCGGGTCGTGCCTTCCCAGTCAGCCTCGTTGTACGGGCACCCGCCGACCGCCGATGCGCCCATCTTCATGGCCTCGGTCATCAGGTCCAGCGTGCCCGGGGCCTTGAGGATGCCTTCCTGCGGGAAGGCCACGATCTGCAGGTCGAGCAGCCCGCGATACTCCTGCTGCAACTCCAGCGCGGTCTCGACACCGAGCAGGCCCTGCAGGGGGTCAACGTCCGGATGCACACGGATCGCGACCGTGCCGGCGCGCACCGCCATGTCGAGGACCGCGCGGGATCGCTCCAGCACGTCGTCGCGGTTTTGCTCGGCCTTGAGCTTGCCGGTGAGGCGGATCGCCTCCTCCAGGGTGCCGTCGCGGGTCGGCTGGCGGCGGTACAGCAGAGCCTTGTCCATGTGCAGGTGTGGCTCCACGAACCCCGGTAGGACGGCGCTTCCGGCCGCGTCGATCTGCTGCGTGGCGGTGCCGTCCAGATCTGGTCCTACCGCACCGATCTTCCCTGCCGAAATCGCGATGTCGACGAGCTGGCGGTCGTCCCACACCCTGGCGTTCCTGATCAACAGGTCCATGCCGATCCCTCCCAATCGCGGCGCCGAACATCGCGTGGCGTCAGTCACAGCCTGCGCCTGTTGCGAGGCGGCGTCATCGTAAGCCGGTGTCGAGATTGGGGCGGCGGTCTTGTCATCACCTGACCATGGCCGCGGGTACGGCGAGCCGGTGGGTCAGTCCCTCGCCTGCGCCGCGAGCTGACGGTACGCATGCACCGCGATCTCGGTCTGCAGCCGACTGGTCGGGTGCCGCTCGAGCCCTCCGGTGAGCCGCTCGATCTGTTCGAGCCGGTAGCGCAGCGTGTTGTAGTGGATGTGCAGCTCGTGCGACGCCTCGACGCCGTTGCGGTTGTGCAGCAGGTAGACGCTCAGGCTGTGCATGAGGCTGCCGTGGTGAGTTCTGTCGTACTCCAGCAACCTGCCGAGTGTCTCGTCCACAAGGTGCTGCAGGTCGGCGGCCGGCAGTCGGCTGAGCAACCGGTAGATGCCGAGCTCGTCGTAGCCGATCACGAAGTCCTTCCCGTGCAGCTCGCGGCCGAGGGTCAAGGTCTCGACGGCTTCGTGATAGCTGAGGTGGAAGTCGGCGAAGTCCTCGCGCACGCCGCCGGCGGCGACTCTCACCTCCCACGTCGGGTGGGCGACGGCGACCGCGTCATGGACCGCTCGGCAGACGTCCCCCAACGACCCGGCCGGCTCGAGCAGCATGGCCAGGCCTGCTTGTACGCCCCAGATGATGGCATTGGGGCCAGCCGCGGTGCGGACGACGGGTGTGAGCTGGTCCTCCACCATCTGCTCGGGCGATGGCGGAGCGGCGTGCAGACCTCCGACCTCCATCAACGCGGCAGCCCGGGGGACGTGCAGGTCCCACCCCATGGCCGCGGCTCTGCGACCCATCTCTGGTCGGTCCCACGGTCGCCGCGTGGCGAGCTCGGTCAGCAGCAGGGTGCGGTACTTCTGCTCCCGGCTGGCGACGGCACGCTCCTGCGCGGTCACGAGGGTGGCCACCGTCGTCGCGTGCTCGAGTGCCATCAGCTGGTGGCCGGCGAGGTCGGCGGAGTCTGTCCAGACCGCTACCCGGCCGCGCCCGACCGAGCCGAAGGTGATGCCGAGCGATGCTGCCGCGGGAGTGTCGACGTCCGGCGATCCGGCGGAGGCGACCACCCAACCCTGCTCGTCGAGTACGGCGGCGGCGCACCCGGACAACTCGGACAGGGCGTCGATGATCTCCTGGTAGGAACCGCCGCTGAGTGCTACCGCCGTGAGCTCCTCGTGGATCGCCCGCGAGCGATCGAGCTCCACAGCCTGGCGGTTCAGCACGGTGCCGAGGACCTCGGAGAGGATGTCGTTGAACATCACGTCAGCGGGGAGCTCGATCAGCGGGAAGCCGAGGTCGTCGGCAACGGCCAGCGTCTCGGGCGAGAGGCGGTCGAGGTAGGGGCCGACCTTGACGCCGAGTGCGGCGAGGCCCCGGTCGACGAGCCGACGCACGAGGGTGCTGAGGCCGTCCGGGTCCTCACGCAGTGGGTAGCCGGTGGTCAGCAAGAACTCGCCACCGCGCATCCACCGGAAGATGTCAGGAACCTCCACGATGTTGACCACGCGGATGAGGTTGTCCCGGCCCTGTGTGCCAGCCACCAGACGTGCGCCGGACAGACATGGCAGTGTCAGGGCATCCTCGACGGTGAGCCGGGAGAATGTGCCGCCCGCCGCGGCGTTCAGGGCGCCAGCCATGCCGACACTATGGCACCAGATGTCAATGGCACTCGGCAGTTGCTGGCATCGGATGACCGTGACCCGCCCGCGCTGCGCTGCCTAGCGTTCTCGCATGGATCGCCGAACAGCAGTCGTCGCCATCGGTGGTAACGCCCTCCTGCGCGGGGGCGGTGGCGCGACCATCGCCGAGCAGTTCGACGCTGCGCGCAGCCTGACTGTGCCGCTGGTCGAGATGGTGCGCGCCGGTTGGCGCATCGTGGTGACGCACGGCAACGGGCCGCAGGTGGGGTTCATCCAGCGGCGCTCCGACCTGGTCGCCACCTTGGCCCCGGAGCTGCCACATCTGGACCTGGACATGTGCGTCGCCGACTCCCAGGGAAGCCTGGGGTACATCCTGGCCAGCTCACTCGCGGGCCAGCTGCGCGCGGTGGGCGAGCCGGAGCGGGTGGCCGCGGTCGTGACGCACACCGTCGTGGATCCGGCCGACTCGGCCTTCCGCGAGCCCACCAAGCCGATCGGTGGCTTCTACACCGAGGAGGAGGCGCGTCGGCTCGCGACAACGAACGGCTGGACGGTAGCCGAGGACTCCGGCCGTGGCTGGCGTCGCGTGGTCGCCTCGCCTCGTCCGCAGCGCATCGTGGAGGCGGACGCCATCGACTGTCTGGTCAGCGGCGGCGTGCTCGTCGTGGCGGGCGGCGGTGGCGGCATCCCACTGACGGAGTTGCCGGACGGTCGCTACCAGGGTGTCGAGGCCGTGATCGACAAGGACTTCACGTCCGCCCACCTCGCAGCGGCGCTGAGTGCCGATCTTCTGGTGATCACCACCGGGGTGGCTCAGGTGGCGGTCAACTTCGGCCGACCGGACCAGCGTCTCCTCGACCAGGTCGATGTGGCGCAGGCTCGTCGGCACCTCGCCGACGGTCAGTTTCCCGCCGGGAGCATGGGCCCGAAGATCGAGGCGGCCCTGGACTTCTTGGAGACCGGCGGCGACGAGGTTCTGATCACCTCGCCCGAGTGCCTCACGGACGCGCTGGGTGGCAGCACCGGGACTCGGCTCAGCCGGACCGGCCGCTCCGCCGAGTCGCTCCTCTATATATAGGTCCTCGATACCTGGGTCAGGGTGCGCGACGGCCTGGCACGCCAAGGCCCTCGGCGTCGACGTCACCGTCTGCCCAGAGGCTTTCGTCGTACTCCCCGTCGGGGATGACGACGAACTCGTGCTCGGGCACCCGCCGAGCCGGAGACGTCTGCTCTTCCAGCCGCCCGAGGTCAGCGGCACACCTCGCCACGTCGTCGGCGAGCCGCAGCACGTCGATATGCGTCCCGAGATGGGCCCGCAGGCCGAGCACCGCGCTCTGCAGGTCCCGCACGGCGGCATGGGCCCGGTACAGGTCATCGTGGATGCTCATCGCGTCTCTCCCCAGCTCGGAGTGAACCAAGGGCCCGAGGCTATCGCATACTGCATACACCCGACAAGATCCAAAATTTATCCCGCGGGAGTCCTAGACAACGCCCTTCGGCGTGCTGTAAACCTACGACGTACAAAATACGGTATGCAATCGACGCTGACGTGGCACGCACCATCGTCGATCCATGACTTTCCGACGAGGAGATGACTGCAGGATGGCCCAGACAGTGTCCGAATCCTACGTAAAGGATGACCCAAAGGATTCAGCACAGAGCCCAACGACGATCTCGGGTGGGCACCTAGTCGCCAAGGCCCTGAAGGCCGAGGGGGTTGACACGATCTTCACGCTCTGTGGAGGTCACATCATCGACATCTACGACGGATGTGTCGATGAGGGCATCGACGTCATCGACGTCCGGCACGAGCAGGTCGCCGCACACGCGGCGGACGGCTACGCCCGTCTCACCGGCAAGCCCGGTGTTGCGGTCGTGACCGCTGGCCCGGGCACCACGGACGCCGTGACCGGTGTGGCCAACGCGTTCCGCGCCGAGAGCCCCATGCTGCTCATCGGTGGTCAGGGCTCGCTCAGCCAGCACAAGATGGGGTCGTTGCAGGACCTCCCGCACGTGGACATGATGACGCCGATCACCAAGTTCGCAGCGACCGTCCCGCACACCGCGCGCGTCGCCGACATGGTCACGATGGCGTTCCGCGAGTCCTTCAAGGGCGCGACGGGTCCGTCGTTCCTGGAGATCCCCCGCGACATCCTCGATGCGGAGGTGCCGATCGAGGACGCCACCATCCCGGAGGCGGGCAAGTACCGTGCCTCGCCCAAGACGGCCGGCGACCCCGCCGCCGTCGAGGCCCTCGCCGACCTGCTGGTGCGCTCCGAGAAGGCCTGCGTGCTGCTCGGCAACCAGGTGTGGGCGTCCCGCAGCACCGACGCGGCGATCGACTTCGTGCGCACCGTCGACGTGCCCGCGTTCATGAACGGTGCCGCGCGCGGCACCCTCCCGCCGAAGGACCCGCACCACTTCCAGCTGGCGCGGCGCTACGGGTTCAACAACGCCGACCTGATCATCATCGTCGGCACCCCGTTCGACTTCCGGATGGGATACGGCAAGCGGCTGCCCAAGAACGCGACCGTGGTGCAGATCGACCTCGAGTACGCCACTGTCGGCCGCAACCGCGACGTCGACCTCGGCATCGTCGGTGACCCGGGTCTGATCCTGTCCGCCGTCACCAAGCTGGTGTCGGAGAAGGGCCAGAAGGTCGACCGCAAGGCCTGGTTCAGCGAGCTGCGTGCGGAGGAGGACGGCGCTTACCAGAAGCGGCTGCCCCACCAGCTGTCCGACGCACAGCCGGTCCACCCGCTGCGCCTGGCGCACGAGATCAACGAGTTCCTGACCGAGGACTCCATCTACGTCTGCGACGGCGGCGACGTGGTGACCTTCGCCGGCGGCGTCGTACAGCCCAAGGCGCCGGGACACTGGCTCGACCCGGGACCGCTCGGGACGATCGGCGTCGGCGTCCCGTTCGTGATGGCGGCCAAGAAGGCGTTCCCGCAGAAGGAGGTCGTTGCCCTCTTCGGTGACGGTTCCTTCGCGCTCACCGGGTTCGACTTCGACACCCTGGTCCGCTTCAACCTGCCGTTCATCGGTGTCATCGGCAACAACTCGTCGATGAACCAGATTCGCTACGGCCAGGAGCAGAAGTACGGCAAGGACCGCGGCCGAGTCGGCAACACGCTCAAGGACATCAAGTACAGCGAGTTCGCCAAGATGTTCGGCGGCTACGGCGAAGAGGTCTACGACCCCAACGAGATCCGTCCCGCGATGCAGCGGGCCCGCGAGTCGGGCCTGCCCTCCCTGATCAACGTGTGGATCGATGAGAAGGTCTACGCGCCGGGGACCATGAACCAGACCATGTACAAGTAGGTGTCGTCTGGGTGCGGAGCCGCAACGGCGGCTCCGCACCCAGCCCCTTGAAAGGAGCGGGAATGGGCAAGGCCCTAGAGGGCGTCCGGGTGCTGGACATGACCCACGTGCAGTCGGGACCCTCGTGCACACAGATTCTTGCCTGGCTTGGCGCCGATGTCGTCAAGCTCGAGGCACCCACCGGTGACATCACCCGGCAGCAGCTGCGCGACCTTCCAGATGTCGACAGCCTCTACTTCACGATGCTCAACTGCAACAAGCGGAGCGTCACGCTCAACATGAAGTCCGACCGCGGCAAGGAGATCTTCACCGACCTGGTGAAGAACTCCGACGTGCTGGTCGAGAACTTCGCCCCCGGCGCCATCGACCGGATGGGCTTCTCGTGGGAGCGCCTGCAGGAGATCAACCCCGAGCTGATCTACGCCTCGATCAAGGGCTTCGGCCCCGGCCGCTACGCGAACTTCAAGGCGTACGAGACCGTCGCGCAGGCCATGGGCGGCTCGATGAGCACCACCGGCTACGAGGACGGGCCCCCCACCTCCACCGGTGCCCAGATCGGTGACTCCGGCACCGGGATCCACCTGGTGGCCGCCATCCTGGCCGCGCTCTACCAGCGGGTCGGCACCGGTCGCGGACAGCGCGTGAGCGTTGCCATGCAGGAGGCCGTGCTGAACCTCGCCCGGGTGAAGCTGCGCGACCAGCAGCGACTGGCGCACGGCCCGCTCAACGAGTACCCGAACTCCGAGTTCGGTGACGAGGTGCCGCGCTCGGGCAACGCGTCCGGTGGTGGCCAGCCCGGGTGGGCCGTCAAGTGCTCGCCGGGTGGACCGAACGACTGGATCTACGTGATCGTGCAGCCCGTCGGCTGGGCGCCCATCGCCGAGCTGATCGGCCGGCCCGAGCTCGCCGACGACCCCGACTGGAACACTCCCTCCGTGCGGCTGTCCAAGCTCGACAAGATGTTCGCCATGATCGAGGAGTGGACCGAGAAGCACACCAAATGGGAGGTCATGGACAAGCTCAATGCCCTCAACGTGCCGTGCGGTCCGATCCTGAGCACCAAGGACCTCATCGAGGACGAGACCCTCGCGGCGAACGGCGCGGTCGTGGAGGTGCCCCACTCCCAGCGCGGCACGTTCAAGACCGTCGGCTGCCCGCTGAAGCTGTCCGACTCCCCCGTGGAGATCGAGACCTCGCCGCTGCTCGGCCAGCACACCGCGGAGATCTACGGCGAGCTCGGCATCGCCGAGTCGGAGCTCGAGCAGCTCAAGGCCGCCGGAGTGATCTGACCACTCGCCGACACCCACCATTCACCAACTTCCCCACCGGATTAGGAGAAGGCATGAGCTACGACCGAAAGGTTGTACAGGGCGTACTCGACAAGGCGCTCGCCGAGGGGCAGACGTCGCTGAGCGCGCCCGACGCCAAGAAGGTCGCGGACGCGTACGGGATCCCCACCCCGGGCGAAGGCCTGGCCACCTCGGCCGAGGAGACGGCTTCGCTCGCTCAGGAGATCGGCTTCCCGGTCGTCCTGAAGATTGTTTCCCCGGAGATCCTGCACAAGACCGATGCCGGCGGTGTGCTGGTCGGCGTCGACAGCGCCGAGGCGGCGTCGAAGGGCTACGACGAGATCGTCCGCAACGCCAAGGCGTACGACCCGAACGCGACGATCACCGGCATCCAGGTCCAGCAGATGCTGCAGAGCGGCCCGGACGTGCAAGAGGTCATCATCGGTGCGGTCACCGACCCCACCTTCGGCAAGGTCGTGGCGTTCGGGCTCGGCGGTGTCCTCGTCGAGGTGCTCAAGGACGTCACGTTCCGCCTCGCGCCGGCGACCGCCGACGAGGCGAAGTCCATGGTCGACGGGATTCAGGCCGCCGAGGTGCTCAACGGTGTGCGTGGTGCCGAGGGTGTGGACAAGGACGCCGTCGCCGCTGTGATCCAGCGGCTGTCCGACCTTGTCAACGACTTCCCGCAGTTCGCCGAGGTGGACCTGAACCCCGTGCTCGCGTCCAAGGACGGGGCAACGGCCGTCGACGTGCGGATCATCGTGGACGAGAAGGCGGGCCAGCCCGTCGAGCGGTTCACGCAGGACGAGATCATCGAGTCGATGACTCGCATCATGAAGCCGAAGGCGATCGCCGTGATCGGTGCCTCCAACGAGGCGGGCAAGATCGGCAACTCGGTGATGCAGAACCTCATCAACGGCGGCTACCAGGGTGACATCTTCCCGATCAACCCCAAGGCCGACGAGGTGCTCGGCAAGAAGGCCTACAAGAGCATCAGCGACGTCGCAGACGACGTGGACGTCGCGGTGTTCGCCGTGCCCGCGAAGTTCGTGGCGGGTGCCCTCGAGCAGTGCGGCGAGAAGGGGGTCGCGGGTGCGATCCTCATCCCGTCCGGATTCGCCGAGACCGGCAACCAGGAGCTGCAGGACGAGGCCGTCGCGATCGCCCGCAAGCACGGCGTCCGCATCCTCGGCCCGAACATCTACGGCTACTACTACACGCCGGAGAACCTCTGCGCGACGTTCTGCACGCCGTACGACGTGAAGGGCGGCGTCGCGCTGTCCTCGCAGAGCGGCGGCATCGGCATGGCCATCCTCGGCTTCAGCCGGAGCAGCAAGATGGGTGTCTCCGCCATCGTGGGTGTCGGCAACAAGTCCGACATCGACGAGGACGACCTGCTGACGTTCTTCGAGCAGGACGACAACACCAACATCGTCGCGATGCACCTCGAGGACCTCAAGGACGGCCGCTACTTCGCCGAGACCGCGAAGCGGGTCTCCAAGAAGAAGCCGGTCGTGGTGCTCAAGGCCGGCCGCACCGACATGGGTGCGCGGGCCGCGAGCTCGCACACCGGCGCACTGGCCGGCAACGACAAGGTGTACGACGACATCCTGCGGCAGAGCGGGGTCGTGCGGGCGCCGGGGCTGAACGAGATGCTCCAGTACGCCCGTGGGCTGCCGCTGCTGCCGACGCCGAAGGGCGAGAACGTCGCGATCATCACCGGTGCCGGTGGGTCGGGCGTGCTGCTCTCCGACGCCTGTGTCGACAACGGCCTGACGCTGATGGAGATGCCGACCGATCTCGCTGAGGCGTTCGACAAGTACATCCCGCCGTTCGGTGCCTCGGGCAACCCGATCGACATCACCGGCGGCGAGCCGCCGTCGACCTACCGCAACACCGTTGCGCTGGGCCTCGAGGACGACCGGATCCACGCACTGATCCTGGGCTACTGGCACACGATCGTCACCCCGCCTATGGTGTTCGCGGAACTGGTGGCCGACGTGGTCGAGGAGTACCGCAAGAAGGGCATCGAGAAGCCCGTGGTCGCCTCACTGTCCGGCGACGTCGAGGTGGAGGAGGCGAGCCAGTACCTGTTCGAGCGCGGCGTCGTCGCCTACCCCTACACCACCGAGCTGCCGGTGCAGGTCCTCGGCGCGAAGTACCGCTGGGCGCGCAACGCCGGCGCACTCGGCTAGCAAGTACGGCCGCCCACGTGGGCCTCGGACGTTGCCGCGTACGAGGCCCGCGGGGCGGGACACAGTTTCCACGTGTGAGAGCAAGGTGATTGGTTGGTGGTCCTCGGTGCCCCGAAACGGTGGTGCTTCCTTCCGGCAGCAGGGGGCTGTACAAGGACTGAGTTGAAGGAAGACTGCACGAGCAAGTTGTCTTGAGTTGGCGTCGATCAAAGGAGTGGCCTTGGACGTCACAGGTACTACCTCAGGGGGCCAAGAAGGTCCCGTTTCAACCGAAAAGGTCTGGCATGCCGGCGGCTTGGAGCCCATGCCTATCCGCAAGTTGCCGAAGGCTCCGCCGTCGATCCACCTCCTCGGCCCGACCGTGTTCCTCGTCGCCCTCGGCGTCGGGATGGGCGAGTCGTACCTGTGGCCTCGGCTGGTGCTGGTGTTCGGCCCGGACATCCGGTGGCTCTTCCTCATCGGTGTCACGCTGCAGGCTGTCGTGCTGTTGGAGATGTCGCGCTACGCGATGGCGACGGGGGAGAGCATCTTCTACGGCGCGGCCCGCGTGTTCAAGCCGATCATGTGGTTCTTCTTCATCGCGGCGATCCTGATCTACATCTGGCCTGGCCACCTCGCGGCCGGTGCGAACGCGTTCGAGTCCCTGACGGGCATCCCCTGGCAGTACACCGGCGTCGCTGCCCTGCTGTTCGTGGGCACGTTGTTCAGCCTGCTGCGCAACGTCTACGACACCGTCGAGAAGATCCTCGGTCTGCTGATCGGCCTCCTTGTCGTCGGTACGGCGATCATCGCCGCGATGGTCGGCAGCTGGAGCGACCTCGCCGACACCCTGTCCGGGATGTTCGCGTTCGGCTACCTGCCTGACCTTGCGCTGTCAGAGGCATGGTTCCCGGTTATCGTCGGTTCAATCGCGTTCGCCGGTCCCTCGGGCATGCAGCAGATGTGGTACACGCTGCAGCTGCGAGACAGTGGTGCGGGCATGGGCGCCCACATTCCCAAGGTGAAGGGTCTTGTGCACGCCGGTGAGGCCGAGGCGATGCCGTCGCGCGGCTACATGTTCGACACCGAGGACCCCGAGGAGATGGACAAGTGGAGGGGATGGCGCAAGTGGGTCACCTTCGACGCGCTGTTCCTGTTCTGGGGCATCACGATGCTGGTGACGATCTCGTTCACCATCCTCGCGATGGCTGCCGCCACGGAGAACCCGAACGTGGCGACGATCATCCAGGGCGGGGACCGCGATGCTGCACTGGAGGCGATGGCCGACGCGTTCAGCTCGGTCGGCGGCTCGGTGATGGGTGGGGTCTTCTTCGGCTTCATCTCGCTCATCGGTCTCAACGCAACGCTGGGTCTGTTCGACTCGTTCTCGCGTGGACAGTCCGACATCGCGTACTACTTCATCCCCGGCGCGAAGAAGTTCAACGTCTCGCAGCTGTACGCGATGTTCCTGTGGGGCGTGGTGATCTTCGGCATCTTGATCCTGCTGTTCGGGCCGGCCGACGGGCCGACGGCGATCCTGGATGTCCTCGCGTTCCTGTCGACGTTCGCCATGGGCTCCTACTGTGTGGTGCTGCTGCTGGTGAACAACATGATGTTGCCCAAGCCGATCCGTCCGGGCATCGTCCGGAACCTCATCATCGGGTTCGGTGCGGTGTTCTATCTCGGCATGCTCTTCTACAGCCTGGTTCGCTTCGGCGTGGTTGTGGCCTGACATGTCGCAACCAGACGCACGACAGTTGGCTGAGTTCTCGGTGCCGGCAATGTCCGTCGGATTGGTCGCCGCGTTCGGAGCTGGCGGGCTGACCGCTCTCGCGGGTCTGCCCGTCAGCTGGGCGGTCATCACCGGCCTGGCACTCGGGCTCCCGATTGCCCTGTTCGGGGCGGGCTACGCCTGCTTGATCGCCCTGGAGAAGGTGCCCGCAGGGGTGTTCACGCCGCTCGGGCTCTACTGGGCGGTGGGCTTCCCGCTGGCGATGCTGTCGCACGCGAGTGTCACTGAGTGGCTGGTTACCGGTACACCAGGGCTGCCGCAGGAGCCGCTGTGGCAGTTCCTCGCCTACCACGCGCTGCTCAGCGTGGGCTTCGCGTTCGGCTTCATGTGGGCACAGGAGCAGATCGGGCGGCACTGGTGGCCGCGCATTCGCCCGCACAACGTCTACGCCTACCGCATCGTGGAGCAGTACAAGGAAACGGCTGCCTACATGCACGAGCGCAAGGAGGCCGCGAAGCAGAACCGCAAGGACAAGCAGCGGGCCCGGCAGGCGCGCAAGGTTCAGCCGGCCGGTCGTCGCGGCTGAGCGTCCTGCTAGCACCACACTGCGGCTGAGACTGGCTCAGAACCTGGGACTTGGTTGGCTCGACCCATTGGGTCAACCAAGTCGCAGGCCTTGTGGCCAATCATCTGTGCGCGAGCTTCGTCATCCCAGCGAGGTGTCGGGCTCCGACACCTGTCAGCGCACATCTATCTACCTACCTAACCTGTTGGAGAGACACCCATGGACGTTTCGATGACGACGTGGATCGTGACCCTCGTCGTGCTCCTGGGCGTGCTGGCCCTGGACTTCTTCATCGTGGCCAGGAACCCGCACGAGCCGTCGTTGCGCGAGGCGACCGCGTGGGTGTCGGTCTACGTCGGCCTCGCCATCGCCTTCGGCATCGGGCTGACCGTGGTCGTCGGCGGACGGTCGGGCGGCGAGTTCTTCGCCGGCTGGCTCACCGAGTACTCGCTGTCGGTCGACAACCTCTTCGTGTTCATCATCATCATGGGCAAGTTCGCGGTGCCGAGGCAGTACCAGCAGAAGGTGCTGCTGATCGGCGTCGCACTGGCGCTGGTGATGCGTGGCATTTTCATCGCGCTGGGTGCCGAGGCGATCGAGCGGTTCGACTGGGTGTTCTACATCTTCGGCGCGTTCTTGATCTACACCGCCTGGAAGCTCGCGACCTCCGACGAGGAGGAGGAGTTCAAGGAGAACGCCGCGCTGGTTGCCGTGCGTCGGGTGCTGCCGACCACCTCCGACTACCGTGGTGCCGCGCTGACCGCGCGCATCGACGGCAAGCGGTTCGTCACCCCGATGCTGATCGTCATGGTCGCGATCGGCACGACCGACCTGCTGTTCGCGCTCGACTCCATCCCGGCCATCTTCGGCCTGACCCAGGAGCCCTACCTGGTGTTCACGGCGAACGCGTTCGCGCTGATGGGGCTGCGCCAGCTGTTCTTCCTGATCGGTGGCCTGCTGGACCGTCTGGTGTACCTGTCCTACGGCCTGGCGGTCGTGCTCGGCTTCATCGGTGTCAAGCTGATCCTCGAGGCGCTGCACCACCAGGGCGTGGCATGGGCGCCCGAGGTGCCGATCCTGGTGTCCCTGGGCGTCATCATCGGCACGCTGGCCATCACCGCCGTTGCGAGCCTTGCCAAGTCCGCTCGCGACGAGAGGGAACAGGCCGAGGCGGCGAAGGACGACGAGGCGTCGCCGGGCGAGCCGGTGGGCGGTGCGGACGTATCGGCGGCGGACAGTGGCGAGCCGGCGACGAGCGGCGTCTCTGCCGACACGTCGGACCGCGGCTGAGGCCTGCAGCCAGCGATCCCGTCACCCGGGAGAGACCGCCGGGAGATGACGAAGCCCCTGCCGAGCGGCAGGGGCTTCGTCATGTGCGCACGGCGGCCGTGGTAGCCGCGCCCGGGTCAGGTCGGGGTGCGCGGGCTACGGCGGGCGCCGTTCTTCTTGGGCTCGCTGTGGTTCTCGCCGGGCGTCGCCGACTGTGCCTGTGACTGTAGATACAGCGTCTCGTGGTAGGTCTTGCGGGTGTGCTCGGTGTGCTCGCGCATGATCTGCGCGGCCAGGTCGGCGTCGCCTTCCGCGATCGCCTGGACCAGCCGACTGTGCTCTTGCCAGGAAGCCTGTCCACGGGCGGGAGCCACCGGCGTGTAGTACCAGCGCACTCGCCGGTCCACCTGGGCGGCGAAGTCGACGAGGAACTTGTTGCCGGACAGCTCCGAGACCAGGCGGTGCAGCTCGGCGTTGATGCTCACGGCGGTGTCGATGTCCCCCTCGTCGAGGGACTCCGCTCCCGCGCTACAGAGCTCACGCAGCTTGGTGACCGACTCCTCGGTGGCATGACCGGCCGCCAACCGGGCCGACTCCGACTCGAGTGCAGCGCGGGCGGCGAGCAGCTGGTCCACCTCGTCCTCCCCAGGTACGTGCACGATTGCACCGAAACCCGGACGCAGGTCGACCCATCCCTCGTTGTGCAGCCGCTGCAGAGCCTCACGCACCGGCTGCCTGGAGACGCCTAGCATCTCGGCGAGCTCGACCTCCACGAGGTGCTGACCGCGCTGCAAGGATCCGGCGATGATCATCTCCGTGAGTGCCTCATAGACCGACTCGCGCAGCGGTGCCGGTCGCTTCAGCCGGCGAACAGCGGCCGGAGCGCCGACGATGGAGTCCGTACCCGTATCGGTTGCCATGTGGTCCTCCCGGTAGACAACGCTGGTTTATGTAGACAGTCTACTAAGTGCAAAGCCCATTCTGGTGTAGTCGGCGCAAGTCCGGTAGAGGGTGCCCGCGAGGCGGGCACCCCGCGCGGTGAGTCAGGCGGCCTTCTGCTCGACGGCCTGGTCGGCCTCTTCGCGACGCAGGCGGCGGTGGGTGGACCCCTGCACGACGTCGTTGGCGTCGGTGAACTCGGGACGGGCCGCGAGTGCGCCGAAGTGCTGAGTGAAGATCATGGGTGCGATCCCTTCTGTTCCTGACCGGGCTCCGTTGTGCGGTTCCCGGCCGTATTGGCTACTGCATACAGTCAACCAGCGATGGCGCGCTCTGATGCCCATATATCACGTGACCTGCCTTACAGCACGCTGTCTCACTGCGTGAGCCGGGTCACACGGCCTGCCTCGGCCCGCCGTCGCCCGTGGTTCGACGCGTCAACCGGGCAAGGGCCGAAGTCCCGTCAGAGCGGGCAGCACCCCTAGGATCGTGTGCGTGGAAGCCTTCTTCATCTCTCTGCTGGCGCTGAGCGGCCTGGTCATCACCTGGTTCGCCGGTTATGTGGTCTACAAGCTCTACAAGGGACAGGCCTGAGCGCCGATGGCCTTCGAGATCCCTGCTGACCTGCACCCGGACTGCGCGCCGATCGCCTGGCTGCTCGGCACATTCCGCGGCAGCGGTCACGTCGACTACCCCACGATCGAGAAGCAGTCCTTCGGCCAGGAGGTGATCTTCGCCCACGACGGCCGGCCATTCTTCCACTACCTCAGCCGCGCCTGGATCACCGACGACGAGGGCAACGAGCTACGCCCGGGCGCGATCGAGACCGGGTTCATCCGGCCCAAGCCAGGCAACCAGGTCGAGCTGGTGCTCGCCCATGCGACCGGCTTCGTCGAGGTCTGGTACGGCGAGGTGGACGGCGCCAAGCTCGAGCTGACCACCGATGCCGTCGTACGCACCCAGACCGCCAAGGACTACACGGGCGGGCATCGGCTCTACGGTCTCGTCGAGGGCGACCTGCTCTGGGCCTTCGACATGGCCGCTATGGGGCAGCCACTGCAGTCGCATACCTGGGGCCGGCTTAAGCGCGGGTGAACCGGGGCCTGCGCGGCCGCGGGCTCAGCGCCGCCGATACGCCGCCGCGGTCGCGCGTAGCCGGTCGTGGGCACCGCCGTATGCAGCCGGTCCGCCCACCAGCGACTTCGGGAGCTTGGCCACCATCGTGTAGTTGGTGTCGACGACGTTGCCGGCGGGAGCGAGCCCGGTCTGACTGAGCAGCTGGTAGGCGTCGAGCTCCTCGAGCCCGAGCAGGCCGGCGGTCCAGCCGACCATGTCGTGCTGGCTGACCCGGAACGCGTCCTCGAGCGGTCGCGCCGATCCCAGCGTCATCAGGAAGTCGTCGCTCTCCACCCGGGGCCACGCCGGTGCGGAGCCCTTGAGCAGGTCGACGACGATCACCGTGTTCATCGCGACCTCGACCGCCGTACCGCAGACCTCACCCTCGCCCTGCCGGGCGTGGCCGTCGCCGATGGCCAGCATGCCGCCCTCGACGTTGACCCCGAAGTACGCCGTGACGCCCGCTCGGATCTCCGGTGTGTCCAGGTTGCCGCCGTGCGCGCCGGGGGTGATGCTCATCAAGACCTCACCGGCAGCCGGGGCGACTCCCACCGTGCCGTGCATCGGGTCGAGGGGCAGGTCCAACGCGTGGTCGCTGCGTCGGGCCTGAAAACGGCAGCAGCCGCGGTCGGTGTCGATGGCGTAGCGCCACACCCGCTCCTCGAGCGCCGGGTGCAGCATCGCGGTGGCGTGCGTGGTGGTCAGCGCCCCGAAGTGCGGGAACGTCGTGGAGACCGCCCAGTCACGGGCGGGCGAGATCTGCACGAAGTGAACCGCCAGCGTGTCACCCGGCTCGGCGCCCTCGACCGCGATCGGTCCGGTGACGGGGTTGAGGTAGGGGAACTGGCAGACCTGGCTCGGCAGGTCGTCGACCCCGCGGACCTGTCCGCCGAAGCAGTCCTCGGTGCTGAGCTCGACGACCGTCCCCGGCGGGATCGTGAGCAGTGGCTCGGCGCCACCGAACGCGTAGACGAGCTGCTCCGGCGTCGGGTGCAGGCCGACCACCTCGAGGTTGTCCATGCCTCCTCCTTCGGGTCGCGTCGCGCGGTGCCGCACTCAGCATGCTGTACGGCCCTTTCCGGGGGCAATGTCGGGGTGCAACATCTAGACACCGCTGAGGTAGCCGCTGTAGACAGATGGCGTCGAGGTTCGGCGTTCCGAAGGGAAGCGGTTACCCCATGTCACGTAGACGCAGGATGCTCGCAGTGTTGGTCACGCTTCCGGTGCTGGCGGTGACCGCCTGCAGCGGGGAGCCCGCCTCGGCGCCGTCCGGGTCCGACTCCGGCACCGACAGCCAGGACAGTGCCCAGGCCGACCGGCCCGCAGCTCAGGGCGGGGAGATGGTCGTCGCCCTGGCGGAAGAGCCGGACGCGCTCGATCCGTCGCTCGCACGGACCTTCGTGGGCCGGATCGTGTTCGCCAACATGTGCGAGAAGCTGTACGACACCAACGCGGACCTGGAGGTCGTCCCACAGTTGGCGGCGGAGCTGCCCGAGATCTCCGAGGACGGGACCACGGTGACCATCCCGATCCGCGAGGGCATCCAGTTCAACGACGGCACCGAGCTCGACGCGGCCGCGGTGAAGACCTCGCTCGAGCGGCACCAGAACATCACCGGGTCGGCCCGCACCAGCGAGCTGGCTCCGGTGCAGAGCGTCGAGGTCGTGGATCCGCTGACGGTGCGGCTGCAGCTGAGCCAACCGTTCGCGCCGCTGACCGCGGTGCTGGCCGACCGGTCCGGCATGATCATGTCGCCGGCCCAGCTGGACAAGCTCGGGGAGAACTTCGCCGACGACCCGGTGTGCGTCGGACCGTTCGAGTTTGTCGAGCGCCGTGCTGGGGATGCGATCGTCCTGGAGCGCGCGGAGAACTACTACGACGCGGACCAGGTCAACCTCGACCGGGTGACGTTCTCCATCATCGCCCAGGGGCCGGTGCGCGCGGCCAACCTGCGCTCGGGTGAGGTGGACGTGGCCGAGCGGCTCGACACCACGTCGCTGCAGGAGATCGAGGCCGACCCCAACCTTCGGCTGACCGCGGCGACCTCGATCGGGTACCAGGGCATCACGATCAACGTCGGCAACGTCCGAGGCGTCAACCAGCCGTTCGGGCAGCGTGACGCGCCGCTTGCCTCCGACCCCCGTATCCGCGAGGCGTTCGAGCTCTCGCTGGACCGCGAGACCATCAACCAGGTGGTGTTCAACGGCCGCTACCAGCCCGGTTGCAGCCCACTCTCCCCGGACAGCCCGTTCCAGCCTGCGGACCTGGAGTGCAGCGAGCGTGACGTGGAGGCCGCACGAGCCCTGCTCGAGGAGGCCGGTGTCCAGACACCGGTGCCGGTGGAGCTGATGCTTTCGACCGACCCGGTCACGCTGCGGCTGGGTCAGGTCATCCAGGAGATGGCGAAGGAGGTCGGCTTCGCGGTGAAGGTGCGGCCCACCGAGTTCGTCACCTCGCTCGACCTGGCCGACCAGGGCAAGTTCGACACGTTCCAGATCGGGTGGTCCGGGCGGATCGACCCCGATGGCAACATCTTCGACTTCCACCACAGCGACGGCCCGCTGAACTACAGCGGCGCGCACGATCCGGAGGTCGACGAGCTGCTCGTGCAGGCCCGGACGACCATCGACATGGCGGAGCGCCAACAGCTTTACGCCGACGTCATCGACGCCATCACCCAACGGCGCAACATCATCTACCTCTACCACGAGAACCTGTTCACCGGCATGGGCGCCGACGTGGTCGGCCTGGAGTTCTACGGTGACGGACTGCTGCGGCTGAAGACCGCCGGGTTCGCCGCCGACTAGGCGACGCGGCCGTGGAGACCAGCGCATGAGGTCGTTTCTGCTGCGGCGGACCGGGGCGGCCCTGGTGGCTCTGTGGCTCGCGAGCGTGATCGTGTTCTTCGGGGTGCGTGCGCTGCCCGGAGACGCGGCGCTCGCGCTGGCCGGTGAGGAGCGCGACCCGCAGTCGTTGGCCGAGATCCGGGAGAAGTACGGCCTGAACGACCCCGTACCGGTGCAGTACCTGCGGTGGGCGGGGCTGGTCCTGCGCGGCGACCTGGGGGAGTCGGTGCGCACGGGGCTCAGCGTCAGCGACACGATCATCGACAAGCTGCCGATCACGTTGGAGCTGGCCGTGCTCAGCGTGCTGATGGCCGTGCTGATCGGGATACCGACCGGGATGATCGCGGCCGCCCGCAGGGGCGGCCCGGCCGACTACGTCAGCAACGGGATCGGCCTCGCAGGACTGTCCATCCCGAACTTCTGGCTGGGGCTGGTGCTCATCTTGCTGTTCGCGATCCGGGTCGAGGTGTTCCCGGCGTCCGGCTACGTGCCGTTCCTGCAGGATCCGATCGGCAACCTGTACCACATGATCCTGCCGGCGTTCGTGCTCGGCACCGCGCTGGCCGCCGTGATCATGCGGCAGATGCGGTCCTCGATGCTGGAGTCCCTGGACACCGACTACGTGCGGACGGCCCGCGCCAAGGGCCTGAGCGAGTGGTCGGTCATCGGCCGGCACGCGTTCCGCAACAGCCTGATCACGGTGGTGACCGTGATCGGCCTGCAACTCGGCGGACTGATTTCCGGCGCCGTGGTGACCGAGCAGATCTTCGTCATTCCCGGTTTCGGCAATCTGATCGTCTCCGCGGTGTTCCAGCGTGACCTGCCGATGATCCAGGGAGCGGTGCTCGTGGCCGCCGCGGGCTATATCGTGGTGAACCTGCTGGTGGACATCGTGTACTCACTGCTCAATCCCCGGATCCGGATCGCAGGAGGCGCAGCATGAGCACGGCGCCGGCCCTGCTCGGGCTGAGCCCGCGCGCCCGTCGCAGACGGCGGATGCGCCGGCGGTTCACCGCGCGCAAGGCGGCCGTGATCGGCGGCGCGCTCTCGCTGTTCTTCGTGCTGGTGGCGGTGTTCGCGCCGCTGCTGGCGCCGTACGGGGCCGCGGAGAGCGACTTCGAGATGGTGCTCTACTCGCCGTCGCCGACTCACCCGTTCGGCACGGACGAGCTGGGCCGAGACATCTTGTCCCGCGTCATCATCGGAGCTCGCGCGTCCATGACGGCCGGAGCGCTGGCCACCCTGCTGGCCATCGTCGTTGCCGTACCGATCGGGCTCGTCGCCGGCTACTACCGTGGTGCCGTCGACATGGTGATCATGCGCATCAACGACGCCCTGCTGGCGTTCCCCTTCCTGGTGCTGGCCGTCGGGCTCGCCGCGATCCTCGGTCCGTCGCTCGTCAACGCCGCGCTGGCCATCGGCCTGTCCGCGGTGCCCAACCTGGTCAGGATCACGCGTGCCGAGGTGATGGGTCTGCGGGAGGAGGACTATGTCGACGGCGCGATCGCCAACGGCGCCAACGACCTGGTGATCCTCCGCCGCCATATCCTGCCCAACGTCGTCAACACCCTCCTCGTGCAGGCCACCGTGCTGATCCCTGCTGCCATCATCGCCGAGTCGCTGCTGTCCTTCCTCGGTCTCGGTGTGCAGCCGCCGGCACCGTCGTGGGGGGTGATGCTCTCGGCCGCGCAGCCCTACATCGCGCAGGCGCCGTGGCTCGCGCTCTACCCCGGGATCGCCATCTTCGTCGCCACGCTGTCGTTCAACCTCTTCGGCGACGGCCTGCGCGACGTACTCGACCCCAAGGCCCTCGGATGAGTGACGCCGGGCTGCTGGAGGTATCGGACCTGTCGGTGCGGTTCCGGACCGACGAGGCACCCGTGCACGCCGTCGACAACCTCTCCTTCACGCTGCACGAGCGGGAGATCCTCGCCGTAGTGGGCGAGTCGGGCTGCGGCAAGAGCGTCTCGGCGCTTGCGGTGCTCGGGCTGCTGCCACCCGCCGGTGAGATGGTGTCCGGGAGCATCCGGCTGGACGGCGTGGACCTGGCCGGGCTGAGCGCGGCACAGCTGCGTGCCATCCGCGGCAAGGACATCTCGATGGTGTTCCAGGAGCCGATGACCTCGCTGAACCCGGTGCTCAGGGTGGGGCACCAGATCGCCGAGGTGCTGCGCCGGCACGAGGGGGTGTCGCGCCGGGCGGCGCGCTCGCGCGCGGTGGAGCTGCTCTCGCTGGTCGGGATCCCGGCGCCGCAGAGTCGGGTCGACGACTATGCGCACCAGATGTCCGGCGGCATGCGGCAGCGGGTGATGATCGCCATGGCCCTCGCCTGCAACCCCAAGGTGCTGATCGCCGACGAGCCCACGACCGCGCTGGACGTCACCATCCAGGCCGGCATCCTCGACCTGATGCGAGAGGTGCGCGACCGCTTCGGCACCGCGATCGTGCTGATCACCCATGACCTCGGCGTGGTGGCCGACATGGCCGACCGGGCCATCGTGATGTATGCCGGACGCAAGGTGGAGGAGGCGCGGATCGACGAGCTGTTCGCCCACCCCCAGCATCCCTACACGATGGGCCTGCTCGGTGCGGTTCCGCACCCGGGGCAGGCCGCGTCGGCCGGCGAGCAGCGACGGCTCACCGAGATCAGGGGGCGGGTGCCGGTCCTGCATGAGCCCGCCGGCCACTGCGCGTTCGCGCCACGCTGTGACCGTGCCGACGACCTCAGCCGTGCGCAGCTGCCGCAGCTGCACGAGGAGCGACCGGGCCATCTGGTGGCGTGCTTCCACCCCGGTCGAGAGGGAGGAGCCTAATGACCGCCGGCACATCCGACCCGGCCACCGAGGCGCCGGCGCGGACGGAGCCGGTGCTCGAGGTCACGGACCTCAAGAAGTACTTCCACGCCTCCCAAGGGCTCGGCGGTGGCGGTGGGCTGGTCTACGCCGTCGACGGGGTGTCACTGACCATCGGTAAGGGCGAGGTCGTCGGTCTGGTGGGGGAGTCGGGCAGCGGCAAGTCGACCGTGGGGCGCTGCATCATGCGGCTGCTGGAGCCCACCGACGGCCAGGTCAGGCTCAACGGCGTGGACGTGACCAGGCTGTCCCGCAGGCAGATGCGTCCGCTCCGCAGGGAGATGCACATGGTCTTCCAGGACCCCTACTCGTCGCTCAACCCGCGGATGACGGCCGGGCAGATCGTGGCGGAGCCGCTGCGGCTGCACGGCGTCGCCCGTGGCTCCGAGGCCGAGGACCAGGTTGCCGACCTGTTCGAGAAGGTCGGACTCCGCAGTGAGATGCGGTTTCGCTACCCGCACGAGATGTCGGGCGGCCAGCGTCAACGAATCGGCCTTGCGCGGGCTCTGGTGCTTCGCCCCAGCCTGGTCATCGCCGACGAACCGGTATCGGCACTCGACGTCTCCGTGCAGGCCTCGATCATCAACCTACTGATGGATCTGCAGCAGGACATGGGGTTCTCCTGCCTGTTCATCACCCATGCCCTGTCGGCCGTGGAGTTCATCAGCGACCGGGTGGCAGTGATGTACCTAGGCAAGATCGTGGAGCTCGCGTCGCGGGCGGAGCTGTTCGCCTCCCCGAAGCATCCGTACACCCAAGCACTGCTGTCCGCCGTACTCGCACCGGACCCCCGGGTGCAGCGGGAGCGTCACCGGGTGCTGCTGCCGGGCGACATCCCCAGCCCGCTCGCGCCGCCCTCGGGCTGCAACTTCCACACCAGGTGCCCGGTCGTCGAGCCACGCAACAAGGTCGAGGAGCCCATCCTGCGCCGGGTCGGTGGCTCGGCGCACCATCCGTCGGAGCACTGGGTGAGCTGCCACCTCGTCGACGATGACGGCCGGGCACCCGACATCCTGCGCGGCAGTGGACAGCACAGCGAGGAGGGACATGTTCACGACTAGACCTGAGCTTCGTGGCACCCACGGGATGGTGGCGTCGACCCACTGGCTGGCCTCGAGCACCGGCATGGCCGTGCTGGAGCGGGGCGGCAACGCGTTCGACGCCGCGGTCGCCGCCGGGCTGGTGCTCCAGGTGGTCGAGCCGCACCTCAACGGCCCCGGCGGCGAGGTCCCGATCTTGGTCTACCCCGCCACGCGTGGTGAGGTCCAGGTGATCAACGGCCAGGGTCCGGCGCCCGCGGCCGCGACGATCGAGCATTTCGGCGACCTCGGGCTCGACCTGGTCCCGGGCACCGGGTTGCTCCCTGCGTGCGTGCCCGGGGCCTTCGACGCCTGGATGCGGCTGCTCGGTGAGTTCGGGACCATGCGGGTGGCCGAGGTGATGTCCTACGCGATCGGGTACGCCGAGCACGGCTACCCGGTCGTTCCCCGGATCACGTCCACGATCCTCGAGGTCGAGCAGCTGTTCCGCGACGAGTGGCCGGAGTCCGCGCGGGTCTACCTCGGCGGCGACGGCGCACCGGCCCCGGGCAGCACCTTCCGCAACCCCGACCTGGCGCGGACCTACCAGCGTGTCGTCGACGAGGCCGAGGCGGCCACAGCCGACCGCGACGGGCAGGTCGATGCCGCCCGCCGGGCGTTCTACCAGGGGTTCGTCGCCGAGGCTCTCGACGACTACGTCTCCACGGCCGAGCTGATGGACTCGTCGGGGAGCCGGCACGCCGGGTTGCTGACCGGCGCCGACCTTGCCGGCTACCGCGCCGTGCTCGAGGAGCCGACTCGTCTGGACTACCACGGATACACGGTCTGCAAGACCGGGCCGTGGGGGCAGGGCCCCGCCTTCCTCCAGCAGCTGGCCATGCTGCGTGGCTTCGACCTGGAGGCGATGGGCCACAACAGCCCCGACTTCGTTCACACCGTCGTCGAGTGCGCGAAGCTGGCGTTCGCCGACCGCGAGGCCTGGTACGGCGACCCCGACTTCGTGGACGTCCCGCTCGCCGGGCTGCTCGATCCCGAGTACGCCGCTCAGCGCCGTGCCCTGGTCGGCCCCTCGGCGTCGCAGGCGCTGCAGCCGGGCGCGGTCGGGGGCCGGGAGCCGCGGTTGCCCGTGCTGGCGACCCAGGGCGCCCGACGCAGACCGGCCGCGGTCGGTGCGGGTGAGCCCACGGTCGCCGCCCCGGGGCCCGCCGAGGGCGACACCTGCCACGTCGACGTGGTCGACCGGCACGGCAACATGGTCTCGGCCACGCCGAGCGGCGGCTGGCTGCAGAGCTCGCCGGTCGTGCCCGGGCTGGGCTTCGGTCTCGGCACCCGCGGTCAGATGTTCTGGCTGGAGGAGGGGCTGGCCAACTCGCTCGCCGGCGGCAAGCGGCCACGGACGACCCTGACTCCGAGCCTCGCCATGCGTGACGGGGAGCCGGCGTTGGCGTTCGGCACCCCGGGCGGTGACGGCCAGGACCAGTGGTCGCTCGTGTTCTTCCTCGTCCACGTCCACTTCGGCCTGGACCTGCAGGCCGCCATCGACGCCCCGATGTTTCACACCACCCACTTCCCGAGCTCGTTCTACCCGCGGGACGCCGCGCCGGGCCAGATCGTGGTCGAGGGCCGCTTCTCGCCGGAGGTGGTCGCCGAGCTGCGCGCACGCGGCCACGACGTGCTGGTCGAGGGTGACTGGACGCTGGGGCGGCTGTGCGCGGTCGGCCGCCAGCGTGGCGGAGCACAGCTCAGCGCCGCCGCCGACCCACGCAGCATGCAGGGCTACGCCGTCGGCCGGTGACGCCCGGCGGCGCCGGCAACCACCGGCTGCGGGCGCGTGCTCGCTACTCCACGAACACGCGGTCGTCGACGAGCTGCTCGCCGACCTGCTGGCCGCCGGTGTCGAAGCGGCCCTGTTCGAAGCGCTTGCGGAACTCCAAGTCGATCTTGTCCTGCCCGCTGCGGTTCTTCTCGATCGTGATCACGACCCACTGCCGGAACCGATCGGCGTTGCCGAGGTCGTAGACGAGGTGGTGGCGGGCGACCACGTCGAACTTGTCGTTCATGATCAGCACGATGTCGGCCTCGTAGGCCAGGGCGGAGGAGCCGCGCAGGTGCTGCACGCGCATCCGCTTGCCGGTCTCGATGCCCTCCTTGTCCGATGCCGCGATCGCCAGCACCGGCAGCTCCAAGTCGAGTGCGAGGTCCTTGAGGCCTTCCACGACCGTGGTGACGCGCTCGTCCTCGACGCCGACGCCCGGCACGGGGATCTTCTGCAGATAGTCGACGACCACCATCGGTGCCGTGCCGGTCTCGGCCCGCACCTTCTCGATCACCGCACGGATCACCTCGAGGGTGGTGCTCGACCCACTCGAGCGGTGCACGTGCAGCCGGTCGGAGTAGGCCCGCACCGCCTCCAGGGCGTGCAGCCCGCCGGTGGTGTGCGCGAGCCGCTCCGCCAGCGGGCGTGCGGTGCCGTCCTCGGCATCGAAGGCGGCACGCACATCGCGCACCGTGCCGGCGAGCTCGCCGAACTCACTCGACTGTGGCATCTCCAGCGCTACCAGCCGCTCCAGCATCGCCTGCGCGTCATGCTCGAAGGACAGGTACAACGCTGCGTGCCCGGCAGCGGCGACGTTGCGCAGCACCTGCAGCGCCAACGTGGTCTTGCCCAGTCCCTGCGGCCCCGCCAGCAGCACCAGCTCACCGGAGCGGAACCCTCCGGACAGGTGCCGGTCGAGGACGGCGAACCCGGTCGACCACACGGCCGCGCCGGCGCTCACGCCTGCCCGGAGCTTGTCATCGGCCTCGACGAGCACACGGGTCAACGCCACGGGTTGGTCAGTCATGTCACCCATTGCAGCAGAAGTGAGCGCAGTGAGTAGTCAAAATGGCCGTTCCGGCCTGACGGCTGGTCTGTATGCATCGGACGGACCTGCATACACTGGGCGCAGTGGCAGGTCCTCACCGCGCATCCCGGAGCGCCCAGCACAGCGCCCCTGACAGCGCAGCACAGCACGGCACCGACTGGCGTGCCCGGCTTCGCGCGCGCGGATACCGGCTGACCCCCCAACGCGAGCTCGTGCTGGAAGCCGTCGACGACCTCGAGCACGCCACGCCCGAGGAGATCCTCGGCCACGTCCGCGCCCGCGCCACCGGCGTCAACATCTCGACCATCTACCGCACGCTCGAGCTGCTCGAGGAGCTCGGGCTGGTCAACCACGCGCACCTCGGTCACGGCGCACCGACCTACCACTCGACCGCCGTACCTCAACACGTGCACCTGATGTGCCGCAGCTGCAAACAGGTCACCGAGGTCGGTCCGCACACGGTCGAGCCGCTGGTGCAACGACTGCGCGCCGAGCACGGCTTCGAGACAGACGTGCAGCACCTGACCGTTTTTGGCACCTGCAAGAATTGCAGCCATGACTGACCCGGCGACTGCCGCAGTGGGCTATCGCAGCCCGTTGCTCGACCTGCCCGATGCCGTCGAAGCCGACGCGCCCGACAGCGGGGTGGCCGCGCACTACGGCAGCCCGTTCGCCGAGCAGAAGCGGCTGGAGGCGGGGCAGGGCTTCGTCGACCTGTCGCACCGCGGTGTGCTCAAGGTGACCGGCCCCGACCGCCTCGGCTGGCTGCACTCGCTGACCTCGCAGCAGCTGGAAGGCATCGCTCCCCACACCACGACCATGACGCTGATCCTGTCGCCGCAGGGTCATCTGGAGCACGCCTTCACCGGGTACGACGATGGCGAGTCGTTCTGGGCGCACACCGAGCCCGAACGGATCACCGACCTGGTCGAGTGGCTGGACCGGATGCGGTTCCTGCTGCGGGTCGAGGTCAGCGACGAGACTGCCGCGCACGCCGTCGTGCAGCCGGCCGACGGGCCGGCGGTTCTGGTCGAGCGAAGCTCTCTCCCGGCGTACGCCGAGGAGCACGGCCCGCCGGCCGGGATCTGGGCGGCGGAGGCGCTGCGTATCGCCGGCGGCGTGCCCCGGCCCGGTCTCGACACCGACGAGCGCACGATCCCCAACGAGGCGGGGCTGCTCGGGCTGGCGGTAGCGCTGGAGAAGGGCTGCTACCGCGGGCAGGAGACGGTCGCACGCGTGCACACGCTGGGCCGTCCGCCGCGGCGGCTGGTGCTGCTGCACCTCGACGGGTCGGTCGACCGGCTCCCGGAGCGGGGCAGCGACCTGACCCTGGACGGGCGCACGGTGGGCATGGTCGGCTCGTCAGCGCGTCACCACGAGCTCGGGCCGATCGGCCTGGGCCTGGTCAAGCGCAACGTGGCCACCGACGCGGAACTGCTCGCCGACGGCGTGGCCGCCGCGCAGGAGGTGCTGGTCGACCCCGACGTCGGCATGCACGTCCGCCCCAAGCTCCGCTGACCGCTGGCCCATCGCCTGCCCCCTTCGTGTCTGCCGCCCCTGCCCCCTTCCCATCGAACCCATCGAAATCGCAACTTTGCCCCGGCCGGACCGGATCAGTCGGCGTTCCGGTCGCGGTCCGGGCACCGCCCGTCGAGCTCCGCGGTCGTCGGCGCAGTGGCGGGGCCGCGGCGGGTGACGGCGATGGCGGCGGCGGCGTTCGCACGCCGGACGGCGCGCTGTGGCGCCATGCCGGCCAGGACCGCCGCCGCGAACACGCCGACGTGCGCGTCGCCCGCGCCGTTGCTGTCGACGGCGTGGACCACGGGTGCGGGAAGGGTCTCGGTGGAGGTGGCGCCCCGCAGCGCGAGTACGGCGCCCCGCGCGCCGTCGCGCACCACCACCCCGCGGCGCCCGGTGCGGCGAAGCAGCATGTGCGCCGCCGCCGACGGCTCCGCCGCATCGGTCAGCGCCGATGCCTCCGGTGCGCTGCAGCTGCACCAGTCCGCACGGCGCAGCACGGTGTCCAGCTCGGCGGCGGGGAGCTGTCGTACCAACGGCCCGGGATCGACGAGCACGACCACCTCATCGGCGAGCGAGGGCAACCAACCGGCCACCGCGGCGGCCGGCTCCGGGCGTGCCAGGGTGTACCCGGAGACGTAGACGGCGTCGCCGGGCGCTGGCCGCACGGCGGTCAGCAGCCCGGCGGTCAGCAGGGACTCGGCGCCAAGGCTGGTGAGGAAGGTGCGCTCGCCGTGGTCGTCGGTGACCGCAACGTCGAAGCCGGTGTCGGCGTGCTCGTGCGCGGGATGCAGCACCTCGATCCGCTCCGCATGCAGCGCGCCTCGGACCAGGTCTCCGAACGGGCCGCGGCCGTGCGTCCCGGCGTAGGTCACCGGGACGCCCTGGCGGCGTGCCGCGGCCATCACGTTCAGGCTGCCGCCGGGTGTGACCCGGCCGTCGCGACCCAGCACGTCACCACCGGGCTCGGGCAGTCGCGGCACCTGCAGGGTGACGTCGATGATCACGCTGCCGACCACGTGCAGTCGAGCGTTCACCCGGTCCGCCCTCGCAGCGTCAGCAGGTCGTCGGCGACCGCGACGAGGTCGAGGTCGTTGACCGCCTCGACGACCTCCCGGGCGGCGACCGGAAACGCCGAGGCGCCATGGCAGGCGCCCAGGATGGCACCGGCCATCGCCGCGATCGTGTCGGCGTCTCCGCCGAGCGAGGCGGCGAAGAGACAGCCGTGCCACGGGTCGGCGGGGTGGGCGGCGACCACCGCGAACGCCGCCGGCACCGACTCCTGGGTGGCCAAGCTGGTGCCGACCAGCCGCACCACGTCGTCCGCGGCGTCCGTCGGTGCCCGGCCACGCACCAGGTCAGTGGCCCAGCCGATGCGGGCGCCGACGTCCGCGGCCGCCACCCAGTGTCCGCGCTGGGCCGCAGCCTCGGCAGCCCGCCGGCCGGCCAGCACGGCGTCGTGCACGCAGGAGCCTCCGACACCGGCACTCACCGCGGCCGCCACGGCGGCGGCACCGGCCAGTGCGACGCCGGTCGAGTGGGTGACCGCGCTGGCCTCCACCACCCGCTGCACGAGGCCCGCCAACGGCTCGAGAGGTGTGGCCACCCCGACCGGCGCGATCCGCATCGCGGCGCCGTTGGTGCTGCCCAGACGCCCGGTCTGCGAGACCGGCTCGCCCGCCTTCACCGACTCCAGGGCCCGCCGCGTCGACGGGCCGAGCAGGTCCAGCGAGCCCCGGGCGCGCATCCGCTCCTCCCACGCCGTCAGCTCGTCGGCCAGCGCGTGCGCGTCGACGTGCCCGGCGCCGGCCAGCAGCAGCCGGGCCACGATCAGCGCCTGCTCGGTGTCGTCGGTCACCGACCCGGCGGGCAGCCCGCGCGCGATCGGCTGGTCGTCCGGTGCCGGCTCGTAACCGGTCAGCCAGCCCCACCGCCGGCGGACCTCTGCACGCGGCAGGCCCTCCGTGGGCATCCCGAGCGCGTCCCCGATCGCCAGCCCGAACAGTGCTCCGGCCGCGCGGTCGCGGAGCTCAGCCATCGAAGGCAGCGAGCACGGTCGCGGTGTCGGTGATCTCGATCAGCGGCGCGTACAGAGCCATCGCATCCAGCGCCCGCTGGTGGTCACCGTCGCTGAGCCCTCGGCACGCGTCGCCGACCACCCGCACCCGTACGCCCGCGTCGGCGGCACCGAGCGCGGTGGACAGCACGCAGCAGTCGGTCGACACGCCCACCACCACGACGTCACCACTGCCGTGCGTGGCGCTGTCGAGATCCGCGCCCCACTTGCCGAACGTCGGCAGGCTCACCACCGGCCGGTCGCGCGGAGCCAGAGCGTCGACGATCTGGTACGCCGGTGCGGTCGGCGGCTGCAACGCGAACGGCCACTGCTCGTAGTAACGCCGCCAGGCACCCGATGCGACCTCCGGTGCGACGAACCGTGTGTACGCCACCCGGTCGCCGGCGGCGTCGACCAGCCGCTGCACCGGTGCGACGATCTGCTCGAACCCGGGCGTCGCCCACGGGCTGTCGGGATCGGCGAAGATCGCCTGCATGTCGACGACGACCAGCCAGCCGGAATCGGCCGGCACAGTGTCGGTCGTCGTGGTGTCACGCAGCACCATGCGCACTCTCCTGTCGGCGTACCCGGGCCCAGCGCGCGAGCAGCGTGACCACGAAGCCGAGGCCGAGCGCCACCAGCACGCCGAGGTTGGCGAACGCCCACGCGCCGTCCCTGCCGCCCAGACCGAGCGGTCCGAGCAGATAGCCCTGCCAGCTCAGCCACGACGCGAAGGTGTTGACGACCAGGCCCCAGCCGATCAGGGTCGCGGCGACGAGGGTGAGCACCGACACTCCGTCGACGTCACCGTAGCGCGCGGTGTGGTCGAACAGCTCCGCGTCGGCGTAGTCGCGGCGGCGCAGCCCGATGTCGGCGAGGACGATGCCGCACCACGCCGCGATCGGCACCCCGAGCGTGATCAGGAAGCCCTGGAAGGGACCGAGGAAGTCGGTGGCGAAGAACACCACCCAGACCGTGCCGAGCGTCATGATCACGCCGTCGATCAGCGCGGCCACCCACCGTGGGGTGGGGACACCGACCGCCAGCAGCGCCAGCCCGGATGAGTAGATGTCGAGCACGGCGCCGCCGACGAGACCGAGTACGACGACCACGGCGAAGGGCACCAGGAACCAGGTGGGCAGCAGGGTGGTCAGGGCGCCGATCGGGTCGAGTGCGATCGCTTCGTTGAGCCCGGGGGAGGAACCGGCCAGCAGCAGCCCGAAGAAGACCAGCACGACCGGCGCCACCGCCGATCCGAAGGTGGTCCATCCGGCGACGGAGGTCCCTGGCGTGTGCCGCGGCAGATAGCGCGAGTAGTCAGCGGCGGCGTTGACCCAGCCCAGGCCGAACCCGGTCATCATGAACACGACCGCTCCGATCACGGCCTGGGTCGGACCCGGCGGCAGGCTGGACACTGCGGACCACTCGAGCTCGGGCAGCACGAGCGCGACGTAGACGACCGTCAGCACGCCGCCGACGACGGTGATGACGGTCTGCAGCCGCATGATCGTGTCGAAGCCGAGCACGCCTGCGGCCACCACGAGCGCTACCACCACGACCAGCGCGGTCGCCTGGGTGACCGTGCCGCCGCCCCAGCCGAGCTCGGCGAAGACCGTCGCGGTCGCGAGCGCGGCCAGCGACACCAGCACGGTCTCCCAGCCGACGGTCAGCATCCACGAGAACAACGAGGGCAGCTTGTTGCCGCGCACGCCGAACGCTGCCCGCGACAGCACCATCGTCGGCGCGGACCCACGCTTGCCGGCGATCGCGATCAGGCCGCACAGCGCGAAGGAGAACACGATCCCCACGACGCTGACGATCAGCGCCTGCCAGAACGAGAGGCCGAAGCCGAGCACGAAGGAGCCGTAGCTGATCGCGAGCACGGAGACGTTGGCGGCGAACCACGGCCAGAAGAGGCCGGCGGCTCGCCCCTTGCGCTCGGACTCGGGGATGACGTCGAGGCCGGCGAGCTCGATCCCCGACGGCCGGCCGACGCCTGAACTGGTGTCCATGGGCATAGTCTCGCGCATGGGCGGACCGCTCGGTGACGCCAGGACCGGGGCAGGCGCGGCCGGCGGCCGGTGTGGCTATCGGCTGACCAGCTTGAAGAACGTGCTGTCCTCGCCGCCGGACTTCTGCGCCTGGTAGAGGAACGCCAGGTCGTTGTCGTCGAATTTGGTGAACCAGTCGTCCCAGCTGACGTGCTCGAGGCTGTCCTCACCGGCGCCGCCCGGAAAGTCGATGCGCAGCACGCCGGCCGTGTCGCCGCCCTCGGTGCCGGCCACGCTGGCCGGGACACCGTCGTGCTCCTCCACCCAGCTGCGGATCTCATCGTGGTCGGTGGTCGTTCGGGTGTCCGTGGCCATGCTCGGGTGCCTCCTTCGGTGGTGGTGGTCAGCTGCGGCTCTGCCGAGTACGGCGCTCGTTCTCGCGCTCGATCGCCTGCACCAGATCGTCCTTGGTCATGGTGGACCGGCCGTCGATGTCGAGTTGCTGTGCCCGCTCGTACAGGTGCTGCTTCGATGCGTTGGCGTCGACGCCTCCCGCGGTGCCACCGGCGTCCTGGCGTGACTGCGGGGTGGACTTCTCGGCCTGCCTGTCCGACGGCCCGGAACGTTCCTTGCTCTCCCAGTGGTCGCCGACCTTCTCGAACTGGTGCTTCAGCGCCGCGAACGCCGTGCGGTGGGCGCGCTCACCCTCGCCGTACTCGTCGACCGCGGAGTCGTGCGCCTTCGACCACACCTCCTGGGCGTGCTCGGGCGAGCGCTGCAGTGTCGAGGGAAGCTCGTCGCGTGCGGGCATGTCGTCCAACCTCCTTCTCGATCGAAGACCGAGCCTGGAGTACCCGCGTCACTGCTCGGTCATGCAGGCCTGGCGGGTACGCCGACGACGGTGGTCTTGCTCATCACGTCGCGGACCACCGCCGATCCGGCGCCGACCGTGCAGTGCCGGTGCAGGTGCAGACCGGGCCCGATCGTGCAGCCGCTGCCCAGGAAGGCGTTGTGTGCGATGTCGACCGAGTCGGAGACGGCGACGAGCGGGCCGATCGTGACGTAGTCGCCGATCAGCGCGTTGTGGCCCACCGTGCTGTTCTGGTTGATGTGGACCTGCCGACCGAGCCAGACGTTGTTCTCGATGCTGACGTGGGAGCCGATGACGGCGCCGTGGCCGAGCACTACGTTGTGCCCGCGATGCACGTTCGGGTGCACGATCGACGGGCTGCGCCGGCCCATCGCATCGCCGAACGAGTCGACCCGCCGTCGCACCGATCCGTCGCCGATCGCGATGACGTAGCCGACGTCGGACGGCAGTTCCTCGAGGTGCCCGATCGGACCCAGGATGTCGACCTCTCGCTCGGCCAGCAGGTCGGCATCAGGAGCGTTGTCGTCGAGGACCCCGACGACCTCCAGCGCCGGCCGTGCGCCCGCAGCGGCGTTGATCTGGTCGATGATGTCGAGGATGCAGCGCCCCGTGCCACCGCCCCCGATGATGACCACAGGCTCTGTCATGGCGGGACGATACCCCGCCCGGGTCAGCGCAGGGGGACGAACGAGTAGTGCCCGACACGCCGCTGCGTGAGCTCGCCACGGTCGTCCCGCGAGGCCACCAGCAGCTGACCGCCGACGGGGATGACCATCCGGCCGCCGCCGGCGAGCTGGTCGACCAGCTGCTGGGGCAGGTCGCCGGTCTCCGCGGAGACCAGGATCCGGTCGAACGGTGCTCGCGCCGGCAGGCCGAGTTCGCCGGGGACCGCGGGCTCGACCGAGATCCATGGCAGGTCGTAGGCGGAGAGGTTGCCGCGGGACCACTCCACCAGCTCCGGTACGAGCTCGGTGCCGTGGACCGATCCTTGTGGGCCGACCAGCTGCCCGAGCAGGGCGGTCGTCCACCCGGAGCCGCTGCCGACGTCGAGCACCCGGTCGCCGTGGCCCGCATCGAGCAGCGACAGCAGGTGTCGCACGGTCGTGGGCTGGGAGTTGGTCTGGCCGTGGCCGATCGGCAGCGCGCGGTCGTCCGCGGCGTACCCGCGCTCGGGCTCGGTGAGGAAGTCCTCCCGGCGGATCGCGGCGAAGGCTGCATCGAGATCGCTGCGCATGCCTCCATGATGCCTCGTGGGTGCCTCGATCGCGGGGGTTTACGGTGGCGGGATGAAGGCGTTGACCGTGCTGCCCGGCGAAGCCGGCTCGCTCGCTGTGTCCGACGTACCCGACCCTGTCCGCGCGGCCGGCGACCTGCTCGCCGACGGGCTCGCCGTGGGGGTGTGCGGTACCGACAAGGAGATCGCCGCCGGCTACTACGGCACGGCGCCGCCGGGGGAGCAGCGGCTGGTGCTCGGTCACGAGTCGCTCGGCCGGGTGCGCGAGGCGCCTGCGGGCAGCGGGTTCGCCGCCGGTGACCTGGTGGTCGGTGTCGTCCGGCGCCCCGACCCGCTGCCGTGCGCTGCCTGCGCGCACGGCGAGTTCGACATGTGCCGCAACGGCCGCTACACCGAGCGCGGGATCAAGGAGCTGCCCGGGTTCGCGAGCGAGGCCTGGGCGGTCGACCCCGAGTACGCCGTTCGGCTGGACGCCGGCCTGGAGCCGGTCGGGATGCTGATGGAGCCCACATCGGTGGTGGCCAAGGCATGGGAGCAGATCGAGCGGATCGGTGCCCGCGGCTTCTTCGCCCCGCGGCGCGTGCTGGTGACCGGCGCGGGACCGATCGGGTTGCTGGCCGCGTTGCTCGGGGTGCAGCGGGGTCTCGACGTGCATGTGCTCGACCGGGTCACCAGCGGGCCGAAGCCCCATCTGGTGCACCTGCTGGGTGCGACCTACCACCACGACGTCGGTGCGGCTCTGGCGGTGGTGCCCGACGTGATCATCGAGGCGACCGGTGCCGCGCCGGTCGTACGCGCCTGCCTCGACGGCACCGGTGCGGCGGGGATCGTCTGCCTGACCGGGGTGTCGGCGGCGGGCAGCGAGATGCCCGTCGACCTCGGTGCGCTCAACCGCACTCTGGTGCTCGACAACTCCGTGATCGTCGGGTCGGTCAACGCCAACCTCAGGCACTACCGGCTGGCCGCCGACGCGCTGGCCGTGGCGGACCTGAGCTGGCTGCAGCAGTTGGTCAGCCGCCGAGTGCCGTTGGGCGACTTCGCCGACGCCTTCGCAGCACGCGACGAGGACGTGAAGGTGGTGCTGACGCTCGACTGACGGCTAGGCGGCGCTGCGCAGCTTGCGTTTGGCCGCCTTCGCGCCGGCCTTCGTCGTGACCCGCGCTGCACGGGGCGCCTGCGACCACGGCACGGCACGCGCCGCACGGGGCGCCTGCGACCACGGCACGGCGCGTGGACCGTAGCGCACCGCGCCTCGCAACGGACGCATCGCCTGTGCCGACAGCAGCGCCCGCGGCCGCTGCTGCTCACCCTGCACCGCACCGAGGACGACCAGCGCACCGGTCACGGCCGGGGTGGCCCACTGGACCGCCTTGAGTCGCTTCTGCGCCTTGGCCAGCTCAGCGCTCGCACCGCTGGAGGGCTCGGTGGGTGTGGCGCCGCCTTGGCTGGCGTGCTTGTCCACCGTGCGCCCCAGCACACCGCTGTAGGCAGTCAGCCCGCCGGCGGTGAGGGTGAGCGCGACCTTCGCCACCGTGACCGACTTCGCGCCGGGCTGGTGCCTGAGCCGCCGCTGGTTGCCCGCGAGCAGCGCGATCCCACCGACGAGGTGGGCACCGATCGCAGCTGCGTTGACCGGTGTCCACCGGGCCCAGCCCTGGGAGGACAGCTGGAGTCGCTCGGCCGGGCTGCTTGCCGCCGCGGCGGCGCCGTTGAGGCCGACCGCGCCCATCAGGGATCCGCCGAACCAGGCTGCCGCGCCGAGGTCATGCAGGCTGCGGGCGACGGAGTTGTTGTCCGACATCTCGGTTCTCCTCGGGTCGGGTGAAGCCGGTCTCGTACCCCGGCGGTGGTGGGATATGCCCGGCTGGCCCCACCCGCGCTGCCGGCGTACGCGCGGGACGCCTTAGCCTTCCTGCGTGGACCTCGTCTATCCGCCGGTCATCGGCGCTGCCCAGGTGCTGTACCGCCTGCTCGGTCTCGACATCACCATCACCGGCGCCGAGCACATCCCGCGCAGCGGCGGGGCCGTGCTCGCCAGCAACCACGTCAGCTATCTCGACTTCATCTTCTGCGGCCAGGCGGCCCTGCCGAGCAAGCGGCTGGTGCGGTTCATGGCGAAGGACGCGGTGTTCGCGCACAGGCTGTCCGGCCCGCTGATGCGGGGAATGCGCCACATCCCGGTGGACCGGGACGCCGGCGCCTCCTCTTACGCCGCCGCACTGCGGGCGCTGCGCGCCGGTGAGGTGATCGGGGTGTTCCCGGAGGCGACGATCAGCCGGTCGTTCACCGTCAAGGAGATCAAGAACGGCGCGGTGCGGCTCGCGCAGGGCGCCGGCGTGCCGCTCATCCCGGTAGCGTTGTGGGGTGGTCAGCGGCTGTGGAGCAAGGACCTGCCGCGTGACCTCACCACCCGCGGACGGGCGTTGAGCATCGCCGTCGGGGAGCCCATGCACCCAACCCGAAGAGGCGACGCGACGGGCCACGCCGACGAGCTGCGGACCCGGATGCAGGCGCTGCTCGACGACGTGCAGGTGCGTCATCGCGATCAGCCGGCCGCCGGCGAGGAGGCACCGTGGCACCCACGGCACCACGGCGGCACGGCACCGACACCGGCCGAGGCGGCGGAGCTGGACCGTGCCGGCCGCCGCGTCGCGCCGGACTAGCCGCGACGGCTGAACCGGACCACCGTGCCCGGCCGCGCCTGGGCCAGCAGGTCGGTGTCGGCGTCGACCACGACGGCGACGACGGGGTATCCGCCGGTGACGGGGTGATCGGCGAGGAAGACGATCGGCTTGCCGTCGCCGGGCACCTGCACGGCGCCGCGTACGCAACCTTCGGTCGGTAGCTCCTCGGTGCGCGCCCGCTGCAGCGCCGGACCGTCGAGGCGAAGGCCGACCCGGTCGGCGTCGGTGGTGACCCGCCAGGCGGACGTGAGCAGGTGGTCGAGCGCGGCCTGGGTGAACCAGCCGTCGCGGGGGCCGAGCACCACCCGCACCCAGACCTCCTCCGCCGCGGCACTCTCACCGGGTACGTCGACCGGCGGCACGTCGGTGCTCACCAGGTCGCCGACGGGCAGCGTGGCTCCGGTCACCAGGGCGGACGCACCGAGACCGGCCCGCAGGTCCGTCGAGCGTGAACCCAGCACCACGGGCGCGTCGATCCCGCCGCGGACGGCCAGGTAGGTGCGGACCCCGCGTGCCGGTCGGCCCAGTGCGAGCACCGCGCCCGCCGGCAGGTGCAGGGGGCGGTCGTGGTCGGTGGTGCGATGGTCGACAGCCACCGGGCAGAAGGCCCCGGTCAGCGCGACCGTCACGGCGTGCTCGGCCCGCACCTGCAGGCCGCCCATCGTGATCTCTACCCCGGCGGCGTCCGGGTGGTTGCCGACCAAGCGGTTTCCCAGCCGCCACGCCCGCCGGTCGCACGCCCCGGCGCGGCCGAGCCCCACCCCGGCGTACCCGGGGCGCCCGCCGTCCTGCACCGTGGCCAGCGGTCCCGGTCGCA
>DASSKO010000204.1:0-57648 GCA_035690425.1 Nocardioidaceae bacterium
AAGATCGCGAACCTGGTGTTGCGCGCCCCGACGTACTCGCGCTTGGCGGGGTCGAACATGCCGATGTGTGACAGCAGGCCGGCCAGGATCGCGGTGTGCACCTGCTCGGTGCTGGCGTCGGCGGAGTTGAGCGTGAACTTCAGCGGCCGGACCAGGTGGCGCAGCTGGGCGTGCACGTCCTGCCACTCGCGGATGCGCAGATAGCTGAGGTAGTCGTTGCGGCACAGCTTGCGGAACTGGTTCGACGACAGCTGCTTCTGCTGCTCGCGGATATAGCGCCACAGGTTGAGCAGCGTCGCGAAGTCGGAGTCGGTGTCGGCGAAACGGCGGTGCTTGTCGTCGGCGGCCTGCTGATGCTCCAGCGGTCGCTCCCGCGGGTCCTGGATCGACACGGCCGCGACGATGACCATCGCCTCGCGCAGGCAGCCGAGCCGGTTGGCCTCCACGACGATGCGGGCGAGCCGCGGGTCGAGGGGCAGCTGAGCCAGCTGCCGGCCGACCTGGGTCAGTCGCCTGCGGGGGTCCGATGCCGACAGGTCGATGGCGCCGAGCTCGTGCAGGAGCTGCTCGCCGTCCTTGATCTGGCGCTGGTCGGGAGGCTCGACGAAGGGAAACCTCGACATCTCCCCGAGGCCGAGCGCGGCCATCTGCAAGATGACCGAGGCCAGGCTCGTGCGCAGGATCTCGGGATCGGTGAACTCGGGCCGGGACTCGAAGTCCTCCTGGGAATAGAGCCGGATGCAGATGCCGTCGGCGGTGCGGCCGCATCGGCCGCTGCGCTGGTTGGCCGCCGCCTGCGAGATCGGCTCGATCGGGAGCCGTTGCACCTTGGTGCGGTTGGAGAAACGGGAGATCCGGGCGGTGCCGGGGTCGATGACGTAACGGATGCCTGGCACCGTCAAGGAGGTCTCGGCGACGTTGGTGGCCAACACGATCCTCCTGTCCCGGTGGGCCCGGAAGACACGATGCTGGTCCGCGGCCGAGAGCCGGGCGTAGAGCGGGAGCACCTCGGTGTCACGCAGGGATAGGCCGTCGAGCGCGTCGGCGGTGTCACGGATCTCGCGCTCGCCGGAGAGGAACACGAGGATGTCGCCGCGCCCCTCCCGGTCGAGCTCGTGCACGGCGTCGATGATCGACTGCACCTGGTCGGTGTCCCCATCGGCTGCGCTGTCGGGCTCGCGGTAGCGGATCTGCACCGGGAAGGTGCGCCCGGAGACCTCGATGATCGGTGCGTCGCCGAAGTGGGCAGCGAAGCGCTCGGGGTCGATCGTCGCCGAGGTGATGACCACTTTGAGGTCGGGGCGGCGGGGGAGCAGTCGTTTGAGGTAACCGAGGATGTAGTCGATGTTGAGGCTGCGCTCGTGTGCCTCGTCGATGATCAAGGTGTCGTAGCGGCGCAGCATCGGGTCGCGCTGGATCTCGTTGAGCAGGATCCCGTCGGTCATCAGCTTGACGAACGTGTCGTCGCCCACCTGGTCGGTGAAGCGCACCTGGAAGCCGACCGCACCACCGAGCGGCACCTGCAGCTCCTCGGCGATGCGGTCGGCCACGGTGCGGGCGGCGAGTCGCCGTGGCTGGGTGTGGCCGATCAGCCCGTGCTCACCGCGGCCGAGATCGAGGCAGATCTTGGGCAGTTGGGTGGTCTTGCCCGACCCGGTCTCGCCGGCGACGACCACCACCTGGTGGTCGCGGATGGCCGCGGCGATGTCGTCGCGGCGCTGGCTGATCGGCAGCTGCTCGGGGAAGGTGACCGTCGGCCGTCGGCGCAGCGCAGCGACCTCCGAGGTGCGGGCATCCACAGGCATAGCGCGGACAGGATAGGGCAGGAGTGGGCCATGACCCACACGACTTTGTCTCCGACGTTGACCCTGCACGACGACGTGGCGATCCCGCAGCTCGGCTTCGGTGTCTACCAGGTGTCGGGTGCGCAGGTCGGCCCGGCGGTGACCGCAGCGGTCGAGGCCGGTTATCGGCACATCGACACGGCCAAGCTCTACCGCAACGAGGAGGAGGTGGGTGACGCCGTTCGCGGCGCGGGAGTCCCCCGCCAGGATGTCTTCGTGACCACCAAGCTGTGGGGGGACGATCACGGCTACGACGCTGCCCGCCGCGGCTTCGACGCAAGCCTGGGGCGGCTGGGCCTGGAGTACGTCGATCTGTACCTGATCCACTGGCCGTCGCCGGAGGACGATCTCAACGTCGAGACCTGGCGGGCGCTGGAGCGGATCCGGGCCGACGGGCTCACCCGTGCCATCGGGGTGTCCAACTTCGGGGCGGACCAGCTCCGCAGGCTGGCCGACGAGGGCGACGTGCTGCCCTCGATCAACCAGGTGCAGCTGCACCCGACGATGCAGCAGGACGGCCTGCGCTCGGTGCACGAGGAGATGGGCGTCGTCACCGAGGCGTGGGCCCCGCTGGGCAAGGCGCGGGACCTCGACGATCCCGTCGTCCGCGAGATAGCGGACCAGACCGGCCGCACGCCGGCACAGGTGGTGCTGCGCTGGCACCTGCAGCTGGGCAACGTGGCGATCCCCAAGTCAGTCACGCCGGAGCGGATCCGGGAGAACTTCGCTGTCTTCGACTTCGAGCTCAGCGACGACGCGATGGCGCAGCTGGCCCGGATCGACAGCGCCTGACCCGGCGCGGATGGCCCTGGGTCAGAACAACGTCGCCGGGCCGTGGGAAGACGCGGCCTGCTTCGCCGTACCCGCTGACCGGGTGCCGGGGCGGGACAGGCCGTGTCGGACGACCAGCGGCGCAACACGCTCGGCCAGCAGCTCCTTGTAGTCGGCGCCGACGTAGGCGCCGCGGCCGTACAGGCGCTGGTAGCGGGGGACGAGGTCGGGACGGTGCTGCCGCAGCCAGCCGAAGAACCACTCCCGCGCACCGGGTCGCAGGTGCAGCGGGAGCACGGTGACCCCGCTCGCCCCGGCGGCGGCGACCCGCCCCAGCAGCCGGTCCAGGTGCCGGGTGCTGTCGGTCAACCACGGCAGCACCGGAGCGACGAACACGCTGCACGACAGGCCGGCGTCGGTAATGGCGCGGACCAGGTCGAGCCGCGCGCGAGGGGTGGGCGTTCCCGGCTCGAGCGTGGCCTGCAGGTCCGGGTCGAGGACGGCCAACGAGACGCCCACTCCGACCGACACCCGCCCGGCGGACGCGGCCAAGGCCGGCAGGTCGCGGCGGAGCATGGTGCCCTTGGTGAGGATCGAGAAGGGTGTGCCGCTGTCGGCGAACGCCTCGATGATGCCCGGCATCAGTCGGTAGCGCCCCTCCGCGCGCTGGTAGGGGTCGGTGTTGGTGCCGAGCGCGACGTGCTCGCGGGCCCACGACGGCCGCGCCAGCTCGCGGCGGAGCACCTCGGCGACGTTGGTCTTGACCACGATCTGGGTGTCGAAGTCGCGGCCGGCGTCGAAGTCCAGCCAGGTGTGCGACCCTCGCGCGTAGCAGTAGAAGCAGGCGTGGGTGCATCCGCGCCACGGGTTGACGGTCCACCGGAACGGCATCGCGGACTCGCCGGGCACCTTGTTGAGCGCAGACTTGGCACGCACCTCGTGGAAGGTCACGCCGGCGAACTCTGGCGTCTGCACACTGCGCACGAGACCAGCGACCCGGCGCATCCCCGGCAACGCAGCGCTGTCGTCGTCGTCGAGCGTCTGTGCCTGCCACCGCATGGCCCTATGGGAACAAACGTTCGATGTGTTGGTCAAGAGGCTCGGTGCGGACAACTCATGGGCGTCACGCGGCGCTCGGTGGATGTTGCGAGTCGTCGGATGGGTCGCGCGCTCTCTTCGTCGCGGTCGGGGTGGGCCAGGTCGGCCAGCGCGTCCAACGCCTGGCCGAGCTCGTGTGGAGAGGACTGCAGGGCCAGGGTCAACAAGACGTCCTCGTGGTTTTGCAGCGTCTCCATCCCACACGGCTTGGTCCAGCGCAGCAGGGTGTCGACGTGCTCGTCGGTGACCTGCCCGGCGGCGAACGCGGCAGCGAACCCCGGCAGCTGCGGCAGCAGCCGGCCGCGTCGGACGATCCGGTGCGCGCCGTGGTCACGGCGCAGGTGCAGCCGCGCCCACGACCCGGCCGTCGTGCAGCCCGACCCCGCCAGCCCGCCCTCGGCTTCCAAGGTCCGCAACGCGCTCGCCTGCTCGGCCTGCAGCCGGCTCACCGCGACATCGAGGACCTGCACCCGCTGACCCGCCGGCAGCAGCGCAGCCGCCCCGATCACCTCGTCGAGGTGGTCGAGCACCGCACCCGGCTGCTGGCCTCCCATAACCCCATCACACCAGACGCCACCGACAGTTTCCGTGCACATGTTCGGCACTGTGGGCACGAGTGCGGAGTGCTCGTCCGGTGCCTTGCGCTCGCGGTCCCAGAACGCGCCAGGTCGTCTCGACCCAGGAGCGGCGGTCCCCGGTTTCTCCTCAGCTCAGGGCGTCGGTCAACGCGGTGAGCGTCTCGCTGCAGCCGGCATGCAGGTGCACGGTGGCGAGGTCGTCAGCGCGGGTCCCACCTCGGTTCACGATCACGATCGGCAGCCCGAGCCGATGCGCCTGCCGCACGAAGCGGAACCCCGACAGCACCGTCAGGGAGGAGCCGGCGACCAGCACGGCGTCGGACCGCTCGACCAGCGCGAAGCAGTGCTCGACCAGCGGCTTGGCGACGTTCTCACCGAAGAACACGACGTCAGGCTTGAGGACTCCGCCGCACCGTGCGCAGTCGGCGACGTTGAACCCGTCGACACCGTCGATGTCGGCATCCCCGTCGGGGGCCGTCTGCGCCGGCGACGCGTCGCCGAAGCGCGGGTTGAGCCGGTCGAGGCGGTCGTGCAGCTCAGCACGCGCGGTGACGTCCCCGCAGTCCAGGCAGCGCACGTCGCTGATGCGGCCGTGCAGGTCGATCACGGACCGGCTGCCGGCAGCAGTGTGCAGGCCGTCGACGTTCTGCGTGATCAGTGCCACGGAGCCGCCGGCCCGCTCCAGCCTCGCCAGCGCGCGATGCCCGGCGTTGGGCCGCGCCTGCCCCATCCGTTGCCAGCCGACGTGGCTGCGGGCCCAGTAGCGACGACGGGCGGGCAGCCCCGAACGGAACTGCGCGATCGTCATCGGCGTACGCGGCGGCGAGTCGGGACCGCGGTAGTCGGGGATACCGGAGTCGGTGGATATCCCCGCCCCACTCAGCAGAAGCAGCCGGCGATCGCGCAGCACGCTCACCGCACGCCCGAAGTCTGCTCCGTGAGTCACGCTCACCAGCGTATGTCGCCCGGCGCAGCCGATGCGTCAGGCGCTCAGCGTGCGCGAAGTGCCTCGCGGACCCGTGCCGGCGGCGGGTCCCCAGTACGCTCCGGCGGGTGACGAGGACGGCGTGGACCCTGCACGGCAACGGTCGGACGATCAGCGCGGGCGAGGTGGTCGCCCCGCGCGAGCGGCTCAGCTGGCCGCGCACGGTCGGCATCGGCATGCAACACGTGGTGGCGATGTTCGGAGCGACCTTCCTGGTGCCGTTGCTCACCGGGTTCTCGCCCGCCACGACGCTGTTCTTCTCCGCGGTAGGGACGGCGCTGTTCCTGGTCGTCACCGGCAACCGGCTGCCGAGCTATCTCGGCTCCAGCTTCGCGTTCATCGCGCCGATCACCGCAGCCTCCGCCTCGGGCGGGCAGGCCGTCGCTCTCGCTGGCGTACTCGTCACCGGCGCCCTCCTGGCGGTCGTCGGAATCGTCGTCCACGTGGTCGGGCCGCGCTGGATCGACGGGCTCATGCCGCCGCTGGTGACCGGCACGATCGTGGCGCTGATCGGTCTCAACCTTGCTCCGGCCGCGAAGGCCAACGTCGAGCAGGCACCTGTCACGGCCGTCGCCACGCTCGTCGCGATCATCGCGATCACGGTGCTGTTCCGTGGGCTCCTCGGCCGGCTCTCGATCCTGCTCGGCGTGCTGGTCGGCTACCTGGTGGCGGTGCTGCGTGGCGAGGTCGACTTCGCCGCGGTGGCGGCGGCCCCCTGGCTCGGCCTGCCGGAGTTCACCGCGCCCCGCTTCGAGCTCGGTGTCCTCGGCCTCTTCGTGCCCGTCGTCCTGGTGCTGGTCGCCGAGAACATCGGACACGTCAAGTCCGTCGCCGCGATGACCGGGCAGGACCTCGACCCGCTGATGGGGCGGGCGCTCACCGCCGACGGCCTCGCGACCGTGCTGGCCGGCTCCGGTGGCGGCTCGGGTACGACGACGTACGCCGAGAACATCGGTGTGATGGCGGCGACGAGGGTCTATTCGACCGCGGCGTACGCGGTAGCGGCCGGCGTGGCGCTGATCCTCAGCATGTCGCCGAAGTTCGGTGCGCTGATCGCCACCGTCCCCGCCGGCGTGCTCGGCGGTGCCGCCACCGTGCTCTACGGCATGATCGGCGTGCTGGGGGCACGGATCTGGGTGCAGAACCGCGTCGACTTCGCCAACCCCATCGCGCTGACCACGGCCGGCGTGCCGCTGGTGATCGGCGTGGCCAACTACGAGTGGACGCTCGGTGAGCTGGCCTTCGGCGGCATCGCGCTGGGCACGTTCGCCGCGATCGTGATCTACCACGCGATGACGGCCGTCGCGCGGTGGCGCGGTGTGGAGGCCGGCGTTCGGCCCGAGACCCCTACCCGTCCCTGAGCTGGCTGTCCGGCACGGCCGTGCCACCGGGCTCCAGCGTCTCGGCGGGGAGCACCGCGACCGGGCAGTGCGCGTGCCGCACGACCTGGTCGGCCGTGGAGCCGAGCAGCAGTCCGCGGAAGCCACCTCCGCCGCGGGCGGCGACCACCACCAGCTCGACGCGGTCGGAGGTCTCGACGATCCGCCGGCCGGCCGAGCCGTGCGTGACGTGGCAGTGCACCGCGAGCCCGCCGGAGGACAGATCGAGCCCGCCGACATCGTGCTGCAGCTGCTCGAGAACGGCCTGCTCGAAGTCGGTCAGGGGCGGGACGTAGCCGGGGGACCAGGTGGAGGGGCGGGGCGCCGAGGAGATCACCCAGGTGCGCAGCACGTGCAGGTCGCAGGCCGCGCGCTCTGCCCAACGGGCCGCCCAGCGCACCGCCTGCGCTCCTGGCGCCGAGCCGTCATGTCCGACCAGGATGCCGCCGGAGATATCCAGGCTGGTGATGACGTCGCTCACGTGTCCTCCCGGGTTGTTCGGCCTGTGGTGCTCACACTCGGTGCAGCAGCCTAGGACGCAACAGCGCGAACCAGCGACCCCCCGCGTCAGCGATCGTCGCGACGTCGAGATCGCTCTCGCGCGCCAGCCGCCGCACCGCGTCGACGCCTACCACGCTCCACGCGAACGGCTCCGTGCTGAGGCCGTCGACGATCAACCGGATCTGCGAGGTGCGCGTCGGCACGCCTGGTGGCGCAAGATCCACCACGATGGTCGCCTGGGCTGCGAGGACACCCGACACCTGGCGGAGCAGCCGGACGGGATCACCGCCGATGCCGATGTTGCCGTCGGCGAGCAGTGCGGTGTGCCACTGGCCGGCGTGCGGCACCGACGCGAAGACATCGGCGACCACGGCGTCCGCGCCACGGCGACGCGCATGCGCAACCGCCTCCGGCGACACGTCGATGCCCAGGCAGCGGTGGCCCCGTGCGGTGAGCGCCGCCGTCATCCGCCCAGGTCCGCACCCCACGTCCAGGGTGTCGCCCTCGCAGTGGTCGAGCAACATCCGGTCCCGTCGACTGACATCCCTGGCCCAGCGTTGTACCGGCAGCGGTCGCTGGCCGAACTCCTCGCCCACCACCACGCAGTGACTTCCGGCGAGGGCCGCCGCATACGCGTCGAGCGGGCTGATGGCGGCCGTCACCTCGCGTCCACCGCGAGCTCGGCGACTGCCGCGGCGAAACGCGGCCCGCACTGCGGGTCGGCCGCCACCGCGCACGCGTCGTCGAAGGTGTCGACGTCGCGGAGCTCGGCCAGCCCGCCGATGCGGGCTCGTTGGTGCCGGAGCATCGTGACGGTGGCGCGGCCGGTGTCGGGCTGCGACATGGGTACGTCGATCAGGCGGTCGGTGAGCTGCGGACGCGCGACACCGAGCGCCCACCAGCCTCCGTCGGTCGCCGGGCCGACGACGGCGTCGAGCGCCTCGAGCCGGCGAGCCGACGTGTCGAGCAGGCCGGCGGTGACCTGCGGGGTGTCCATGCCGATCTGCAACACCCGGTGGCGGGGCAGCAGCCGAGCCGTGTCGTGGTGCGCGGCCGTGAGCCGGCCGGCAAAGGTGTCACCGCGCTGCGGCACCACTGTCGTCGCGGCGAGTGCGGACTCGAGCTCTGGGCGCCGCGCGGCCCGGCGCAGGTCCCCGGTGAGTGCCACGACGCAGGGCAGGTCTGCCGCCACGACCGCCGCCAGCGTGTCGAGCAGCGCGGCCGCGGCGAGCTCGGCCGCGCGCGCATCACCCACGTGCGCCGCGAGCCGGGTCTTGGCCTCGCCGGGAACCGGCATCTTGGCGACCACCAGCACCGCGGTCGTCACGCCAGCACCCGGGCGAAGTCACGGGTCGCGCGCAGCGTCCCTCGCACCGAGCCGGACACCTTCGACCGGGTGCCGGCCGCGCGGGGCAGGTAGCAGACGTCGACCTCGACGATCCGCCAGCCGGCCTCGGCCGCCCGCAGCAACAGCTCCAGCGGGTACCCGAAACGCCGGTCCCGGACATCCAGGCTGAGCAGGTCGGTTCGCCGGCACAGCCGCAGCGGCGCGATGTCGTGCACGGCCAGCCCGGTGCGGCGACGCACGATCGCCGACAGGACGGCGTTGCCCAGCCGCGCATGCCACGGCCAGACCCCACGTCCTGCCGGCCTTCTGCGTCCGACCGCCATCGTCGCCGCGCCCGAACGCACCAGCTCGAGCAGCGGGCCCAGGTCGGCCAGGTCGAACGAGCCATCGCCGTCGGCGACCGCGATGTAATCGGCGTCTGCAGCCGTGATTCCTGAGTGCACAGCAGCCCCATACCCAGCTTGCGGCTCTCGCACAACATCGGCTCCATGCGCGGCCGCCACCTTCGCCGTGGCGTCGCTCGATCCGTTGTCGACGACGATCGCGCGGCACCAGCCGGGTACGCCGGCCAGGACGCGGGGGAGGGCAGCGGCCTCGTCCCGGCACGGCAACACCAGGTCACAGATGACGGTCACGGGCTCGACCCTAGCTACCGTGGGGCCGGTGAACGACCACCGTGCCGCGCTGACCGGGCTACTGGCCGGCGTGGGTCTGGTGGTCCTGGCGTTCGTGGCCGAGCCGCTGTTCTCCTTCGACGCACACGTGTTCTTCGCCCCGCTGCATGCGCACTGGATGCCGCGGGTCGGACCCGCCACGGTGCCGGTCCTGGTCCTCGCGGCGGCCGTCGTCGTCTGGACTCCACGGCTCGCTGCCACGCTGCCGTGGCGCAGGCTGCTGGCCGGCGTCTACGTGGCCGGGCTGGCCTGGATCCTGCTGCTGGCGCTGGTCGACGGCGTGGGCGGCATCGCCGACCCGCCACTGCACGAGTACGAGTACCTGCGGACCGCTCGGATGATCGACGACGTGCCGGCGATGCTGCAGGAGTTCGTCTCCCGGATCCCGTACTCCGCCGAGCCGCGCAACTGGCCCTCGCACATCGCCGGGCACCCGCCCGGCGCGTTCCTGTTCTTCATCGCCCTGGCGCGGATCGGGCTCGACTCCGGGCTCGCGGTCGGGCTGGTGCTGTGTGTGCTCGGTGCGACCACACCGGTGCTGGTGCTGGCGACGATGCGCACGCTCGGCGCCGAGGCTGCGGCGCGGGCCGCTGCGCCGTTCCTGACCGTCGGCCCGGTCGCGATCTGGGTGGGTGTCTCGGCCGACGGCGGGTTGTTCGCGCCCGCCGTCGCGGCCGGGCTGCTGGTGCTCGCAGTCGCCGCGCGCCGCGGCAGCACGGGCGTCGCCGTGGCCGCCGGGCTGGTGCTGGGCTGCACGGTGTACCTGTCCTACGGCTTCGTGCTGGTCGGAGTCCTCGCGCTCGCGGTGCTGCTCGTGGCCGGGTCGTGGCGTCCGCTGCTGCCGGCCGTGCTCGCCGCGCTGGTGCCCACCGCGGTGTTCCTGGCGTTCGGCTACTCCTGGTTCGAGGCCTACCCGGTGCTGCGGGAGCGGTACTTCGACGGCTGGGGAGGCCGGCGCCCGTACGGCTACTGGGTGTGGGCCAACCTCGCGGTGCTGCTGCTGTCGGCGGGGCTTGCCCTGGCCGCCGCGACGGGGGTGCTGGTACGCCGGCTCGGGCGGCTGGTCCGGGCGGGGCGTCGCGCGCTGGCGGGAGCGGAGCGGACACCGGTGATCATGGGCAGCGCCGCGCTGCTCGTGGTCGCGGCGGCCACGCTGTCGGGGATGAGCAAGGCGGAGGTGGAGCGGATCTGGGTGCCGTTCGTGCCGTGGGCACTGCTGCTGACCGCGCTGCTGCCGAGTCGGTGGCGTCGCCCGGCCCTGCTGCTGCAGGTGCTGGGTGCGGTGCTGCTCCAACACCTGTTCTCGTCGTACTGGTGAGGCGGCCCGCGCCCTCGCAGACCCGCGCCCACGCACGTCAGCGGGTCGGGCGCAAGGGCTCGTCGACGAAGGCCCGCAAGCCGCTGTCCGGGTCGATCGCCGCGGTGAACCCGAGCCGGTCGGCGGCCGCGCGCGGTGACGCGACGACGTGGCGCACGTCGGAGGCCCGGAACCGCCCCGACGTCACGGGCTCCGCGCCGCCCGCGGCGGCCGAGAGAATGCGCGCCACCTCCCCGATACTCACCGGGATGCCCGAGCAGACGTTGTACGCCTCCAACGAGCCCGGGCCCGCGTCCGCGACGGCCGCGAGCGCGAGGGCGTTCGCGGCCGCTACGTCGCGCACGTGCACGAAGTCGCGCATCTGCGCGCCGTCTTCGAAGACCTCCGGCGCCTGCCCCGCCGCAAGCGCGGAACGGAAGATCGCCGCGACCCCGGAGTACGGCGTGTCCTGCGGCATGTGCGGGCCGTAGACGTTGTGGTAGCGCAGGGCGACAACCGACGCGTCGGCCTGCCGCGCCCACGCCCCGGCGTAGTGCTCCTGCGCCACCTTGCTCGCGGCGTAGGAACTGCGGGGGAGCATCGGCGCCGACTCGTCGACGAGCTCCCAGCCGAGGACCTCGCCGCAGGCCGGGCAGGTGGCGTCGAACTCACCCGCGGCCAGCGCCTCCGGGTCACGGGCGGGCGGTGCCACCGGTCCGTGCAGCGGGCACGCGTAGCGCCCCTCGCCGTACACGACCATCGAGGAGGCGAGCACGAGGCGGTGCACACCGGCCTCGGCCATGGCGGCGAGCAGCGTGGTCGTGCCGAGATCGTTGTGCGAGGCGTAGAGCGGCAGGTCGGCGGCGTCGGTCCCGGCACCCACCATGGCCGCCTGGTGCACGACGATGTCGACGCCGCGCAGGAGCGGACGCAGGGTGTCCAGGTCGCGTACGTCGGCGCGCTCGACTCCGGCGGGCAGGCTGGCCGCCGCGGGGTGTGCCTGCTCGATCAGCGCGTCGACGGCGGCGACGTCGTGGCCCGCTGTGTGCAGCGCCTGCACCACCGCGGACCCGATGAACCCGGCCGCGCCCGTGACCAACACCCTCATGGCAGCTCGAACGCCACGTCCAGGCCGGCAAGGCTGTCGCGACACTCGCAGCCGGCGTCCTCGGGCAGGTCGGCGACCACGTCGGCCAACAGCTCCCGGAGCCGCTCGATGTTTTCCTTGAACACGGCGAAGACCTCCTCCTGGGTAACCGACTCGCCGCCCTCGATGCCGGCGTCCCGGTCGGTGACCACGGCGATCGGGGCGTAGCACATCGCCAGCTCCCGAGCGAGCACGGCCTCCGGGTGTCCGGTCATGTTGATCAGCGACCACCCTTGGGCGGCATACCACTGCGACTCCGCGCGGGTGGAGAACCGCGGCCCGTCGACGACGACCATGGTGCCGCCGTCGCGTGCGAGGCCGGGAGCGAGCAGCGCGGAGCGCAGGGTCGGGCAGTAGGGGTCGGCGAACCCCACGTGGGCGGCACCGGCGTCCATGAAGGTCTGCTGCCGCCCCGCCGTGCGGTCGACCAGCTGGTCGGGCACCACGACGTCGCCGGGCCCCAGCTCGGCCTGCAGGCTGCCCACCGCACAGGGCGCGAGCACCCGCCGGACGCCGACCGATCGCAGCGCCCACAGGTTCGCGCGGTAGTTGATGGTGTGCGGCGCGAACTCGTGGCGCGCACCGTGCCTGGGCAGGAACGCCACCGGGCGTGCGCCGATCCTGCCCACCGTGACCGGAGCACTGGGTGCGCCGTACGGCGTCTGCGTCGGCACCTCCTCGGTGTCGCTGAGGAACTCATAGAAACCGGATCCGCCGATCACCGCGACCATCTCCATGCAGGTGATCTTGCCTTACCGGGCTGTCACCGCACCGACGTAGGGTCCTGGGCCATGGGTGCACAGCTTGCCGGCCGGCGCGCGGACGTCGCGGACCAGGTGATCGCCGCGATCGCGGGCGCCGACGCCCGGTTGCGGGACGACCAGCGCACCGCGGTGGCCGCGCTGGGTGAGCCGGCCGCCCGCGTGCTGGTGGTGCAGGCGACCGGCTGGGGCAAGTCCGGGGTCTACTGGGCGGCCACGGCGATCCGGCGCAGCGAGGGCGCGGGACCCACGCTCGTCGTCTCACCGCTGCTGTCGCTCATGCGCGACCAGGTCGCCGCGGCGGCCCGCGCCGGCCTGCGGGCCGCGACCCTCAACAGCTCCAACGTCGACGCCTGGTCCGCGGTCGAGGCCGACCTCGCGGCCGATGCGATCGACGTGCTCCTGGTCTCGCCCGAGCGGCTCGCGAACCCCGGATTCGGCCGGCGGGTCCTCGACCGGCTCGCCGGCAGCATCGGCCTGCTGGTGATCGACGAGGCGCACGCGGTCTCCGACTGGGGCCACGACTTCCGGCCGGACTACCGCCGGGTATCCGACGTGCTGCAGCGCCTCAACCCCGACACCCCCGTGCTCGCGACGACCGCGACCGCGAACGCCCGGGTCACCGACGACGTCGCCCACCAGCTCGGCGAAACCACGCTGGTGCTGCGTGGACCGTTGGCCCGCGCCAGCCTGCAGCTGGCGGTGGTCGACCAGCTCTCGCCGCTGGAGCGCTATGCGTGGGTGGTCGACCAGCTGCCGCAGCTGCCCGGATCGGGCATCGTCTACGCGCTGACGGTGGCCGACGCGCAGCGGCTGACCGCAGCGGTGCAGGCGGCCCACGGCAGCGCCGTACCCGTCGCGGCCTATACCGGTGGGCTGGACGCGGGGGAGCGGGAGCGGCTGGAGGACGCGCTGCGGGACAACCGGCTCAAGGCGCTGATCGCGACGTCGGCGCTGGGGATGGGATACGACAAGCCCGACCTCGGCTTCGTGGTGCATGTGGGGTCCCCGCCGTCGCCGGTCTCCTACTACCAGCAGGTCGGCCGTGCCGGCCGAGGCATCGACCACGCACTGGTGGCGCTGCTGCCGTCGGCCGCCGATGCCGGGGTGTGGGACTACTTCGCGACCGCGACCATCCCCGACCCATCCCAGGTCGACCGGCTGCTCGCCGGCCTGGGCGCCTACTCCGCGGGCGAGGCCGCGAGCGTGCCGTCGCTCGAAGCGGAGACCGGGCTGCGGCGCGGCCGGGTCGAGCTGATGCTGAAGCAGCTCGCGGTCGACGGTGCCGTCGAGCGGGTCGAGAGCGGCTGGCGGCGCACCGGCGCCGACTGGAGCTTCGACGCCGAGCACTACGAGGGCATCGTGGCCACTCGGCGCCGAGAGGCCGACATCATGCGCGCCTACACCAGCGGTGCGCGCTGCCTGATGCAGCTGCTGCAGGAGTCGCTCGACGACCCCTCGGCCCAACCGTGCAACCGCTGCTCGGTCTGCCTGGGCCGGCTCCCGGAGCCGCTGACGGCGGCACCGCAGGCTGAGACGGTGCGTGCGGTGTCCGGCCTGCTGCGGGGCGAGGTGCACGTGCTCGAGCCCCGCAAGATGTGGCCGGGCGGGGCGTACGGCAGCCGCGGCCGCATCGGTGCCGACCAGATGGCCGAGCCCGGCCGCACGCTGATCTTCGCCGACGCCCCGGAGTGGCGCGAGCTGGTGCGACACGCGTTCGGGCGCGACGGAGCCGCCCCTGAGGAGCTGAAGTCTGCGGCCGTGCAGGTGCTGTCGCGATGGCGGCAGACCTGGTCGGCGCGACCGGAGATCGTCCTCACGCTGCCCGCCGCCGGGTATACGACACTCACCGGTGACGTAGCCGACCACCTGGCCGACGTAGGGCGGCTGGAGCGAGCGGATCTCGCGATCGCGCGCGCGCCCGATGCCGACCTCGCCTCCGGCGCCGAGGCGGCGTTCTGGCGCGACGAGCTGCGCCCCGACGCCGACGTGCTGCACCGGGTCGGTGGGCGGGTGGTCCTGCTGGTGGTGGACGCGTCGTCGTCGTTGTGGCCGATCACGGTCGCGGCCGCACAGCTGCGCGCCGCTGGTGCGACGGCCGTGCTCCCGCTGCTGCTGCACCGCCGCCCCTGACTCTGCCAGGTCCTAGAGAACCGACACGGTGTCGAGGCCGATATCCAGCGCGGGCGCGGAGTGGGTCAGCGCACCTACGGCGAGGAAGTCGACGCCGGTCGCGGCGACCGCAGCAGCGCGGTTGAGCGTCAGACCGCCGCTGGCCTCCAACAGCACCTGCGGCGCCATGGACCGCACCCGGCCCACCGCCTCGGAGAGCGCGTCGAGGTCGAAGTTGTCCAGCAGCACCTGCGGCGCCCCGTGGTCGAGGGCCTCGTCGAGCTGATCGAGGTCGTCGACCTCCACCTGCACGACCACTCGGCCCTGGCCGCCCGGACTGCCCGGCCCGTATCGGCGGAGCACGGCGTCGAGCGCAGGCCCCACTCCGCCGGCGGCGGCCACGTGGTTGTCCTTGATCAGCACCGCGTCGTGCAGCCCGGCGCGGTGGTTGACTCCGCCGCCGCACCGCACGGCGTACTTGTCCAGCGCGCGCAGCAGCGGCAGCGTCTTGCGGGTGTCGCGGATCTGCGCGCGCGTGCCGGCTACGGCGTCGACCCAGGCGCGGGTCGTGGTGGCGACACCGCACAGGTGGCCGAGCAGGTTCAACGACGTGCGCTCCAGCGCCAGCACGTCCCGGGCCGGGGCAGTCAGGTCGGCCAAAGGCTGCCCGGGGTCGAGCCGGGCGCCGTCGGCCACGCGCGGCTCGAACGATGCGGCGGCGCCGATGCCGACCTCGGCTATCGCCGCCAGCACAGGCAGGCCGGCGGCGACACCCGGTGCACGGGCGACGTAGCGCACGGTCGTGACCACGTCGGCCGGGACGGTGCTGAGGCTGGTCAGGTCACCGGCCTCGCCGAGGTCCTCGGCGAGTGCGGCACGCACTAGCGTGGCGATGGCCGCGGGGTCGAGCCCGGCGCCGCGCAGCTGCTCGTCGGTGCTCATGCCGCCGTCTTCGGATCCTCGACATCCGCCAGGACGTGACCGGACGGGGCCTGCCGTACGACGACCGGGCGTGCCCACCAGCCGCGGGTGTGCGGATGGTCGGCGCGCCAGTGACAGCCACGGCTCTCCTGCCGGGCCGTGGCGGCGGCCACGACGGCGCGGGCCACGGTCCAGGTCGTGCCGGCCGGCTCGCCGCCGGTCGTGAGCAGCTGGTCGAGCCGGGCGGCTGCGCGGGCGAGGCCGTCGCCGTCGCGCCGGACACCGGCGTGCTCACCGAGGATCTGCCGGGCGATCTCCTCGGCCCCGGGTACGACGGTCGGCACCAGAGCCGGTGGGAGCTCGTCGCCGGCCGCGTCCGGCAGGTCGAGAACCAGCCGGGCGGCGGCCCGCCGGCCGTAGACCAGTCCTTCGAGCAGGCTGTTGGACGCCAGTCGGTTGGCGCCGTGCACCCCGGTGGCGGCTGTCTCCCCGACCGCGAACAGCCCGGGTACGTCGGTGGCGCCCCACCGGTCGGTCCGCACCCCGCCGCACAGGAAGTGCTCGGCCGGCGCGACCGGGATGAGATCGCGAGCCGGGTCGACGCCGATGCCGGCGCAGGCGGCGCGGATGGTCGGGAACCGGCGTCGCAGCAGGGCCCGGTCGAGCCCGGTCGCGTCCAGCCAGACGTGCTCGGCGCCGGCGTCGCGCGTCGCCGCGTCGATCGCACGGGCGACGACGTCGCGCGGAGCGAGGTCGGCCAGCGGGTGCAGGCCGGCCATGATCCGGCGGCCTGCGGCGTCGCGCAGCACCGCGCCCTCGCCGCGCAATGCCTCCGATACCAACGGCAGCTGACCCTGCCGCGCGCCGGTCCACAACACGGTGGGATGGAACTGCACGAACTCGACGTCGACCAGGCTGGCGCCGGCCGCGAGGGCCAGCGCGATCCCGGCGCCGGTCACCGCGGCCGGGTTGGTGCTCGCCGGGTAGGCGTGTCCGATGCCGCCGGTGGCCAGCACCACCGCCCGGGCGCGAATGAGGTGCTCGGCCCCGTCGTACCGCGCGCGGACGCCAGTGACCTGCGGCCCGTGGCGACCGGCGCCCGTGGTCAGCGCCATGACGGTTGCATCGAGCACGGGTACGCCGGCCGCTGCGACCCGGTCGGCCAGCGCCCGCGCCACCTCGGCGCCGGTGGCGTCGCCGCCGGCGTGGACGACCCGCCGATGGTGGTGGCCGCCCTCGACGGTGCGGCTCAGCCGGCCGTCGGGTTCGCGGTCCAGCCGCGCGCCCAGTGCGAGCAGCTCGGCGACTCGCCCGGGTCCCTCGTCGACGAGCGTGCCGACCGCAAGGTCCGCACAGCGGCCGGCACCCGCGGCGACGGTGTCGGCGGCGTGGTTCTCGGTCCGGTCGGCCGCCTCGGTGACCGCCGCGATACCGCCTTGCGCCCACCCGGTCGATCCCGGGCCGGCACTGAGCACGAGCACCCGGTGGGCCGGCGCGACGCCGAGCGCAACCGACAGGCCGGCGACGCCGGCTCCGACGACCAGGACGTCGACCTCGGTGGGAGTCACTCGCCGCCGCCCGGCGTCCCGACGGCCACCATCCGTTCCACGGCGCGCCGGGCACGTGCGGCGACGTCGGCCGGGACGTCGATCTCGTCGCGTCCCTCGCGCAGGCAGCGCAGCAGCAGCTCCGGCGTGGTCATCTTCATGTAGCGGCACGAGGCCTGGGGGTTCATCGGCAGGAACCGCGTGCGGTCGTTGGCTTTGCGCAGCTGGTGCAGCATGCCGACCTCAGTGGCCACCAGCGCGGTCGGTGCGGTCATCGTGCGCGCGGCGCTGACCATGCCGCCGGTGGAGACGATGTGTGTGCGGTCGGCCGGCAAGCCGCCTTCGCCGGCCAGCCACAGCGCCGACGAGGCGCAGCCGCACTCGGGGTGCACCAGCAGCTCCGCGTCGGGATGCGCCGCGACCTGCGCGCGGACGTCGGTCGGGCTGATCCCGGCGTGCACGTGGCACTCGCCCAACCACACCTCGATGTTGGTGCGCCCGGTCTGCCGCCGGACATGGGCGCCGAGGAACTGGTCGGGCAGGAACAGCACCGCGGTGTCGGGGTCGATCGACTCGACCACCTGCACGGCGTTGGACGACGTGCAGCAGATGTCGGCCTCGGCCTTCACCTCGGCGGCGGTGTTGACGTAGGCCACCACCACCGCGTCGGGATGCTCCGCCTTCCAGGCACGCACCGCGGCGGCGTCGATGGTGTCGGCCAGCGAGCACCCGGCCTCGGCGGTCGGCACCAGCACGGTCTTGTCCGGACTGAGGATCTTGGCCGTTTCGGCCATGAAGTGCACGCCGCAGAACACGATCGTGCCGGCATCCGTGCCGGCGGCGATGCGGGACAGCGCCAGCGAGTCGCCGACGTGGTCGGCGACGTCCTGGATCTCCGGCCTCATGTAGTTGTGGGCCAGTACGACAGCGTCGCGCTTGTCGGCGAGTCGGCGTACCTCGTGCTGCCAGGCGGGCTGCGGCGTCGCCGGGCGAAGCTTCCACTGGCTGGTGGCGTCCATCCGACCTCCCTTAGTTTTCGTCTGTGAGGCGAATACCTGCCGCACAGACTAGCATCGTCGCGTGACGACGATCCCGGCACCCGGCGCGGACGACCTCGGCTGGCCGCGCTACCCGCACGAGGTGCTCGCCGTCGTGCTGTCGGTCCGCGACGGCCGGCTCTGCGTGCTGCTGTGGCAACGACGCCAACCTCCAGACCGCGGTCGCTGGGCGCTGCCCGGCGGTGGCGTGCGACCCGAGGAGCGACTGCGTGAGGCGATCAGCCGGCACCTGGCGGAGAAGGTCGACGTCCGCGAGATCGCGCACCTGGAGCAACTGGCGACGCACAGTGCGATCGACCGCGATCCGCGTGGGCGGGTGCTGGCCACTGCCTACCTTGCGCTGGTGCCGAGCGACGTCACCCCGGCCCTGCCGGCGGACACCGACTGGCATCCGGTCGACGACCTGCCGGCCACCGCGCTGGATCACCACTTCTTCGTCACGGCTGGGACGGACCGGCTGCGCGCGAAGCTGTCGTACACCAACATCGGCTTCGCCTTGACGCCGAGGCAGTTCACCATCCCGGTGCTGCGCTCGATCGTCAGCGCCGCGCTCGGTTACGAGGTCTCGGCGACCAACCTGACCCGGGTCATGACCCGGCGTCACATGATCGAGCCGACGGGCGCCAGCGCGCCGTCCGGCCGCGCCGGCGGCCGTCCCGCGCTCGTCTACCGGTTCTGCTCGCGCACGCTGACCGTCACCGACCCGTTCGCGGTGCTCAGGCCACCCGCCGCCAGTTAGCCGCCCCAGCTAGCCGCCCCAGTTAGCCGGGCAGACGCGTGGGTACGTCGGCCGTGGCAGTTGCCCGAGGCCGGCCCGGGCGTCCAGGAGGTGCAGGATGGCGTCAGAGGTGTCCGACCACGAGGCGGGCTGCCGGCCAGACGCCACGCCTGGTCGGCGGGTGGCGCGCCGCGAGGTCGTCGGGTTCGCCGTCTTCGTCGCGGTCTTGCTGGCGATGTTGACGTGGGCGAAGTGGTGGCCCTACTCGCTGAAGGTCCCGCTGGTCGCCGACACGCGGACACTCGGCGACTCCATCATCACCGGATCAGATACCGCGCCGCCCGGGGTCTCGCTGGCCGCGGGCCTGGAGTTCGCGCAGACCTACCTGCTGGCCATCTGGCCCGCGATGGTCGCCGGCCTGGCGATCGCGGCAGGCGTGTCCGTGCTGGTGCCCCGCGACTGGCTGCGCCGGGCCGCCGGCCGACCGGGCGCCAAGGCGACCTTGCGCGGTGGTGTGATGTCGGTGCCGCCGCTGATGTGCACCTGCTGCACGGCGCCGGTGGCCGTCGGGCTCCGGCAGCGCGGCGCCAGCGTCGGGGCGTCGATGGCTTTCTTCCTTGGCAACCCCGCGCTCAACCCCGTGGTGGTCGTGCTCGCGTTCTTCGTGCTCGGCTGGCAGTGGGCACTGCTGCGGGCGGCCGTCGGGGTGGCCCTGATCGCGCTGGTGACCCTGCTCGTCGGCACCCGCTCCGTCCCGACCCGGCAGCGTGCACTGGCGCCGCCCGCGGAGGCCGCCGGCGAGGAGACCGGACCGCTGCCGTTGCAGCTGCTGCGGTCCTTCGCCCGGCTGGCGTTGCGGCTGCTGCCCGAGTACGTACTGCTGGTGGTCGCGCTGGGGGCACTCCGCGGGCTGCTGTTCGGTGAGGCGATCAGCCTGCACGGCGGGCTGCTGGCTGTCGTCCTGTTCGCGGTCGCTGGCGCCGTGCTTCCGATTCCCACGGCTGGAGAAATCCCCGTGGTAGCAGCCCTGCTGGTGCTCGGGGTCAGCGCGCCCGCCGCGGCCGCGCTGCTGATCACACTGCCCGCGATCAGCCTGCCCTCGGCGCTGATGGTGCGCCGGGCGTTCCCGGCCCGCACCCTGTGGACGGCGGGCGGGTCGGTGGTCGCGGTCGGCTTCTTCTCCGCCGGTGTCGCCGCGGCCGTCGGGCTGTGAGGCTTGACCGCGGCGGGAAGGCTCAGTCGCGCAAGGCCGCGCTGACGACCGCGCGTGCCTCGTCCTGGATCCGGCGCAGGTGGTCGGGACCGCGGAAGCTCTCGGCGTAGATCTTGTAGACGTCCTCGGTGCCCGACGGGCGCGCTGCGAACCAGCCGTTCTCGGTCTGCACCTTCAGGCCGCCGATCGCGGCCCCGTTGCCCGGCGCCTCGGTGAGGGTGGCGGTGATCGGCTCGCCCGCGATTTCGGTGGCCGTCACCTGGCTGGGGGACAGCGAGGCCAGCACGGCTTTCTCCGCACGCGTCGCCGCGGCGTCGACCCGCGCGTACGCCGGATCACCGTGCTTGGCCACCAGCGCGGCGTAGCGCTGTGACGGCGACTCGCCGGTCACCGCGGCGATCTCCGACGCCAACAGGCAGAGCGCGATGCCGTCCTTGTCCGTCGTCCACGCCCCGCCGTCGCGTCGAAGCAGGGACGCACCGGCGCTCTCCTCGCCGCCGAAGGCGATCGAGCCGTCCCGCAGGCCGGGCACGAACCACTTGAACCCGACCGGCACCTCCACCAGCCGCCGGCCGAGTGCAGCGGCGACCCGGTCGATCATCGACGAGCTCACCAGCGTCTTGCCGATGGCGGCCGTCGCGGGCCAACCGTCCCGGTGGGAGAACAGGTAGTCGATCGCCACCGCCAGGAAGTGGTTGGGGTTCAGCAGGCCCGCGTCGGGCGTGACGATGCCGTGCCGGTCGGCGTCGGCGTCGTTCCCCGTGGCCAGGTCGAACTCGCCGCGGCGGTCGACCAGCGAGGTCATCGCGTACGGCGATGAGCAGTCCATCCGGATCTTGCCGTCCCAGTCCAGCGTCATGAACCGCCAGGTGGGGTCGACCAGCGGGTTGACGACGGTCAAATCCAGGCGGTGCCGGTCGGCGATCTCACCCCAGTAGGCGACGGAGGCACCGCCGAGCGGGTCGGCACCGACGTGCAGCCCGGCCGAGCGGATCGCGTCGACGTCGACCACCGACGGCAGGTCGTCGACGTAGGTGGCGAGGTAGTCGTAGCGGCCCGTGGTGTCGGCCGACCGTGCGCGCACGTACGGGATGCGTCGCACGCCGTCGAGACCGGCGGCGAGCAGTTCGTTGGCCCGGTCCTGCACCAGCTTGGTGATGTCGCTGCCGGCCGGGCCGCCGTCGGGCGGGTTGTACTTGAAACCGCCATCGGCCGGCGGGTTGTGCGACGGGGTGACCACCACTCCGTCCGCCGTACCCGCAGCGCCGCGGGCGTTGTGCGCCAGGATGGCGTGGCTCAGCGCAGGCGTCGGGGTGTAGCCGTCGCGGGAATCGACCATGACGCGGACGCCGTTCGCCGCGAAGACCTCGAGCGCGGTGACGAACGCCGGCTCGGACAGCGCATGGGTGTCCTTGGCGAGAAAGAGCGGACCGTCGATACCGGCGGCCGACCGGTGCTCGCAGATCGCCTGGCTGGTCGCGGCGATGTGGTCGTCGTTGAACGCCAGGTCGAGAGAGGAGCCGCGGTGCCCCGACGTCCCGAACGACACCCGCTGGCCGGCCACGGCCGGGTCCGGGCGCTCGGCGTAGTAAGCGGTCACCAGCCGGGCGACGTCGACGAGGTCCCGCGGCTCGGCGGGCCGTCCGGCGCGGTTGCCGGTGAGGTTGCCGGTGCCGGCGGCGGTCAGGGGATCAGTCATGATGCTCACCCTAGAGGGGAAAGGATCGGCCCATGCTGTCCCAGTCGACCACCACCGCCCCGGAGCCGGGACCGGCACAGCTGAGCCCCGCAGACCTCGACCGCCGGGCCGGCCTGCGGCGGATGCGCACGGTCGCCGTCGCACTGCTCGTGCTCGCCGCGGTCGTCTACGTCGCCACCCTCGACGGGACCGGCGCACTCGGGTTCGTCAACGCGGGGGCCGAGGCAGCGATGGTCGGTGCGCTGGCGGACTGGTTCGCCGTCACCGCGCTGTTCCGTCACCCGCTCGGTCTGCCGATCCCGCACACCGCGATCATCCCCACTCGCAAGGACGCGCTGGGCCAGAGTCTGCGGGACTTCGTCACCGACCACTTCCTGACCGAGGACGTCGTGCGGCAGAAGGTCGCGTCCGCCGAGGTGAGCCGCAGGGCGGGGCGGTGGCTCACCGACGACGGACACGCGACCCTGGTCGTCGCCGAGTCGGCGCGGGTGCTGCGGGCGGCGCTGGGGCACGTGCGCGACGAGGACATCACCCAGTTCGTGGAGCACGCCCTGCTGCCCCGCCTGGTGGACGAGCCGATCAGCCCGGTGGCCGGTCACCTGCTGTCCTCGGTCGTGGAGGACGGTGCGCACCACGCGCTGGTCGACCTGGCCGTCACCGAGGTGCACACCTGGCTGACCGACAACCCGACGACGGTGGCACGCGTCGTGGGTTCGCGGGCTCCGTGGTGGTCACCGCAGTGGCTCGACGAGAAGGTGACCGACCGCGTCCAGGCAGAGGTGCTGGCGTGGCTGGTCGACGTACGCGACCGCCCCGACCATCCGGCCCGGCGGGCGCTCGACGACCTGCTGACCCAGCTCGCCGTCGACCTGCAGCACGACCCGGAGACGATGGCACGGGCGGAGGCGCTGAAGACCCGGGTGCTGGTGCACCCCGACGTCGGCCACACCGTCACGGCTGTCTGGGCTGCGGTGCGGCACGCCCTGCTCGATGCGATCGACGAGCCCGACGGACTGCTGCGCCGCCGTGCGACCGTCGCACTCACCGACTTCGGGCAGCGTCTGCTCGTCGACGATCTGCTGCGGGACAGGCTGGACGGCTACGCCTGCGACGCCGTCGCCTACGTCGCGCGCACCTACGGCAGGGAGATCGCCGGCGTCATCTCCGACACCGTCGACCGCTGGAACGGCAAGGAGGCGGCGGCCCGGATCGAGTTGCACGTCGGCCGGGACCTGCAGTTCATCCGGATCAACGGCACCGTCGTCGGCGGCCTGGCCGGTCTGGGCATCCACGCGATCGCGGTGCTGCTGTAGCGGGTCCCCAGTAGTGGCCGAGTGGCCGCCACCGACCACCCGGCGAAAATCTCCATGCCCGGGTACGACGGGACGAACGGGCGGTCCCAGCACCTCTGAATCCGCACACTGCCCGGACAGCACCACGATGTACGTGCGATGTGGGTGGCGACCTCCTGGGAGCACGACCACGATGTCGGCAGGCGTAAGAAGCGCCGTCGTCCTAGTCACCAGGAGCATGCAGTGGCCACCACCTCCCTCACCGTCCCGCAGGACTCGGTCGGCGCCGAGCGTCGCCACCGACGCGGGTGGGCCCTCGCCGGCGTCGGCGCCGGGCTGGCCGGCATCGCCAGCCTGGTCGCCAGCAGCATGTCCGGCGCCGTCTACGAGTCCGAGATCGCCGGCGACGCCGTTGCGATCACCGACCGGATCGGCGAACAGATCCCGCAGATCCTTGCCTTCCACACGGCCACGATGATCGCGGCGCTGCTGTTGCTGGTGTTCGCCGCCGGCCTGCGCCGCCGGCTCGAGGAGCAGCTGCCCGCGGGCAGCCTGCTGCCGCAGGTGGCCTCGTCGGGGCTGCTGCTGGTGTCGGTGGCGAGCCTGCTCGGGTCGGGCCTGACGACTGAGTTCGTCTTCGCCGCAGCCGACCCCGAGCTGGTGGTGCCGGAGACCGTGGTGTTCTTCGGCCACTGGATCGGGACGATCCCCTGGCTGTGGGCGGGCGCCGGTGTGGCAGCCCTGGCCGTGGCCGTCGCCGCGCTGCGTCACTCGGCCGGCCCGCGGTGGATCGGCTGGTTCAGCCTCGTCCTCGGCGGCCTGACCACCCTGTTCGCGATCAGCCCGCTGCAGTACATGGCCGGCATGGTCGGGCCGGTGTGGGTTGCTGTGGTCTCCATCGTCCTGCTCAGGTCGAAGCTGACCTGAGATGAGCCCGCTGACCGAGGAGCCGGCCTGTCTGCCGGACTTCACCGAGTACGTCGTGACGCGGCGGCAGTCGCTGCTGCGCACGGCGTACTCGCTGACCGGTGACCGGCACAGCGCGGAGGATCTGGTGCAGAGCGCGCTGGCGAAGGCCTACGTCGCCTGGCCGCGCATCCGTGATCCCAGGTCAGCGGACGCCTACGTGCGCCGCGCGATGGTCAACCAGCACACCAGCTGGTGGCGCCAGCAGTGGCGCCGGATGGAGCACAGCACCGACACGGTGCCCGAGCCCCGCGGGCCGGCCGTCGGCACCCCGGCGACCACGCCGGGGCTCGGCGCGGCACCCGACGAGCGGGCGCGGCTGTGGAGCCTGGTGCAGACGCTGCCACCCAAGCAGCGGAGTGCGGTAGCGCTGCGGTTCTACGAGGACATGTCCGAGGCCGACACGGCGCGGGCGCTGCAGTGCTCGGTGGGCACGGTGAAGTCCAACACCAGCCGGGGGCTCGCCACCCTCCGCCGCCGCGCCGAAAGCCTGGAGAGCGCAGCTATCGGAGAAACCCTCCGATAGCGCAGCCCGTCTGCTCAAGCCCGGTGGCGACCCGGCCGGGCTACCCTCGGCAGATGTCCGAGGCGCCGGTTCGTTATGTCTCAGCCGATGAGGACAGCGGCCGGTGGGAGGGGTTTCCCTTCCGGCGCGGCGACATCGTGATCAGTGCTCGGTCCAAGAGCGGGACGACGTGGATGCAGATGATCTGCGCGTTGTTGGTGTTTCGGACGCCCGCTCTGCCGGCTCCGCTGGCCGCGCTGTCACCGTGGCTGGACATGCGGATCACGCCACAGGAGGACGTGTACGCACGACTCGAGGCGCAAGCCCATCGCCGGTTAGTGAAGACGCACACACCGCTCGATGGCATCCCGATCGACGAGCGGGCCACCTACGTAGTGGTGGCCCGCCATCCGCTGGACATGGCCGTGTCGCTCTACCACCAGGGCGCCAATCTCGACCGTGCACGCATTCGGGAGCTCACCGGCCAACCGGCATCCGAGGTGCCGGCCGCGCCACGAAAGCCGTTGCGTGAATGGCTACTCGGCTGGATCGATCGGGACGTCTCGCACTTGGAGCAGATGGACTCCCTGCCTGGCGTGATGTGGCACCTTGCAGACGCATGGGCACGACGCGACCAGCCGAACATCGTCCTCGTGCACTACGACGACCTGTCGGGCAACCTCGAAAGCGAGATGCGCAGGCTCGCCCAGCTGATCGACGTCACCGTGCCCGAGGCGTTGTGGCCCGCGCTGGTGGAGGCCGCGACGTTCGCCAGCATGCGCACCCGCGCCGACGAGCTCGCGCCCAACCCCTCGGGCATCCTCAAGGACACCGCTGCCTTCTTTCGCCGCGGGACGTCGGGTTCGGGACGTGAGCTGCTCACCGACGATGAGCTGGCCCATTACCGTGACCGAGTCGGCCGGCTGGCCCCACCGGACCTGCTCGATTGGCTCCACCGCTGATACGGGCCCGACGCGTGCTGGACGAGGTGGCGCCCGACCGGCAGACTGCCCGTAGGTCTCGACCGTAAGGAGCGGGTCGCGTGGCTGAGGACGCGGACGGCAGGTTGTGAGCAAACCAACGATCTTGACCGTCGACGACGATCCGATGGTCTCCGCCGCGATCGCCCGGGACTTGCGGAACAGGTACGGCGCCGACTACCGGGTCGTGCGGGCCACGTCGGGGGCGGAGGCACTCAGTGTCCTGGCGGAGCTCGTGCTGCGCGACCGACAAGTTGCGTTGATCGCCGCTGACCAGCGGATGCCGCAGATGACCGGCATCGAGATGCTCGAGCGGGCGCGAACCGACGTGCCGGGCGCGAAGTGCCTGCTGCTCACGGCGTACGCCGACACCGACGTCGCCATCAAAGCGATCAACGACATCGGTCTCGACTACTACCTGCTCAAGCCGTGGGATCCGCCGGAGGACCGGCTCTACCCGGTCGTCGACGACCTCCTCGGTGACTGGCGCTGGGCCAACCCCGACCACACGTCCGACGTGCGTGTCGTCGGGCACCGTTGGTCCGACCGCAGCCACGAGGTGAAGACGTTCCTGGCCCGCAACTACGTGCCCTACCGCTGGTACGACATCGAGCGTGACCAGGAGGCCGAGCGGCTGCGCGAGCTCGCCGAGGCGACCGGCGCCGACCTGCCCCTCGTGCTCGTCCCCGACGGCGAAACACTCAGGTCGCCGACGACCCTCGCCCTTGCCTCGGCCCTCGGTCTGCGCACCCGGGCCGAGCAACCGCTGTACGACGTGTGCATCGTGGGTGGCGGACCGGCCGGCCTGGCGGCCGCGGTGTACGCCGCGTCAGAGGGCCTCAGCACGGTCGTCGTGGAGCGTGAGGCGCCGGGGGGCCAGGCAGGGCAGAGCGCGGCGATCGAGAACTATCTCGGATTCCCGAAGGGACTGAGCGGCTCGGACCTGGCGCAGCGGGCGATGGCGCAGGTCACTCGCTTCGGTGCGGAGATGGTGTTGGCGCACGATGTCGTCGGTTTCGCGGCTCGCGGCCCGGCGCGTGCGGTGGCCTTCGACGACTCGGGATCGATCGAGGCGCGGGCGCTGATCGTAGCGACCGGAGTGTCCTACCGCAGACTGAGTGGGGCGGGGCTGGAAGAGTTCAACGGCCGGGGCATCTACTACGGCGCGAACGCGAGCGAGGCCGGCCAGTGCGCCGGCGACGACGTCTACATCGTCGGTGGCGCCAACTCAGCGGGCCAGGCTGCTCTCAACCTGTCTCGCTTCGCCAAGCGCGTGGTGCTGGTCGTCCGGGGCGGGACGCTCGCCGCGACCATGTCGCAGTATCTGGTGCAGAAGATCACCTCGTCGCCGACCATCGAGGTGCGCTACCGCTGTGAGGTGGTCGCCGCGCACGGCGACGGCCACCTCGAGGCGCTCACGCTGGCCGACCGAGACTCCGGCGCCACCGAGGAGGTGTCGTCGAACTGGCTGTTCGTCTTCATCGGCGCCTCGCCGCGCACCGGGTGGCTCGGTCCCGATGTCGTCCGCGACGACTTGGGCTTCGTCGTCACCGGCCACGATCTGCTGGCCGCCGACTACTCCCAGCGCTGGCCGCTGGCGCGTGCGCCGTTCGCGCTCGAGACCAGTGTGCCCGGTGTGTTCGCCGCGGGCGACGTACGCCTGGAGTCGATGAAGCGGGTCGCCTCAGCCGTCGGCGAAGGCGCGATGTCGGTCTATCTCGTGCATCGCTATCTGGCCACCGTGTGATGCGCGTCGACGACCTTCGGAGCATCAGCCTCTTCGACGGCCTGACTGACGATCAGCTCGCCGAGCTGCTGGCAGTCAGCACCGAGGCGCCCATCGAGAACGGTGTCGATCTGTTCCAGCAGGGTCAGCTCGCGGACGACTGGTGGGTGCTCGTCGACGGTGCGCTCGACCTGGTCCGCCACGTCGGCGGCGAGGACAACGTGGTCGGGAGGATGGAGGTGCCCGGCCGATGGGCCGGTGGCTTCCGGGCCTGGGACGCGCAGGGCGTCTACCTGGCGACCGGCAGGGGCGCGGTCGACGGACGCGTGCTGCGCGTTCCTGCGGATGCGCTGCGGGAGAGGTTCAAGGCCTGGTTCCCGTTCGGCGTACACCTGGTCGAGGGGTTGTACGGCACCGCACGCAGCATCGAGTCGACGGCACGGCAGCGCGATGCGTTGGTGACGCTCGGCACGCTCGCCGCCGGCCTCGCCCACGAGATCAACAACCCGGCAGCCGCGGCAAGTCGTGCGGTGGACGCGTTGGAGACGGAGTGTCAGACCTTGGTCTCCTCTCTGGACCGGCTCGCGCGCGACGAGATCTCCGCCGCCCAGATCGTCGCGCTGGAGGCCCTGCGGGCCGGGATCGAGCCATCGGCCGCGCTCGACCCGCTGAGTCTGGCCGATCAGGAGGAGGCCCTGTCGGAGTGGCTCGAGCGCCACGGCGTAGGGCGCGCGTGGGGCATCGGCCCCACGCTCGCCGCGGCCGGGGTCGACCTCGCCTGGTGCGAGCGGGCGGCGACCGTGCTCGAGGGGTCCACCCTGGAGCCCGGTCTGGAGTGGGTGGCGGGCACGTTGTCGGTGGCGACGCTGCTCTCGGAGGTGAAGGAGTCGACGAGGCGGGTCTCCGAGCTCGTCGCGGCCGTGCGGTCCTACTCACAGCTGGATCGCGCGTCCCGGCAGCGCATCGACGTGGTCGACGGCCTCGAAAGCACCCTGGTCATGCTGGGCCACAAGCTGCGCGACGGGGTCACGGTCGTGCGCGATTACGGCGAGGGGGTGCCCGGGATAGATGCGTACCCGGGTGAGCTCAATCAGGTGTGGACCAACCTGATCGACAACGCCCTCGACGCGATGGCCGGCGCCGGAACGCTCCGCGTGACTACTCACGCCGACGGCGACGCGGTGGTGGTCGAGATCGGCGACACGGGGCACGGCATCCCCCCGCACGTCGCCGCTCGTGCCTTCGACGCGTTCTTCACGACCAAGGACGTCGGCAAGGGCACCGGGCTGGGTCTCGACATCGCACGGCGCATCGTGGTCGAGCGTCACGCAGGAATGATCGACATCGATTCCCGGCCCGGAGAGACGGTCCTTCGGGTCCGGATCCCCCTCCGACCGAGGTGAGTCCGGCCCGCGCTCGCTGAGGTGTGGAGGTTAGGTGGTGCGGCGGATCGCGAGAACGGCGATATCGTCGTGGGTTGGCTCGTCTCTCACGAGCTTGTTCATGACCATGGTGCACACAAGGTCGCTATCCATCGCGGTTACCACGTCGCACAGGCGCTCGAGGTTGCGCTCGAGCTGATCGTCTCGGCGCTCCACCAGGCCGTCTGTGTAAAAGCAGAGCAGCGATTGAGGGGAGATGTCGACGGCATGTGACGTGCGCCGCGTCTCAATCGGCACGCCCACCGGTGGATCAACGGGCAGATCGAGAAGCCTGGCGGGCTGGCCCGGCCGGGCGACCACCGGAGGAAAGTGACCAGCCACCGACACATGCATCCGCTGTTTCGATGGCTCGAACACCGCGTAAATGACGGTCGCCATGATGTTGGGCTCGAAGTGGTCCACCTTCCTGCTGAGCTTCTCCAGGACGACGGCGGGATCGTCCTCTTCGAGGGCATAAGCGCGAAGCGCGCTGCGCAGGCGACCCATCACAATGGCGGCATCCAGCCCATGCCCGGCGACATCGCCGATGACCACGCCGAGCCCGCCCGCGGGCAGCTCGAACACGTCATACCAATCACCGCCGACACCCGCGATCTCACCCGGAATGTAGCGAGCCGACATCTCGACGCCCGACCGAGGTGGAAGGCGCGCAGGCAAGAGGCCGCGCTGGAGCGCCCGCGCTGCCGCACGGTCGACCTCCGACTCTCGACTCTGTACGGCGTGAGCGGCCCGTTCGGCAGCCAGCTGCAGTAGTTCGACGTCGTCCTGGCTGAACTGTCGGGGGATGAGCGAGCCGACATGCAGCACACCGGTAACCCTTCCACCGGCCAACATCGGCACGCCGAGCAAGGAGCGGAGCCCTTTCTCCCTCAAGACCGGGTTGCGCACTGTGGTTTCGTCGACATGATCGAGCATCACAGGCACCATCTCCGCGGCAACACGTCCTGCGAAGCCCGTCCCGATGGGGAGACGGAAGCCTTGCCGTACCTCGGCCTCCAGGCCACGGGCGGCGGTAGCGACGAGCCATTGGGACGAGCGGTCGACAAGAAGCACCGCGGCCGTGTCGACCGCCAGCAACTCCTGAATCCGCGTGAGCAGCTCGTTCAGCAGGTCATCGACATCGAGGTGAGCAAGCGCCGCTTCGGCTATAGCCTCGATGCGCTGTAGCTTCAGTCCGGATGTGGGGAGGCTCAGGCCCTGGTACACGGTCGTCAGCGTACCGTCCCAGCGGTGCCGAACAGACCACCGCAGCTGGAGCCTGTGTCGCCTCGCAGCGCAGTCGGCTTCGCGTCGCCACCGCGCTGAACACGGCGATGGGAGCGGCGAGCCTCACCCAAACAAAACTCCAGGTCAGGCCTGGATCGGAGTGTCCGAGAGGGGACTTGAACCCCTACCCTCTAATACGAGGACTAGCACCTCAAGCTAGCGCGTCTACCTATTCCGCCACCCGGACATGCACGTCGGCAGCGTCGCCGTGTGCGGCCGTAACTCTAGCAAACCCGGGCCCGGCTTCTGGCATCGACCAGGTGTAAGGATGGGGACATGAGCCAGCCATCGGAGAGCCCGCGGCACGACCCCTCCACCGAGGTCGTCGACATCTGCCAGGACCTGATCCGCATCGACACGTCCAACTACGGCCCTGCGGACGGACCTGGCGAGCGGAAGGCCGCCGAGCTGGTGGCCCGCCTGCTCGACGAGGTCGGCATCGAGTCCCAGCTCTTCGAGTCCGAGCCCGGACGCACCAGCCTGGTCGCTCGGTGGGGCGAGACCGCGGACAACCGGCACCGCGACCCGCTGCTGATCCACGGCCACCTCGACGTCGTACCCGCACAGGCGTCGGACTGGCAGGTGCACCCCTTCTCCGCCGACATCCGCGACGGCTACGTCTGGGGCCGCGGCGCGGTCGACATGAAGGACTTCGACGCGATCGTGCTGTCCGTCGTACGCGCGCGTGCCCGGGCGGGCGCAGCCCCCAGCCGGCCGGTGGTGTTGTGCTTCACCGCGGACGAGGAGGCCGGCGGCATGAAGGGCGCCGGGTGGCTGGTCGAGAACCAGCCGGAGCTGCTCGCCGACTGCACCGAGGGCATCGGCGAGGTCGGCGGCTTCAGCACCACGATCAACGACCAGCGGATCTATCTGATCGAGAGCGCCGAGAAGGGCATCGCCTGGCTCAAGCTGACCGCCAAGGGCAACGCCGGCCACGGCTCGATGCGCCACCTCGACAACGCGGTCACCGCGCTGAGCGAGGCGATCGCGCGGGTCGGCAACCACCCCTGGCCGGTCCACGTCCGCCCTGCCATGGCCGAGCTGCTGCAGATCGTCGCCGAGGTCGTGGGGGAGACGTACGACGAGACCGACCCGGCGCCGCTGATCCGGCACTTCGGCTCCGCCGCGCGGATGATGGACGCGGTCGTGCGCAACACCACCAACCCGACGATGCTCGACGCCGGCTACAAGGTGAACGTGATCCCCGGTGAGGCCACCGCCCACCTCGACGGCCGCTTCATCCCCGGCCTCCAGGAGGAGTTCCTCACCACCCTCGACGAGCTGCTGGGCGACCGGGTCACCCGCGAGACCGTGCACACCGACGTCGCCCTGGAGACGACCTTCGACGGCGCACTCGTCGACGCGATCCGCGACAGCGTGCAGGCCGAGGACCCGGGCTCGCTGGTCGCGCCGTACCTGATGAGCGGCGGCACCGACGCCAAGCACTGGAGCCGGCTGGGTATCCGCAACTTCGGGTTCGCACCGCTGCGGCTGCCCGCCGACCTGGACTTCACCGCGCTGTTCCACGGTGTCGACGAGCGGGTGCCGGTCGACGCGCTGGAGTTCGGCACCCGGGTCTTCGACCGCTTCCTCGACCAGGCCTGACCCGCGGGTCAGCCTGCATCCGCGGCGCGGGACCGGCGGGCCAGCCGGCGGGCCCCCCGCAGCGGCTCCGGGGTACGGCGTCCCGCCAGCGCGAGCGACACCACGCCGACCGCGGTGTCGAGATCCGCCCGCCATCCCGGATGCACCGCCAGCGGGCGGGCGCCGGCCCGGGTCCGCAGCCAGCAGCCGACCATCGCGTCGTCGATCCGCAGCGGTGCGGTGGCACCCTGCCGGTCGGCCGGCCAGTCACCGCGGGCCAGCAACGGCCGGTGGGTGACGCCTACCGTGGGCAGGTCCAGCACCGCGCCCAGATGTGTCGCCAGCCCGCAGCCGCGCGGGTGATCGCGGCCGGTCGCATCCAGCAACAGCACGTCCGGACGGTCGGCCAGTCCCCGGACCGCATCCTCGGGCAGGGCGCCGTCACGCAAAGCCAGCAGCCCGGGCGTGTACGCCGCAGCGGCAGCTCCGGTGGTGGTGTGTCGGGCGACGATCCGCCCGGAGGCCATCACCACCGAGGCGGTCCAGGCCGGGTCGCCGGCTGCGCCCGGCCCGCTGAGGCCCCGCGGGAAGCACGCCCAGCACCCGCCGATGCCGATCCGGTCGCGCGTCGGTGACCACGGCGGCGGCGCCATCGCGGCGATCTCCAGCTGCACGGCAGCCAGCTGCTCCTCATCGGTCGGCCACATGGGCGGGCTCCGGTTCGAGTGGGTGAAACTGCCCGAGCCTTTCTCGTGCCGCCCGAGGCGTACAAGCCTCGGGCGGCACGAGGAAACCATGGATCCATGGCGTTCTCGACGCACCGGAAGCCACGGTGGGAGTGGTCAGAACGTGCGCATCACGCGGATGATCCGGCGCCGCAGCACCACCTTGCGGGTGCCGTCGGCGAACAGGCGGACCCGATCCAGCTCCCACCCGCCGTACTCGGCCTGGTCGGTCAGCAGCTTGCGCACCACCGACCGGCCCACCGTCTGCGGGAAGGACAACCGCCTGAACTCGTAGTCCGCCATGCTCAGCGCTCCGGGTAACCCAGGTCGATCGCGGACACGTCGTCGAGGGCCGCGGTGATCTCGGCGGGGAGCACGACCTGCTCCGCCGTCAGCGCACCGCGCAGTTGGGCGGCGGTGCGGGCGCCGAGGATCGGAGCCGTGACACCGGGGCGGTCCCGCAGCCACGCCAGGGCCACCTCGACCGGAGACAGCCCCAGCCCGTCGGCGGCCTTGCTCACCGCCTCCACGACCTGCGCAGCCTCGGCGTGCAGGTAGGGCGCGACGAACCGCTCGAGGTGCGGCGACGCCGCACGCGAGTCGGCCGGCGTGCCCGTGCGGTACTTGCCGCTGAGCACCCCACGGCCGAGCGGAGACCACGCGAGCACGCCGAGACCGCAGGCCGCGGCCGCCGGCAGCACCTCCCGCTCGACGCCGCGGTTCAGCAGCGAGTACTCCACCTGGGTCGAGGCCAGCGGAGTGCGGCCGGGCCAGGCCTGCTGCCAGGTGGCGGCGCGGGCGGTCTGCCAGCCGGAGAAGTTGGATACCCCGACATAGCGGGCGCGCCCGGAGCTGACCGCGAGATCGAGCGTTGCCATCACCTCGTCCATCGGCACCTCGTCGACCCACAGGTGCACCTGCCACAGGTCGACATGGTCGACGCCGAGCCGCGACAGCGACGTGTCCAGCGCACGCAGCATCGCACCGCGGGAGGTGTCCCGGACGCGGCCCTTGTCGGAGCCTCCGACGCCGGCCTTGGTCGAGACCTGCACCTCCTGGGGTGACACGGTGTCCCTGAGCAGCTCTCCGAGCAGTTCCTCGGACGCGCCGTTTCCGTAGCTCACCGCGGTGTCGAGCAGCGTGCCGCCGGCGTCGACGAACGCGGTCAGCTGGTCGCGCGCCTCGTACTCGTCGGTGTCGCGGCCCCACGACCACGTGCCCAGCGCAAACCGCGAGACCTTCAGCCCGGTCGCCCCCAGGGATCGCTCCTCCATAGGCCCCGAGGTTAGTCCAGCACCCGCCCGCAGGCGCCGATAGGCTCGCCGCCATGCGACTGGGCGTGAACCTCGGCTACGTGGTCGGCTCCGACGTACGCGACTATCTGGAGCCGGCCCGGGAGGCCGACCGGCTCGGGTACGCCGTGGCGTGGGCGGCCGAGGCCTACGGGTCCGACAGCCCCACCGTGCTCAGCTGGGTCGCGGCGCAGACCGAGCGCATCGACGTGGGCAGCGCGGTGATGCAGATCCCGGCACGCACCCCGGCCATGACCGCGATGACCGCCGCGACGCTGGACCTGCTCAGCGGCGGCCGGTTCCGCCTCGGTGTCGGCGTCAGCGGTCCGCAGGTGTCGGAGGGCTGGCACGGTGTGCGGTTCGACCGGCCGCTGAGCCGGACCCGGGAGTACGTCGCCGTCGTGCGCAAGGCCCTGGACCGCGAGACCGTGACGTACGACGGCTCGCACTTCGTGCTCCCGCTGCCCGACGGACCGGGCAAGGCTCTGCGGCTGTCGCTGCGGCCCGCGCGTGAGCGGTTGCCGATCTACCTGGCGGCGGTCGGCCCGAGGAACATCGCGCTGGCCGGGGAGATCGCCGACGGCTGGCTGGCCATCTTCTTCGCCCCGGAGCACGCCGCCGATCTGCAGGGGCATCTCGACAGCGGTCTGACGGCCACCGGCCGCACGCGGGCGGACTTCGACGTCTCGGCCACGGTGCCCGTGGTCGTCGGCGACGACGTGGCCGCCTGCGCCGATCCCGTGCGGAGCTACGCCGCCCTCTACCTCGGCGGGATGGGCAGCAAGGAGCAGAACTTCTACAACCAGCTGGCGCGGCGGATGGGGTTCGACGCCGCGGCCGAGCAGGTGCAGGACCTCTTCCTCGACCAGCGGCACCGCGAGGCGATGGCGGCGGTGCCGCTGGACTTCATCGACCAGACGTCGCTGCTCGGTCCGCGAGCGCGCATCGTCGAGCGGCTGCACGCCTATGCCGAGGCCGGCGTGACGACGCTGAACGTATCCTGCTTCGACTCGACCACCGACGGCCGGATCGCCACCCTGCGGGCGATGGCCGACGCCCTCGACACATCCGGACTGGGAGATTGAGTGCTCGACTTCTTCAAGGCCGTCGTCCTCGGCCTGCTGCAAGGGCTGACCGAGTTCCTGCCAATCTCCTCCAGCGCGCACCTGCGGATCTTCCCCGAGCTGTTCGGCTGGGAGGACCCCGGAGCGGCGTTCACCGCGGTCGTGCAGATCGGCACCGAGCTCGCCGTGCTGGTGTACTTCCGGCACGACATCTGGCGGATCGCATCCACCTGGGTGCGCGCCCTGTTCCGACCCGAGCTACGCGGCGAGACCGACGCCCGGATGGGCTGGTTCATCATCGTCGGGTCGGTGCCGATCGTGGTGCTGGGTATCACGCTGCAGGACGTGATCGAGCGCGACCTCCGCAACCTGTGGATCATCGGCACGACCCTGATCGTGCTGGGCGTCGTGCTCGGAATCTCCGAGCGCGTGGGTCGACGTACCCGGCCGATCGAGAAGCTGACCATCCGCGACGCGGTGCTGCTGGGGCTGGCGCAGGCATGCGCGCTGGTGCCCGGTGTCTCCCGCTCCGGCGCGACGATCAGCATGGGGCTGTTCCTCGGCTACGACCGGGCGGCAGCGACACGCTATGCGTTCCTGCTCGCGATCCCCGCAGTCGTGGGTGCCGGGCTCTACGAGCTGCCGGATATCCCCGGCGGCGACAACACCTACGGCGTGGCACCGACGCTGGTCGCCACCGTGGTGTCGTTCGTGGTGGGCTACGCGGCGATCGCATGGCTGCTGCGCTACGTCAGCACCCACTCCTACCTGCCGTTCGTCGTCTACCGGATCCTCCTCGGCGGCGCGGTGCTCGCCCTGCTCGGCGCCGGCGTCATGACCCCCTGACCGATCGCGCCGCGCCGCCCCCCGCTCACGGATGAGGTGGGGCTAGAGCCAGCCGGCGCGCTTGAAGAACCTGTAGAGGGCGGCACAGGCGATCGCCATCACCCCGACGACGACCGGGTAGCCGAACCGCCACTCCAGCTCCGGCATGTGCTCGAAGTTCATCCCGTAGATGCCGGCCACCATCGTCGGCAGCGCCGCGATCGCCACCCACGCCGAGATCTTGCGCATGTCGTCGTTCTGCTGCAGCGACAGCCTGGCCAGGTGCGCGGTCAGGGCGTTGCCGAGCAGGTCGTCGAGCGCGGCCACCTGCTCCGACACCCGGATCACGTGGTCGAGCACGTCCCGGAAGAACGGCGCGGAGTCCGCGGGTACGCCGGTCACGGCGCCGTTGGCGAACCGCGACATCGGCTCCCGCAGCGGGCCGGCGGCACGCCGGAACTCCTGCACCTCCCGCTTGAGCAGGTAGATCCGCTCGGCGTCGTCGCTCGTGCGCTCGGTGCTGAACACCGACCGCTCGATCTCGTCGACGTCGATCTCGAGCGCCTCGGCCACCTCCTGGTACTCGTCGACGACCCGGTCGCAGACCGCGTAGACCACCGACGACGACCCGTGGCCCAGCACCGCGGCGCGCTGCTCGAGATCGCGCCGGGCGCTGGCCAAGGCCGCTCCCGCGCCGTGTCGGACCGTCACGACATACTGCTCACCGACGAAGACCGCGATCTCGCCGGTCTCCACCTCGTCGGTCGCCTCGACGTACCAGAGCGTCTTGAGGACGAGGAAAAGCCCGTCGGCGTAGTGCTCGAGCTTCGGCCGCTGGTGCGCATGCACGGCGTCCTCGACGGCGAGCGGGTGCAGGTCGAAGATCTTGGCGACCCGGTCGAGCTCGGCGGCCGACGGCTCGTGCAGCCCCACCCACACGAAGTCACGCGGCTCGTCCGCGGCCTTGACCGCTGCCGGCATGTCGTCTCGGCAGTCGAGGTCGAGCCGGGTCCCGTCGCGGTACACCGCGCAGTCCACAATCACGCCGCCCATTGTGCCGTGACTAGGCTGGCGAGCGTGGCAACCCTCATTCTCGTACGGCACGGACGCACCACGGCCAACTCCACCGGGGTGCTGGCGGGCCGCTCGCCCGGCGTGTCCCTCGACGACACCGGCGAGCAGCAGGCGGCCGTCGTCGCCGAGCGGCTGTCGGTCCTGCCGCTCAGCCGCATCGTCAGCAGCCCGCTCGAGCGCTGCCGGCAGACCGCCGCCATGCTCGCCCGGGCCCAGGAGAGCAGGCCACGAGTCCGCGTGGAGCGCCGGCTCACCGAGTGCGGGTACGGCGCCTGGACGGGCCGGCCGTTGAAGGAGCTCGCCAAGGAGCCGCTGTGGAAGACCGTGCAGGGGCACCCCTCGGGCGTCACCTTCCCCGACGGTGAGTCGATGCGCGACATGCAGAGCCGGGCGGTCGGGTCCGTGCGCCGCGCCGACGCCGAGATCGAGGACGAGAGCGGCCCGGACGCTGTGTGGGCGGCGGTCAGCCACGGCGACGTGATCAAGTCGGTGCTCGCCGATGCCCTCGGCCTGCATCTCGACCAGTTCCAGCGGCTCGTGGTCGACCCGGGCTCGGTCTCGGTCATCCGCTACACCCCGACACGACCGTTCGTCATGCACCTCAACGACCACGGCAACGACCTCGGCGCACTGCGACCGCCCAAGCGTCGACGCAAGCGCGCGAGCAGTGACGCGGCGGTCGGCGGCGGCGCAGGCAGCAGCGCACGCGGCAACACACGCAGGAGTGCCGCCAGGGGCACGCAAGCCGGGGGAGCCCGGCGACGCGTTGGCCGCAACCAATAGGCTGCGACGTCATGCCCGTCGTGCACCTCTTCGAGTCCCCCGAGCGCTTCGTGGCCGGCACCGTCGGCGAGCCCGGCCAGCGCACCTTCTTCCTGCAGGCCCGGGAGGGCCAGCGGATCACCAGCGTCGCGTTGGAGAAGGAGCAGGTCGCTGTCCTCGCCGAACGCGTCGACGACCTGCTCGACGAGCTGGTCCGAGTGTCGGGCGGTGACTCCCGGGTGCCGGCGGTCGCGCCGCAGGAGCTGGTCGACGGCGAGCCGCTCGAGCAGCCGATCGAGCAGGAGTTCCGCGTCGGCACCATGACCCTGGCCTGGGACGGCGAGGCCGAGCACGTCGTGCTGGAGATCTTCTCCCTCGAGGAGAGTGCCGAGGAGGAGGAGACGCAGGACGACGAGACCGAGGCGGAGGAGGTTCTGCAGGTGCACCTCTCCGCGACCGCGGCACGGGTCTTCGCCAAGCGCGCGCTGAGTGTGGTCTCGGCCGGCCGTCCGCCGTGCCCGTTCTGCGGCAACCCGCTCGACCAGGGTGGCCACATCTGCCCACGCGCCAACGGGTTCCGACGTCTGAGCTGATGGATGCAGCTTCGACCGCCGACGTACACCGGCTGCTGACCGATGGTGAGATGACGCTGGCGGGGCGGCTGTTGTCGGCGTCGAACGCCACGTTCGTCGGCAGCGTCTCGCTCGACGGCGAGACTGCCGAGTGTGTCTACAAGCCGGTCCGGGGCGAGAGGCCGCTGTGGGACTTCCCGGACGGCACGCTGGCGCACCGGGAGCGTGCGGCGTACCTGGTGTCCGAGGCCACCGGCTGGCACCTGGTGCCGCCGACCGTGCTCCGGGACGCCGACTTCGGGGTGGGCATGGTGCAGCTGTGGATCGACGAGCCCGAGTACGCCGAGCACGAGGCCGCGCTGGTCGACATCGTGCCGCTGGGCGACGTGCCCACCGGATATCTCCGCGTCCTCGACGCCGAGGACCAGCACCGCCGGCCCGTCAGCCTGGTGCACGCCGACCACGTCGCGCTGCAGCAGATGGCGGCGTTGGACGCGGTGATCAACAACGCCGACCGCAAGGGCGGGCACGTGTTGACCCGCCGGGACGGGCACGTGCACGGCGTCGACCACGGCGTCTGCTTCCACGAGGACCCGAAGCTGCGGACGGTGCTGTGGGGCTGGGCGGGGGAGCCGCTGCCGGATGAGGTGCTCACCGGGCTGCAGGAGGCCCGAGACGCGCTGGACGGTGAGCTGACGGCCGAGCTGGCCGGTCTGCTGTCCGTGGCCGAGCTCACGTCGGTTCGGCGCCGGCTCGAGGGTCTCCTCGCCGGCGGCTCCTTCCCACTGCCCTCACACGAGTGGCCGGCTATCCCGTGGCCAGCGTTCTGACCCCCGGGTAGTTACGCTGCTGTCCATGCATGCGTGGCAGTCCCCTGAGGTCCCGGCCCTGACGTCGTCCGGCCTCGCGCCGACCGTGGTGCTCTACGACACGTCGAGCGGTGGGTACCAGACCACCCGCCCGGGCGGGACCGCCAAGCTCTACGTCTGCGGCATCACGCCGTACGACGCGACCCATCTCGGGCACGCCGCGACCTACCTGGCCTTCGACCTGCTGGTGCGGGCGTGGCGCGACGCCGGTCATGAGGTGCTGTACGTGCAGAACGTCACCGACGTCGACGACCCGCTGATCGAGCGGGCGCAGCAGACCGGCGAGGACTGGGACGCGCTGGCCGAGCGCGAGACCGAGCTCTTCCGTGCGGACATGGTGGCGCTGCGGATGCTCGCCCCGGACCACTACATCGGTGCGGTGGAGTCGATCGAGCTGATCGAGCGACAGGTGGTGGCGCTGCGTGAGCGCGGCGCCCTCTACGAAGTGGAGGGCGACCTGTACTTCCCGGTCTCGGCCGACTCGTCGTTCGGGTCGGTGTCCGGACTGGACCGCGACACCATGGTGGAGCTCTTCCGCGAGCGCGGCGGAGACCCTGACCGGCCCGGCAAGAAGGACCCGCTCGACTGCCTGGTGTGGCAGCAGCAGCGCCCGGGCGACCCGGCGTGGGACAGCGCCCTCGGGCACGGCCGCCCGGGCTGGCACATCGAGTGCACGGCGATCGCGCTGGAACACCTCGGGATCGGGTTCGACGTCCAGGGTGGCGGCAGCGACCTGGCCTTCCCGCACCACGAGATGTGCGCGTCGGAGGCGCACATCGCTGCAGGGGCGCGGCCGTTCGCGCAGTCGTACGTGCATGCCGGGATGGTCGGGCTCGACGGGGCGAAGATGAGCAAGTCCAAGGGCAACCTGGTGTTCGTCTCGGGGCTGCGCCGCGACGGCGTCGACCCGATGGTGATCCGGCTGGCGCTGCTGGACCACCACTACCGCGAGGACTGGGACTGGACGCCGGACGACCTCGCCCGCGCCGAAGGCAGGCTCGCGCGCTGGCGTGCGGCGCTCGCGCGGTGCGAGGACCTTGGCAGCGGCCCGGACACCACCAACCTGTTGATCGACGTACGCGGTGCGCTGGCCCAGGACCTGGACGCGCCGGCGGCGCTGGTGGCCGTGGACAGCTGGGCCGAGGAGGCCCTCGCCGCGGCCGACGGCGGGCCCGCCGACCCCCGTGCCGGTGCCCCCCGCACCGCCGAGACCGTCCGCGCCGTCATCGACGCACGGCTCGGCGTGCTGGCCTAGCGCTCAGGCCTCGCCGGGGCCACCCTGGCCGTGCTGGCGGCGCTTGAGGTACCGCTCGAACTCACGGGCGATGGCGTCGCCGCTGGCCTCCGGCAGGTCGGCGGCGTCCCGCGACTCCTCGAGGGCCTGGACGTACTCGGCAACCTCGGTGTCCTCGCGGGCCAGCTCGTCGACGCCGCGCTCCCAGGCCCGGGCCTCCTCCGGCAGCTCGCCGAGCGTCACGGGCATCTCCAGCAGGTCCTCGACCTGACCGAGCAGCGCCACCGTGGCCTTGGGGCACGGGGGCTGTCCGACGTAGTGCGGCACCGCCGCCCAGAACGACACCGCCGGCATGTCCAGGCGCTGGCAGGCGTCCTGGAACACGCCCACGATGCCGGTCGGCCCCTCGTAGCGGGACTCCTCCAGGTCGAGCCTGCGCGTCAGCTCGGCGTCGACCGACGTACCCGTGATCGGCACGGGCCTGCTGTGCGGCACGTCCGCGAGCAGTGCTCCCAATGTCACCACCGTGCGCACGCCGAGGTCGTCCGCCGTGGCCAGCAGCTGCGCGCAGAACTCCCGCCAGCGCATGTTGGGTTCGATGCCGCGCAGCAGCACGATGTCGCGGCTGGCGCCGGGCGGCCGGCAGACGGCGAGCTGCGAGGTCGGCCAGGTGAGGTTGCGGCTGCCGTCCGGTCCCAGGGCGACCGTCGGGCGGTTGACCTGGAAGTCGTAGAAGTCCTCGGGGTCCAGGGCCGCAACGGGCGTGGCGTCCCAGACCTGCATCAGGTGGTCCACGGCCCCCGATGCCGCTTCGCCGGCATCGTTCCAGCCCTCGAACGCGGCGATCATCACCGGGTCGACGAGCTCGTCCACAGGTTCGAGTTCGATCACGCGGCAACCCTACGTTCATCCAAAGTGTGGATCACAGTCCCACTTTCCGGACGGCTGGCGCCGCGACGCGTAGCCTTGGTGCAATGACCTCATCCTCGTCCACTGCTGCTGAACCGCCCGGCGCCGAAGCGCTGGGCGGCCCCGCGTCGCTGCGCACCGCCCTCGGCCAGCGGGTCGTCGTGGCCGACGGTGCGATGGGCACCATGCTGCAGGCGCACGACCTCGCCTTGGACGACTTCGAGGACCTCGAGGGCTGCAACGAGATCCTCAACGTCACCCGTCCCGACGTGGTGGCCGCGATCCACGACGCCTACTTCGAGGCCGGAGCGGACTGCGTCGGCACCAACACTTTCGGGTGCAACCTCGCGAACCTGGGCGAGTACGCGATCAGCGACCGCATCTACGAGCTCAGCCTCGCGGGAGCTCGCATCGCCCGGGAAGCCGCCGACCGCTGGGCGACCCCCGACCGGCCACGCTGGGTCCTCGGCTCGGTCGGTCCCGGCACCAAGCTGCCGACCCTCGGGCACGCCCCGTTCGCCGACCTGCGCGATGCCTACACCGAGGAGGTGCGTGGCCTCATCGACGGCGGCGCCGACGCCATCCTGGTCGAGACCGCGCAGGACCTGCTGCAAGCCAAGGCCGCGGCCATCGGTGCGCGCCGCGCCCTCAACGCCGCCGGCGTCGACCTCACCGTGATCGTCAACGTCACGGTCGAGACCACCGGCACGATGCTGCTGGGCACCGAGATCGGTGCGGCGCTGACGGCCCTGGAGCCGCTCGGCATCGACGTGATCGGGCTGAACTGCGCGACCGGTCCCGCAGAGATGAGCGAGCACCTACGGCACCTGGCCCGACACGCCCGGGTAAGCCTCGCGTGCATGCCCAACGCGGGTCTGCCGCAGCTGGGCCCCGACGGCGCCGTCTACCCGTTGACGCCGGAGGAGCTCGCCGACGCCCACGACACCTTCACCCGCGAGTACGGGCTGGCGCTGGTGGGCGGCTGCTGCGGCACCACGCCCGAGCACATCCGTCAGCTGGTGCAGCGGGTCGGCGGGCGCGAGCTGGTCCGGCGCGAGCCGCAGAGCGAGCCCGGAGCGGCATCGCTGTACCAGCACGTGCCGTTCCGCCAGGACATCTCCTACCTGTCAATCGGTGAGCGCACCAACGCCAACGGCAGCAAGGCGTTCCGCGAGGCCATGCTGGAGGAGCGGTGGGACGACTGTGTCGAGATCGCCCGGGCCCAGATTCGCGACGGCGCACACATGCTCGACCTGTGCGTCGACTACGTCGGCCGTGACGGTGTCGAGGACATGCGCCAGGCCGCGTCGCGGTTCGCGACGTCGTCGACGCTGCCGATCGTGCTGGACTCGACCGAGCCGGCGGTCGTCGAGGCCGGGCTGCAGCTGCTCGGCGGTCGCTGCGTGCTCAACTCGGTCAACTTCGAGGACGGTGAGGGTCCGGAGTCACGCTTCGCCCGGATCGCCTCGCTGGCGTCCGAGTACGGCGCTGCCCTGGTAGCGCTCACCATCGACGAGGCCGGCCAGGCCCGCACCGCCGAGCACAAGGTCGCGATCGCCGAGCGGATCGTCGACACCCTGCAGGAGCGCTACGGCATCGCCGGCCACGACGTGCTGATCGACTGCCTCACGTTCACGCTGGCCACCGGCCAGGAGGAGTCGCGCCGCGACGGCATCGAGACCATCGAGGCCATCCGTGAGCTGAAGCGGCGGCGCCCGGACGTGCAGACCGTGCTGGGCCTGTCCAACATCTCCTTCGGCCTCAACCCGGCCGCGCGGCATGTCGTCAACTCGGTGTTCCTGCACGAGTGCGCGGAGGCGGGGCTGGACTCCGCGATCGTGCACGCCAGCCGGATCATGCCCATGTCGAAGATCCCCGAGGAGCAGCGCGAGGCTGCCCTCGACCTGGTCTACGACCGCCGCCGGGAGGGCCACGACCCGCTGCAGCACCTGCTCGAGGTGTTCGCCGGGGTCTCCGCCGCCGACGCGAAGGCCGACCGCGCCGCGGAGCTGGCGGCGCTGCCGCTCTCGGAGCGGCTCGGACGGCGGATCATCGACGGAGAGCGCAAGGGCCTCGAGGCCGACCTCGACGAGGCGCTCGAGAGCGGGCGACCTGCCCTGGAGATCGTCAACACCGAGCTGCTCGGCGGCATGAAGGTCGTCGGTGAGCTCTTCGGCGCCGGCGAGATGCAGCTGCCGTTCGTGCTGCAGTCGGCCGAGGTGATGAAGGCGGCGGTCGCGCACCTCGAGCCGCACATGGAGAAGGTCGAGGACGAGGACGAAGGCAAGGGCACGATCGTGCTGGCCACGGTCAAGGGCGACGTGCACGACATCGGCAAGAACCTGGTCGACATCATCTTGTCCAACAACGGCTACAACGTGGTCAACCTCGGGATCAAGCAGCCCGTGAGCACCATCATCGACGCCGCCCAGGAGCACCGTGCCGATGTCATCGGCATGTCCGGACTGCTGGTCAAGAGCACGGTGGTGATGCGGGAGAACCTCGAGGAGATCGACCAGCGCCAGCTCGGCGAGCGGTGGCCGATCCTGCTGGGCGGCGCGGCATTGACCCGCGCGTACGTCGAGCAGGACCTGGCCGACCAGTTCGCCGGCGAGGTGCGCTACGCCCGCGACGCGTTCGAGGGCCTGCGGCTGATGGATGCGGCCATGGCGGTCAAGCGCGGCGTACCCGGTGCGGCGCTGCCGGAGCGACGCAAGCGGCGGGTGCGCCCGGTCAAGCCGGTGGAGACCGAGCCGGCCGAGATGCCGGCCCGCTCCGACGTGAGCACGACCAACCCGGTGCCCACGCCGCCGTTCTGGGGCGACCGTGTCGTGAAGGGCATCGCACTGGCCGACTTCGCCTCCTACCTCGACGAGCGGGCGACGTTCATGGGCCAGTGGGGGCTGAAGACCTCGCGTGCCGAAGGCGGACCGACGTACGAGGACCTGGTGGAGTCCGAGGGGCGACCGCGGCTGCGGGCCTGGCTGGACCGGATCCAGACCGAGGGGATCATGGAGCCGGCAGTGGTCTACGGCTACTGGCCGTGCTACTCCGACGGTGACGACCTGGTCGTGCTCGACGCGGAGAAGCAGACCGACGAGGTCGCGCGCTTCACCTTCCCGCGGCAGCGTCGTGACCGGCACCTGTGCCTGTCCGACTACTTCCGCGCGAAGGACTCCGGTGAGCTCGACGTGATCGGCTTCCAGCTGGTGACGATGGGGTCGCGGGTGGCGGAGGTGACCGGTGAGCTGTTCGCCAAGAACGCCTACCGGGACTACCTGGAGCTGCACGGGTTGTCGGTGCAGCTGACGGAGGCGCTGGCGGAGTACTGGCATGCGCGGGTGCGCGACGAGCTCGGGTTCTCCGGCGCGGACTCCGACGACATGGGCGCGATCTTCCGGCAGGGCTACCGCGGGTCGCGGTACTCCTTCGGCTACCCGGCCTGTCCCGAGCTAGAGGACCGCGCGAGTCTGGTCCGGCTGCTGCGTCCGGAGCGGATCGGCGTTTCGCTGTCGGAGGAGCTGCAGCTGCACCCAGAGCAGTCGACGGACGCGCTGGTCGTGCACCACCCGGAGGCGAAGTACTTCAACGCCACCTGATTCCGCTTGCCGCCGCCCCCTGATTTGGCAAGGTACCCGGCCAAGTGGGGAGTTCCCCAGCGACATTCTCGCGGGGAGACTCCCTATTTGGCTGGGTACCCCGCCAAATCGGGAGGCGGTACTGTGCGACGGCGATGGGGCGTATCGCATCGTGGGCGAGAGCACGTGGTGAGAAGGTGGAGCCGATGACCAGATCACACCGCCACACCGCGCCGCACGCCGTGCTGTGGGACATGGACGGCACCCTCGTCGACACCGAGCCGGCGTGGATCACGGCGGAGTTCGCCCTCGCCGAGCGGTACGACGGAAGCTGGAGCCACGAGCACGCGCTGAACCTCGTCGGCAACGACCTGCTGACCTCGGCCGCCTATATCCGGGTGCACATGGGCATCGACCTCTCGCCGGAGCGGATCGTCGACGAGCTCCTGGTCGAGGTGGTCGCGGCCGTCCGTCGCGAGGTGCCGTGGCGGCCGGGTGCCCGTGAGCTGTTGGTCGGCCACGTCGAGTCGGGAATACCGGCCGCCCTGGTCACCATGTCCTACCGCCGCTTCGCTCAAGCGGTGGTCGACGCGCTTCCCGAGGACACCTTCTCCGCCATGGTCGTCGGCGACGAGGTCGACAACGGCAAGCCGCATCCCGAGCCCTACCTGGCCGCGGCGGCGTTGCTGGGTGCCGATCCGCGGCACTGCCTGGCGATCGAGGACTCCGCGACCGGAGCGACCTCGGCCGAGGCGGCCGGCTGCGCGGTGCTGGTGGTGCCCAACCACGTCGAGGTGCCGCCGTCCGCCCGGAGGGTCTTCCGCGCCGACCTGCGTGCTGTCGCCGTGGGTGACCTCTCCGGCCTCTGCGTGGCCGCAAGCGGTTGACCGGGAAATCGTTGCCATTCCGCGACACGGCTGTGCTGTGTTGCGGCCTACAGTAGCCGAGCGGCGGGAGTAGTCTCCCGTCCATTCTGACCTATCCGGTCCCGACGAGGGACAGCGCGATCGTGAGGTGCAACGTGGTGCGGAGACGACTCCTGGCGCTGGCTAGCGCTGGTGTCATGACGGTGTCGCTGGCGGCTTGTGGAGGCGACGACGGTGGCGGCGGGAGCGAGGCCAGCGGCGGGTCCTCGGATCTGGGCGCCTCCTGGATCCTCGGCACCACCGACAAGGTGACCTCGCTGGACCCCGCCGGCGCCTACGACCTCGGGTCGTGGACGCTGATGTACAACATGTACCAGACCCTGCTGACGATCCCCGCCGGCGAGAACAAGCCGCAGGGTGACGCAGCACAGTCCTGCAAGTACACCGACCCGCAGACCTTCACCTGCACGCTCAAGGACGGCCTGACCTTCGCCAACGGCAACGCACTCACGTCCTCCGACGTGAAGTTCAGCCTCGAGCGCAACATCGCCATCGCCGACCCGAACGGCGCGTCCGGCCTGCTGTCCAGCATCACGAGCAAGGACGGCGGCGTCGACCCCGACGCGATCGAGACTCCGAGCGACACCGAGATCGTCTTCCACCTCAACAAGCCGGACACGACCTGGCAGTTCGTCCTGACCACCAACGCCGCGGCGATCGTCGACGAAGAGGTGTTCCCGGCCGACGATCTGATCGACAACACCGAGGCCGTGGGCTCCGGGCCGTTCAGCATGGACCAGTACGAGGACGGTCAGCAGGCCGTGCTTACCGCCAACCCGGAGTACGACGGACCGAAGCAGCCGCAGTCCGAGCGGGTGTTCGTCTCCTACTTCCAGCAGCCGGCGCAGCTGAAGCAGGCGGTGGAAAACGGTGACGTCGACGTCGCGTGGCGCTCGCTGAGCCCGACCGACATCAACGACCTCAAGACCAGCGACTCCGTCGAGGTGATCGAGGGCGACGGTTCGGAGATCCGTTACTTCGTGTGGCAGCTCGGCACTCCGGTCGGCAAGGACAAGGCGACTCGGCAGGCTGTGGCCGAGCTCATCGACCGCGAGGCAATCGCCAAGAACGCCTACTCCGGCACGGTCGACCCGCTGTACTCGCTGGTCCCGCCGGGCTTCGTGGGCCAGATCGACGCGTTCGCACAGAAGTACGGCGAGAACAGCGTTGCCGAGGCCAAGAAGCTCCTCTCCGACGCTGGCATCCAGACGCCGGTCAACCTGTCGCTCGGCTACACCCCGTCGCACTACGGTCCGAACGCGGTCGACGAGGCCAACGAGCTCGCGCGCCAGCTCGAGGACAGCGGGCTGTTCAACGTCGAGATCAAGAGCGCGGAGTGGACGCAGTACCAAAACCTCTACAAGGAGGGCGCCTACGACCTGTTCCAGCTGGGCTGGTTCCCCGACTTCCTGGACGCCGACAACTACCTGTCGCCGTTCCTGGTCGACGGGGGCTTCTACGCCAACAACTACTCCAGCGAACGGGTCAACAAGCTGATCGCCGCCGAGCAGGCCGCGACCAACGCCGACAAGCGCGAGGAGATCATTGCCGAGCTGCAGCGGATCGTGGCCGAGGACGTGCCCGTGGTCCCGAGCTGGGTGGGCAAGAACATCGCGGTGGCAGGCCCGGGGATGACCGGCGTCGAGAGCACGCTCGGTCCGGCATTCATCTTCCGGATGTGGCTGGTCTCCAAGGAGGGCTGAGTCGGCTGAGGGAGGGGACGACCGGGCTACACGACTGGTCGTCCCCTCCCGCGGCATGTAACGCTTCAATGGTCGCGCCGAACCGGCCCGACACAACAGATGTTTCGCCGTACTCGCCTCTAGACAACCTGGAAGGGAACCGATGGCGTCTGCTGGCGGCTCGCTGCCGCGCTACATCGCGCAGCGGCTGTTGCTGATCATCCCGATGGTCTTCCTCCTCACGACCATCGTCTTCCTGCTGCTCCGCGTCGCACCGGGCGACCCGGTCTCCGCCACGGTCGGTGGCCGGCTGTCCGAGGCGGCGCAGGCGGAGCGTCGGGCGGCGCTGGGGCTCGATCGCCCGCTGATCGTGCAGTACCTCGACTACCTCAAAGACGTGGCCACGCTGCAGTTCGGTGAGACGATCACCGACAACCGGGCGATCATCGACATCGTGCAGGAGAACGGCGGTGCCACCTTGACGCTGGCTGTGGCCGCGTTCATCGTGGCGCTGACGATCGGCCTCCCACTGGGCATGGTCGCGGGCCGGTTCCGCGACAGTGCCGGTGATGTCGTCATCCGGATCTTCGGCGTGATCACCTACGCGGCGCCGGTGTTCTACTGGGGACTGCTCTTCCAGCTGTTCTTCGCCGGTGCGCTGGGCTGGCTGCCGGCATCGGGGGCGGCCTCGCCCATCACGATCTTCGAGGTCGAGGAGAGGACCCATATCCTGCTGCTCGACGCGATCATCGCCGGCAACTCCGAGGCCATCCTCGACATCCTCGAGCACCTGATCATGCCGGCGTGCACGCTCGGCCTGCTGCTGAGCGGCATCTTCATCCGACTGGTGCGGGTCAACGTGCTGCAGTCCCTGCGCGGGGACTACATCGAGGCGGCCCGTGCCCGCGGCATCGGCGAGGTGCGGCTGATGCGTGCGCACGCGTTCCGCAACGCGCTGGTCCCGGTGGTCACCGTGATCGGCCTGCAGGTCGCGCTGCTGATGTCCGGAGCAATCCTTACCGAGGCCACGTTCAACTGGCCGGGGCTCGGCAACGAGCTGGTGCAGTACATCAACAACCGTGACTACGCCGCGGTGCAGGGCATCATCACGTTGTTCGCGGTCGTGGTCGTGGTGGTCAGCATCGTCATCGACATCGTCAACGCTTTGATCGACCCAAGGGTGCGCTACTGATGGGCTCTACTGATGACATGGGCTAGCCGTCTCGTTGCCCCGTTCCGGCAGACCACCGGGTTCGCCCGCTGGATCCTGCTCGCCGGGATGTTGCTGGTCGGAATCTTCGTCATCCTGGCGGTGTTCGCGCCCTGGATCGCACCATTCGACTTCGCCCAGGTGCGCTATCCCGACGGAGAACGGTTCCCCAAGTCAGCACCCCCCGGTGGTGACTTCCTGCTCGGCACCACCACCAGCGGCTCCTACGACGTGTGGTCCCGCATCGTCTGGGGATCGCGTACGGCGTTGGAGGTGGTGGCCATCTCGGTCATCCTCTCGGTGGCGATCGGTGCGCCCCTCGGGCTCGTCTCCGGCTATCTCGGCGGCTCGCTCGACAGGATGCTGGTCCTGCTCATGGACGCGCTCTACGCCTTTCCCTCGCTGCTGCTGGCGATCGTGTTCTCGTTCCTGCTCACCGACCTCTTCGGGGGTGGCATCGCGGCGGCCGGAGTCGCGCTGACCGTCATCTACGTGCCCCAGTACTTCCGGGTCGTGCGCAACACGACCGTGAGCGCTCGCGAGGCCACCTACGTCGAGGCGGCGCGCGCCATCGGTGCGCCCAAGCGCACGGTGATGACGAAGTACCTCTTCGGCAACGTGGTGCAGAACGTGCCCGTCATCGGCACCCTCAACGCTGCCGACGCCATCGGCACGCTGGCCGCGCTCGGCTTCCTCGGGCTCGGCATCCAGCCCAACGAGGCCGCCGAGTGGGGTTATGACCTGCAGCGAGCGCTGGACGACGCCGGAGCCGGGATCTGGTGGACGGGTGTCTTCCCGGGGTTGGCGATCGTGCTGCTGGTGACCGGTCTCACCTTCGTCGGCGAAGGAATGAACGAGACGTTCAACCCGACCCTGCGCAAGCGGCGGCTGCGACCGTTCACGCTGCCGCCCCGGGAGGCTGTTGCCTTCGAAGCCGGAAAGGGACAGGTGGACCTGTGACGAACGAGCAGTCGGGCCGCACGAGCGACCCCGTGAGCGATGTCGTGCTGTCGGTCCGCGACCTGCGGGTCTGGTACGGCACCGACCGTGGGGCCGTGCGCGCCGTCGACGGCGTCAGCTTCGACCTGCGCAAGGGAGAGACGCTGGGCCTGGTCGGCGAGTCCGGCAGCGGCAAGTCGACACTGGGTCGGGGACTGGTCGGCCTGCTCCCGGATGGTTCGCAGACCGACGGCGAGATTCTGTTCGAGAGCGAGGACCTGCAGACCAAGACGCGCAAGCAGATGCGCGCCTACCGCGGCCCTCGGCTCGGCATGATCTTCCAGGAGCCGATGACCCGGCTCAATCCGCTGATGCGGATCTCCGAGCACTTCGAGGAGATCCTCAAGCTGCACGCTCCGGGCGCGAGCAAGGAAGACAGCAGACACCGCGCGCTGGAGATCCTGCGCGTGATGGGCATCCCTCCGACCCGCTACGGCTCCTACCCGCACGAGTTCTCCGGAGGCATGCGGCAGCGGTTGATGATCGCACTCGCGCTGGTGCTGCGTCCGTCGTTCGTGGTCGCGGACGAGCCCACCACTGCGCTCGACGTACTCGTCGAAGCACAGATCATCCGCATCCTGCACGACCTACGCCGGGAGTTCGACACCTCGCTGCTGCTGATCACCCACAACCTCGGCATCATCGCCGAGGCCTGTGACCGGGTAGCGGTGATGTATGCCGGCAAGATCGTCGAGATCGGCGATGCCGAGCAAGTCTTCCGCGATCCCCAGCACCCCTACACGCAAGCACTGTTGAAGTCGACCATCTCCTTGTCCACCACCGGCCTGCATTTCATCCCAGGCGCACCGCCCGACCTGGTGGAGCCGCCGAGTGGATGCCGGTTCCATCCGCGGTGCCCGCACGCCATGCAGGTCTGCGTCGACAAGGTGCCGGTCGACACCTCGGTCGGGACGGGTCACCTGGTCGAGTGCTGGCTGCACGGCCCGGAGGAGTATGTGACCGAGGAGGGCGCCCGTCCTCTGCAGCGGGAGGAGATCAGCGTTGCCGACGAAGCCTGAGGTCCAGGGAAGCGCGGCCGGGCCGGCACACGGCGACCCGATCATGTCGCTGCGCGACGTGGAGGTCCACTACCAGTTGCGGGGCGGCACCTTCGCCCGGCTGTTCGGGCTCGACACCGGGACCGTGAAGGCTGTCGACGGAGTCAGCGTCGAGCTCCGCAAGGGCGAGGTGCTCGGCCTCGTCGGGGAGTCGGGGAGTGGCAAGACCACGCTCGGACGTGCGCTCCTCGGCCTCGTCGCCGCGACGAAGGGCACGATCGAGTACGACGGCCAGGACCTGGGCTCGTTGTCGGACGGCAAGCTGCGCGCTCTGCGCCGCGACCTCCAGATGGTGTTCCAGGACCCGCACGCGGCGCTCAACCCGTCGATGGACATCGAGACCGCCGTCGGTCATCCACTGCGGATCCATGGTCTGGCGTCGAAGGACGACCTACGGCAGCGGGTGGCCGACGCCCTCGACCGGGTCGGTCTCACGCCGCCCGAGCGCTTCCTCACCAAGTATCCGAGCGACCTGTCGGGTGGTCAGAAGCAACGTGCGGTGCTGGCCCGGGCGATCATCCTCGACCCCGTGCTGCTGGTCGCCGACGAGCCGGTGTCCGCCCTGGACATGAGTGTTCGAGCCAAGATCCTGCAGCTGATGCTGGACCTGAAGACGGAGCTGGACCTCACCTACGTCTACATCACCCACGACCTGGCCAGCGCGAAGTTCTTCTGTGACCGGGTGGCGATCATGTACCTCGGCCGGATCGTCGAGATCGGCTCGACCGAGGAGATCTTCGCCGACCCCAAACATCCCTACACCAAGTCGCTGCTGCAGGCGATCCCTGAGCCGGACCCCGACAGGTCGCTGCCACGTGACCTGCCTCGCGGCGAGATCCCCGACGCCGCGAGCCCTCCACTGGGGTGCTCCTTCCACCCCCGCTGCCCTGCGGCGTTCGACATGTGCGGCTGGGAGTCCCGCGACCTGAAGACCCTGATCGAGGGGCATTGGCTGCGGCGGGGCGAGGATGCATTCGACGGCGAGCAGAACACCGTCCGCTCGCTGGACGAGCTGGACGAACCGTCACACCAGGCGCTGCTGCGGGCAGGCAGGGGCTCATCGGGCGCAGCCGTCGAGCAGCTGCTGCGGGAGGCTCGGGCGGACGACCCGGACGAGCCGCTGTGGCGAGGTGTGCGCGAACAGCGCACCGGCACCGATGGTGTGGAGGTGGACTTCTACGAAGGGGAAGACCCCGGCCTGCGCCCGGCCGGTGGCGTCGACGTCGCCTGCCACCTGTATCCGCCGCGGTAGTCACGGCCGGGGCAGCGGTGGGGGAGTGCCGCCCCACGACGGGCAGATCGCCTGGTGGTCGCACCACCCGCACAGCACCGACTTGTGCGGCCGCCAGTCGCCGGTCTCGGTCGCCCGCTGGATGGCCGACCACAACGCCTCCACCTTGCGCTCGGTCGCGAGCAGGTCACGCTCCTCGGGCTGGTAGCGCAGCATCTCGCCGCTGCCGAGATAGACGAGCTGGAGCATCCGGGGCAGCACGCCCCGCAAGCGCCACACCACCAGTGCGTAGAACTTCATCTGGAACAGCGCCTTGGCCTCGAAGTTGGCGCCAGGCGCCTTGCCGGTCTTGTAGTCGACGATGCGGATCTCGCCGGTCGGTGCCACATCGACGCGGTCGATGTAGCCCCGCAGCGTCAACCCGGACTCCAGCAGCGTCTCCACGTAGAGCTCTCGCTCGGCCGGCTCGAGCCGGCTCGGGTCCTCCAAGGTGAAGTAGCGCCGCAGCAACGACGCGCACTCCTCGAGCCACCCGGCGAGGTCCGCCTGCTCGTCGCCGAACATCTCCGCGAGCTCGGGGGAGGTCTCCCGCAGGTCGTCCCAGGCCGGCCGCAGCATCTCTCCGGCCCGTGCGGGCGTGCGCTCGCTCGCCGGCAGGTCGAAGAGCCGCTCGAGGACCGAGTGGACGACCGTGCCCCGGACCGCGGCGCGGCTCGGCGCCTCGGGCAGCTTGTCGACCACGCGGAAGCGGTAGAGCAGGGGACAGGTCATGAAGTCACCGGCGCGGCTGGGCGACAGCGAGCGGGTCTTGCCGTCATCGAAGTCAGCGGCCTCAGCGGCCACAGCGGCCACAGCGGCCACAGCGACATGGTCGGGGCTCGCGCAGACAGCGGGTGCGACGTTCATGCCCGCAAGGCTAGGTCACCGCGCCGACACCCACCGGGAGGCCCGCCGACGTCGACCCGGAGCCGGTCAGTGCAGTGGCTGGGGGCCGCCGACTACCGTGAGGGGGTGCAGCCAGACTCGAGCCAGCAGGGCCCCCGCTCTCCGACACCGCGCGCGCGTCCACCCGGCACCCTGCGCATCGCCAGGATCGCCGGTGTCGACGTGCTGGTCCGTGCGTCGTGGCTGCTGATCGCCGTCTTCATCGCCGTCTTGTTCGCTCCCCGCATCGAGGCCGAGGCGCCGGGGCTGGGCAACCTGGCCTATGTCGCCGGGCTGGCGTTCGCCGTACTGCTGTATCTGTCCGTGCTGCTGCACGAGCTCTCGCACGCGTTCGCCGCCCGGGGGTTCGGGCTGCCGGTGCGCTCGGTGACGCTGCACTTCCTCGGTGGTGTCACCGAGATCGAGGGTGAGCCGCAGACCCCATGGCGGGAGTTCGTCGTCGCGTTCGTCGGACCGCTGACCTCGCTGGCCATCGGCGGGCTTGCCTACCTTGCGGTCGAGCCCGCCCCAGACGGGTTGCTCACCTTTGTGGTCAGGGGGCTGGCCTTCGCCAACATCGTCGTCGGGCTGCTGAACCTGGTGCCTGGCCTGCCGTTGGACGGGGGCAGGGTGCTGCGCGCCCTCGTGTGGTGGGTGAGCAGGCGACCCCACCTGGCCACGACCGTGGCGGGCTGGGCGGGCCGCGTCGTCGCGGTCCTTGCATTTGCCACCCCGTTCGTGCTCGGTTCGCTCACCGCACTGCAACCACAGATCTTCGACTACGTCATCGCCGGCATCATCGGTCTGTTCCTGTGGGAAGGCGCCTCGCAATCGCTGCTCGGCGCCAAGATTCGCCGGAAGCTGCCCGCGCTGCACGCGCGCAAGATCGCGCGCCGGGCGATCGGCGTAGAACGCGACCTTCCCCTGGCCGAGGCGCTGCGACGTGCCGAGACCGAGCAGGCCGGCGGCATCATCGTGATCGACTCCGACGGCACGCCGCGCGGCGTCGTGATCGAGTCGTCGGTGACCGCCACCCCCGAGGAGCGGCGGCCCTGGATCAGTGTGGGCGCGGTCTCGCGCCCTGTGCAGCCCGGCCTGCTGCTCGATGCCGGACTGTCCGGGGAGGCTCTGCTGCTGGCGATGCAGGCCGCTCCGTCCAGCGAGTACGTCCTCGTCGAGCCCGACGGTCAGATCTTCGGTGTGCTGGCGTCGGCCGATGTAGACAAGGCGTTCGCCACCGCCTGAGGCCGCCGGACGGACGCCATGTCCGAGACGGCTACGCTTCCGCGCATGTCTGAGCAGTCCTCCACGCCAGCTTCCGCGGCGATGTCCGGCGTACGCCGGGGGCCGATGCAGGCGGGGGAGTGGGTCCGGCTGACCGACCCGAAGGGACGCCGGCACAACATCTGCCTCGAAGCCGGCAAACGGTTCCACACCACCAAGGGCGGGATCGACCACGATGCGATGATCGGCAGCCCGGAGGGCATCGTCGTACGCAGCGCCGGTGGGGTCGACTACCTCGTGCTTCGGCCGCTGCTCAACGAGTACGTCACGTCGATGCCGCGTGGCGCCGCCGTGGTCTATCCCAAGGACGCCGCGCAGATCGTCGCGATGGCCGACATCTTCCCGGGAGCACACGTCGTCGAAGCAGGCGTCGGCTCCGGTGCGCTGACCTGCTCGCTGCTGCGTGCGGTCGGTGAGCATGGCAGGGTCTCGTCGTACGAGCGGCGCGAGGACTTCGCCACGATCGCCCGCAGCAACGTAGGCAAGTTCTTCGGCCACGAGCACCCGGCCTGGCGGTTGACGGTCGGCGACCTCGTGCACAGCCTCGACGACACCGACGTCGACCGGATCGTGCTGGACATGCTCGCGCCGTGGGAGTGCGTCGACATCGCCGGGCGGGCGCTGATGGCGGGCGGACTCGTGTGCGCCTACGTGGCGACCACGACCCAGCTGTCGAGGATGGTGGAGACGCTGCGTGCCCACGGCGAGTTCACCGAGCCGCACGCCTGGGAGACACTCGTGCGGTCGTGGCACGTCGAGGGACTGGCGGTGCGGCCCGATCACACGATGAACGGCCACACCGGCTTCCTGGTCACTGCCCGGCGGATGGCGCACGGCCACTCGGCGCCGGCCAGGCGGCGCCGGCCCGCGCCAGGCGCCTACGGCGAGGACTACAGCGGCCCCCGGCCCAGCGACGTGCCCGGCCAGTAATGCGCCACCAAGGTGTCAATTCCGACACACTCGGCAGAGGCACTATGTTCTCGCGCCCACCCAGGTAGGGTCATCGTGTAGTCCTGCTACGGAGGTGATGACGGTGTCGATGCACGACGACCACAGACACACGCCAGAGGAGCTCGCAAGCCAGGTGCACTTCCTCGAGCAGGAGGTCACCGAGCTCCGTCGCCGGCTCAGCACCCACCCCGGGCACACGCGCGCGGTGGAGCAGCATCTCGCGGAGACCCAGGCCTCACTGGCCCAGGTGACCGCGCAGAACGAGCGGCTCGCGGAGACGCTGCGTGAGGCACGCGACCAGATCATGACGCTGAAGGAGGAGGTCGACCGGCTGGCGCAGCCGCCGTCGGGCTTCGGCACGTATCTGCAACGCAACGACGACGACACCGTCGACATTTTCACGGGCGGGCGCAAGCTGCGGGTCAGCGTCAGCCCGAGCGTCGATCTCGCCCAGGTCCACAAGGGCCAGGAGGTCATGCTCAACGAGGCACTCAACGTCGTCGCCGCCCTCGAGTACGAGCAGGTCGGCGAGGTCGTCATGCTCAAGGAGCTGCTGGCCGACGGAGAGCGTGCGCTCGTCATCGCCAACGCCGACGAGGAGCGGATCGTGCGCATCGCCGAGCCGCTGCGAGGCTCGAAGATGCGTGCCGGCGACTCGTTGCTGCTCGATGCCCGGGCCGGGTACGTCTACGAGCGGATCCCCAAGAGCGAGGTCGAGGAGCTCATCCTCGAAGAGGTCCCCGACATCGACTACGCCAACATCGGCGGTCTGATGGGCCAGATCGAGGCGATCCGCGACGCGATCGAGCTGCCCTACCTCTACCCCGACATCTTCGTCGAGCACGAGCTGAAGCCACCCAAGGGCGTGCTGCTCTACGGCCCGCCCGGATGCGGCAAGACGCTGATCGCGAAGGCGGTCGCCAACTCGCTGGCCAAGAAGGTGGCCGCCAAGACCGGCGGTGAGGAGGGCAAGGCTGGCAGGTCGTACTTCCTCAACATCAAAGGCCCCGAGCTGCTCAACAAGTACGTCGGGGAGACGGAGCGGCACATCCGGCTGGTCTTCCAGCGGGCCCGGGAGAAGGCCAGCGAGGGCACGCCGGTAATCGTGTTCTTCGACGAGATGGACTCACTGTTCCGCACCCGCGGATCCGGTGTCTCCTCCGACGTCGAGAACACCATCGTGCCGCAGCTGCTCAGCGAGATCGACGGGGTCGAGGGCCTCGAGAACGTCATCGTGATCGGCGCCTCCAACCGCGAGGACATGATCGACCCGGCGATCCTGCGGCCCGGCCGGCTGGACGTGAAGATCAAGATCGAGCGGCCCGACGCCGAGTCGGCCCGCGACATCTTCAGCAAGTACCTCACCGCCAACCTGCCGTTGCACGAGGACGACCTCGAGGAGTGGGGCGATGACCGGGAATCCTGCGCCGCGGGCATGATCCAGCGCACGGTCGAGCGGATGTACACCGAGAGCGAGGAGAACCGATTCCTGGAGGTCACCTACGCCAACGGTGACAAGGAGATCCTGTACTTCAAGGACTTCAACTCCGGCGCGATGATCCAGAACATCGTCGACCGGGCGAAGAAGATGGCGATCAAGGACCTGCTCGACAACTCCCAGCGCGGCCTGCGGGTGCAACATCTGCTGCAGGCGTGCGTCGACGAGTTCAAGGAGAACGAGGACCTGCCCAACACCACCAACCCCGACGACTGGGCCCGGATCTCCGGCAAGAAGGGTGAGCGGATCGTCTTCATCCGCACGCTGATCTCAGGCAAGGAGGGCACCGAGGCCGGCCGGTCCATCGACACGGTGGCGAACACCGGGCAATACCTCTAATCTCTGCGGTCGTGGGGGAGATCGAGAAGGCCACGACCGAGGAGCTCGAAGCGGCACTGGAGGCGCGCCGTGAGCTCGGTCGCAGCTTCGAGCAGGAGCTGGTCGAGTCGTTCGTGGACAAGATCGACGCGCGGATCACCGCCAGGGTCGACGCGCAGGTCGCCGAGCGGACGCGAGGCTCGAAGCACCTCGACAAGAAGGCCGGCCAGCGCCAGATGATCCTCGGCTTCGTCTCGCTGGGCACCGGCATCCCGATCACCGCGATCGCGGGCGGTACCGGCGAGCTGGCAGGCATCATCGCAGCCTGGGTCGGCATCGTCGGTGTCAACGTGGCGCACGCGGTGAGCAGCTGGCGACCGGACTAGGATCACCTCGTGCAGCTTCAGCCCCGGGCCTACGACCATCCCGACGTCGTCTCGATGGTCGCGGCCGTCCAGTCCGAGTACGCCCGGCTGTACGGCGACGAAGGCGACGTCGCACCGATCGACCGCGCCGAGTTCGTGGCTCCGGACGGGTGGTTCGCCGTGGGGTACGTCGACGGCCGGCCGGTCGCCATGGGCGGCTGGCGCCGGCAGGTGCCCGGTCGGCTGATCCCCGGCACGAGCCCGGCGGAGATCAAGCGCATGTACGTCGTACCCCAGGCGCGGGGTCAGGGCCTGTCGCGGCAGATGCTCGCGGCGATCGAGGAGTCGGCCACCGCCGCGGGGATCGACTTCCTCGCGCTGGAGACCGGGCTGGCGCAGCCACAGGCGATCGGGCTCTACCGCAGCAGCGGCTACACCGAGGTGCCGGCCTTCGGCTACTACGCCGACCAGGCCGACTCGGTGCACCTGGGCAAGGCGCTCGAGCATCACAGCCTCGCCGGTTAATCGCGTCCGGGTGGCGGGTATGACCACGCCATGACGGAACAGCCGAAACGCCCGGACCGCAGTGACGACGCGCCTGACGACGAGGACATCGAGTCGGCCATGGCAGTGAACGCGATCGACGACGAGACCCGCACGCATCTCGACGACCCGGACGAGACGGAGAACGTGCAGAGCGCCCAGGGGCCGCTGGAGCACGTCGAACCCGACGAAGAGACCGACGAGGACACCGACTGAGCAGCGCCGCCGTCCCGCGAGCTCCCTGAGCTAGCCGGCCTGCCCTCGCAACCACTCGCCGGCGCAGGCGACGCTGTCGGGCACGAACTCCCACGCCGGCCGGCGACGGCCGTCGAGGTGGTCGACG
>DASSKO010000205.1:0-60827 GCA_035690425.1 Nocardioidaceae bacterium
CTCCATTCAGCCTGCGCCTGCCAGCGGATTACGCACATAGCCCGAACGGGTGGCGTGGTGACGGTACGTGGAACTGGTCAGCGCACGCGCTGCACCGGCGCGATGGTGACGGCTGCCGCCAGGGCGCAGACCCCGGCGACCGCGTACGACACGGTGTGGCTCCCGTGGCCGAGTACCAGGATGGCCGGCGCGAGCTGTGGCCAGCCGGCGATCACCCAACGTGAGCGCGAACAGCAGGATGAATGCCCCGCGGAGCGCGCACGGAACGCTGCCGGACGGCCAGCTGTTGCATGGGGAAAGGCCCGGCCCTAGGCACCCGGTGTCGGCTCAGAGCAGGCCGAGCTCGGTGGCGTGCCGGCGTACGGCGTCGCTGTCGGCAGCGAGCACGAACGGCACGTCCTGGCCCCACGCTCGCGAGACCTGCTCGACGCGACCGTCTCCCGGGTCGAGTCGCACCTCGCGGATGTAGACCGCGAGGATCCGTCCGGGGTGCGCCCGGACGATGTCGGCGTAGATCTCGGGGTCCTTCTCCCCGGAGTCGCCGATCAGGACGAACGGCAGCTCGGGGTGCAGGTCGAGGATCTCCCGGATGCGGCCGGTCTTCTGCTCGCGGCCGGCAGTGGTGCCGAGCAGATCACGCAGCAGCACCGGCCCCATCGGAAACCCGCGGTGCCGCAGGAACGCGACCAGGAGAGCGTGCAGGTTCCAGGGGCTCGACGAGACGTAGAAGACCGGGTTGCCTTCGGCCGCGAGGTCGCGGTACAGCTCCGGTGCTCCCGGGAACGGCGTACGAGTGAGGGCGGACTTCGTGAACGTCTGACGGATCATCTGACCGGCCCGCTGGACGCCGGTCTCCAGGATCGTGTCGTCGATGTCGGAGAGGATCCCGAACCTCACGTCTGGTTCTGGGACCCGCACCTCGAGCGGTGTGGTGTACGGGTCGGTCAGCCCCCGGTACTCGCCGTCGAGCTCGACGCTCCCGCTGGTCCAGGGCCGCACGAGCTTGTCGGAGTTCGGGCGGAGCCGGGCCAGGAAGTAGCCCTCGGCGTCGGTGACGGCCTGGGCGGTCGTGCCCGCGACGGCCACCCGCAGCGGCACGCCTGGGAGTTCGTCGGTCGCGAAGTGCCGCAGCGTACGGCGTACCGCGGCGCCGACTCCCTCGCCCTCGACCGCCTCCGAGGACGGCGGGTCGTCGAGGACCCGGCCCCGCACGACCACCCCCTCGGCGCCGCCGTGCCCGACGTACGGCTCGATCCGGAAGTGGGCAGGCGGCCGTGAGCCGGCCAGTCGCAGCCGAGCTGCGTCCCAGGCACGCTCGAGGCTGACGACCCAGCGGCGGGCACTCATGGGAACACCGTATGTCCATGGGGACAACGCGGCCGTTATCCATGTGGTCGGCAACCCGACGCCCGATGAGGACTGTCCCGGCGAAGCGTGCGTGGTCGGGATCTGCCGTCAACGCGGCGACGCCTCATGACGCTGAATTGCGGTCAACGATTCGCTTGCGATACATATTGATTATCGATAGGTTTGCGTTGTCTTTCGATTAGAGGAGACTCGATGGGAAACGTGACTGTCCTTGCGCTACGCCTCGTGCTCGCGATCGCGCTTGCTGGTTCGCTGTTCGTGCAGGCGGTGATGGTGCCGCTGTTCTGGGCCGACCTCGAGGAGGCGCCCGCCGGTGTGCGCGTCCCAGTTGTCACCATCGTCATCCTGGGCATCGTGACCATGCAGGTCACCGCGGTATGCGTATGGCGGCTGCTGACGATGGTTCGGCGAGGCACAGTGTTCTCCCATGCTGCCTTCCGGTACGTCGACATCGTGATCGGCGCGATCACCGCGGCGTCCGCCCTCACGTTCGGGCTCGCGGTCGCCCTCGCGCCGGGCGAAGCCGTGGCTCCCGGCATCGTGCTGCTCATCTGCGGGGCGTCCCTGATCGCTGCCGGGGTCGCACTGATCGTGCTCGTCATGCGGATGCTGCTGGCTCAGGCGGTCGCCCGCGACGCCGAGGCGCACCATCTGCAGGGCGAGCTCAACGAGGTGATCTGATGCCGATCGTCGTCGACATCGACGTGATGCTGGCCAGGCGCAAGATGTCCGTGGGTCTGCTCGCGGAGCGCGTCGGGATCACGCCAGCCAACCTGGCGGTACTCAAGAACGGCCGTGCCAAGGCGGTGCGCTTCACAACACTCGCTGCCCTGTGCCAGGTGCTCGATTGCCAGCCCGGCGACCTACTGCGCTGGGAGCCCGAGGACCCGGCGGACGGGGTGGGGCCAGCCGGTCTCGGTGCTCAGCCGCTCGCGCACGGCGGGTCGGAAACCTGAGCTCCGCGTTCTCCAACACGAACTGAACCGGCACAACGGTCGGCTGCATGGTCCTCTACCGTCTGGCCAAGGACGCGGCCCGTCGAATCGACCGGCTGGTCCACGACCGGGTCAGCGGCGAGCAGCTGTTCGGGACGTAGAGGGCTACCTAACGGCACGGGACTCGCTGCTGACCTGGCTCAAGCCGTCAGGAGAAACATGGCGGCAGATGTGGCGCTTTCGTTGCCGCATCGTGGGTAAGTCACCGCCGAGGTGGTGGTACGCGGTGCACAGCGAACCCGAGCGGCACGATTCGACCAGGCAACGCTCCGCGCGGAGCCTGTCGATCGGCCGGCATCCGGGCGACGCGGCGCGTCTGCTGGTTGCTGCCGTCGTGGTCACCGCCTGTTGCCTGCTGGCATTGCCTGACGACGTCAACACGGTCGAGTCCGCGATCTTCGTCGAGATTCAGCGACTGCCGCGTCCGTCCGCGCCGTTGTGGGCGGTGCTGACCTGGGTCGGGTCCTGGGCCGGCATCGCCGTCACCACGGCGCTGGCGCTGTATCTGAACCGCTTCCGGCTGGCCGCCGCTCTCGCCGCAACCGGTGTGGCGGGCTGGTTCACGGCGCGAGTCATCGGATGGGCGATCGGCACGCGGGAGATGTTTTCCTTGCTGGCTGAGAACCCGGCGGTGCGGGCACCCGCCGCCGGGTTCGGCTTTCCGTCCGGTCACACCGCGGTGGCGGCGGCCCTCACCACCACGGTCGGACCGTACCTGAACCGCACCTCCCGCAGTTTGACGTGGGCCGGCGTCGTCCTCGTCGGTGTCGCCGACGTCTACCGCGGCACTCACCTTCCGCTGGGCGTCTTTGCCGGCGCCTTCCTCGGCTGGGGTATCGGCACCGTCTCTCACCTCGTCCTGGGGGCACCACGTCGCCGCACATCCGGGGCGGGCATCGTGCATGCGTTGGAGACGGCCGGCATGGAGGGCGTCGACTTGGTCCCCGTGCGGCACAGCCACTTGTTCGGCCCTCTCACCTTCGAGGCGTCCACCTCCGACGGCCAGCGGCTGGAGGTGGAGGTGGTACGACGACTGCGCCGGCGGGCCGGGCCGTTCTACAAGTTGCGGCGGCTGGTCGCCTCGTTGGAGGTGGAGGACGAACCCCGGCTGTCCACGCCGCTGCACGAGGTCGAGCACCAGGCGTTCGTCACTCTCCTCGCCGAGCGTGCCGGGGTGCGCACGCCCTCGGTCGTGATGGCCTTGCGCCCCGAGCATATGCCGGCCCTGGTGGTGCACCGGCGCGTCGAGGGGCGCCGGCTCAGCGACCTCGAGCCCGGGCAGATCGGTGACGACCTCGTGCGGGCGGTGTGGCAGCAGGTGCATCGGCTCGGCGTGGCACGCATTGCCCATCACGACCTGCGGGCGAAGAACATCCTCGTCGATGAGGAAGAGGGGCCGTGGCTGCTGGACTTCGTGTTCGCCCGGGCAGGTGCGAGCCGGCAACGACTCGCCCAGGACATCGCCGAGGTGATGACATCCATCGCGTCACGCGTCGGTGCCGAACGGGCCGTGGCCGGCGCAACAGCGGTGTTGCCGCGCCGCGACCTCGCCGCGGCGCTGCCCTACTTGCAGCCGCTCGCCCTTCCACGTCGAATCCGCACGCAGCTGAACCAGGCGGATCTGCTGCTGGAACTCCGTGACGTCCTCGCTGCGCGGATCGACAGCCCGGTGCCCTCGTTCCGGTCTCCGGTGCGGCCCAGCACGCTGGCCTTCCTCGTGGTCGGTGGGCTGGCGGTGTACGTGCTGGTGCCACAGCTGTCGAGCATGCGCGCGGTGTTGACCTCGCTCCGCGGCGCCGATATCGGCTGGCTCGTCGTGACCGTCCTGCTCGGTCTCGCGGCGCTGCTGCCACAGACGCTGTCCATATTGGGGTCGACACGTACGTCCCTGCCCTGGTGGCGAGCCCTGGCTGTGCAGGTCGCCGCCGCCTTCACCGGCCGCACCACGCCGGGCGGAGTCGGCTATATCGGGCTCAACGTGGTGTTTCTGGAGCGTTGCGGAGTCCGGCGTCCGCAAGCCGTGGGTGCCATGGCGTTGAACCGTGCGGCGACCCTCGCCGTCTCCGCCGCCGTCTGCGTGATCGCCGTACTGGCGCTGGGCTCGTCGGGGGTGGCCGCGGACGTATCGCTGCCCACGGGGTGGCCGGTCCTGATCGTCGTGGTGGTCGTCCTCGTGATCGCCGGACTGGTGATCGGCTCACCGTTCGGGCGTCGCCGGATCGTGCACCCGACTGTGGAGGTGGCGCGGGAGATGGCCTCGACACTGCACGATCCCCGGCGCGCGGCGCAGCTCGTCGGCGGGACCGTCGGCTTTCTGGGCCTGATGGCGCTGGGACAGGTCACCAGTCTGGCGGCCCTGGGCACCGACTTCGCAGCGCTGCCGGTGCTCGGCGCGTACATGGTGGGTGTCACGATCGGTCAGCTCGCTCCTACGCCGGGGAGCCTGGGCGCCGTGGAGGCCGCCCTGGTAGCGGCGCTCACCGCGATCGACGTGGCCTCGACCTCGGCCGTCGCCGCCGTTCTCACTGCGCGCCTGCTGACGTTCTGGCTACCGATCATCCCGGGTGTGGTGGTGCTCCGCTATCTGCAGCACCACGGCATGGTGTGAGTCCCCGTCCGGCAAACACCGCAACGGGCGGGGTGAACGTAGCCTGACCAGGATCCCGGCTGACCTCGTGATCGAGCGGCTCACCCGTTGTCGCGCACCACCGAGTACCGCGCGCAGGCGAAGTCGCCGTTGCGGTCCACCTCCTCGAGCCGGAGCTCGACATGTCGGGGGAGAAGCGGCGCGCCCGCGCCGAGCGTCACCGGCGCGATCATCACGAGTACGTCGTCGAGCAGGCCGGCGTCGGCGAACTGTCCGACCAGGTCGCCGCCGCCGACGATCCACACGTTCCGGCCGTTGGCGGCCTCGACCATCTGCGCGTGCACGCTCACCACGTCGTCGCGGACGAACGAGATGTCCGCGTCTGGCACGACCGGCAGGTCGCGGTGGGTGAACACCCAGCACGGGATGTCGTAGGGCCATCGCCACTCCGAGCGGTCCTTGCCCCTGAACTCGTGGTCGATGATCCACTCGTACGTCGTCGACCCCATCCCCACGGCGCCTACGGCCGGGATGAACGCGCCGTAGTTCATCGGTCCGTCGTCACCCTGGTTGCGCGTGAACAGCCAGTCGAGCGAGTTGTCACTGGTGGCGATGAAGCCGTCGAGGCTGGTCGCGGTGTAGTACTGCGTGCGGCTCACGAGTCCTGCCTTTCGTTGCCGGGCTGCCGTCGTTCGCGCAGCCACCAGATGGGGTCGCGGTGGCGATGCAGGGCGAGGGGGCTAGGAGCCCCGGTTGTGTTTCGTCGGTCCGGTGCCACCGCGCCGCAGCCGCCTCAGATGCGACCGCCTGATCAGCCGGATCAGCGGCCGGATCAACAACTGCACCGAGCCGGCCACGAAGCACCAGAGTCCGACCGTCACCAGGCTCGGGAAGAAGAAGAACACGCCGCCGACGACGAACCAGACGACGAGCATGACGTCGTTGAGGATGCCTGCTGCCGCATAACGTTGTCTGATGACCAGCTCGTCGTCACCTAGACGCAGCGTCATGGCCCGGCGGCCCCACCGACCGAACATCCCGCTAGTGGTCCAGGCGGTCGGCGATTCCGTCGATGCGCCCGGCCAGCTCCACATCGTTGCTCGTCACGCCGCCTTCGGAGTGGGTGGACAGCCGAAACGTGATCGTGGTCCAGCGGATGTCGATGTCGGGGTGGTGGTTCAGCTCCTCGGCGACCTCCGCCACATCGGTGACCAAGCGGATACCGGACATGAAATCGGGGGCCTGGAGCACGCGCACGAGTGCACCGTCGCGATGCTCCCAGTGCGGGTGCTCGGCGAGCACTGCGTGGATCTGCTGCGAATCGAGTACGTCGACCATGGCGTCAGCCTACGACTTCCAGCGCCTACGACTCCGGTGCGCGGGCCTCATAGCTGCGCTGATGACCACACCGCACCGTTGCGGCTGACCAACTCGACCCCGACGACCTCTGCGGCGGGCACCGGCACCACCCAGGTCGCCCCCTCCTCCGGCTGCAGCACCCAGCTGCCGGCAGGCACCTCGCGGCCGCCGGCCAACTGCAGCCGGCACTCGTAGTAGGTGCTGGCCGCACCTTCTGACACGTCGACGACGATCACGGGCGCTCCGTCCACCCAGCTGCGGGTGACGGCTCCCACCCGCTCGCCGTCGTCCGTGCGTAGAGCGCTGCCTCCCGCCAGGCTGATGGCTCCGCTGCCGTCGTCGTCCGGTTGCGTGGCCACCAGCGTGCCGCCGATGCCGAGCACCGCACCGATCACGGCGGCTGCGGCGGCAACCAGCCACGGCCGGTGACGGGCGCGGGGGCGTGCCCCGAGCGCAGGCGTGCCCATCGCCATCGCATCGAGGACGGCGCGGTCGAACCCGGGTGGCGGCTCGATCCGCGGCGACGCGGCCAGCGACCGCTCGATGGCGGTCGAGATCTCGTCGTACTCCGCCCGACAGCGGGCGCAGGTCGACAGGTGCTGCCCCGGCGGCTCCTGCTCGGTGACATCACGAAGCGCGCCCTCACCGAGGGCGAGGTCGACGAGCTGGTCCTGGGTAGGGTGCTGATCAGCCACGGCGCTCGTCCTCCATCGACGCGCGCAGCCGGAGCAGACCGGTGCGGATGCGGGTCTTGGCAGTTCCCAGCGGCACCCCTTCGTGGCTGCTCACTTCGGCGGCGGTGCAGCCCCCGATCACCGCGAGTACGACGGCTCTGGCCTGCTCGGGCGGCAAGTTGCGCAACCGGCCGACCGCTTGCTCGCTCTCCAGGCGGCGCAGCACGGTGTCCTCCGGCCCCGGCCCCGACAGCGAGTCGTAGAGCAGCCGCTCCAGCGCTTCGTCGTCGGTCGGGGTCGGGCGGCGCATCCGCACCGCGTCGATGGCTGCGTTGCGGGTGATCGTGAGCAGCCACGTCAGCGCAGACGCGCGTCTGGGGTCGTAGCTGCGAGAGGCCCGCCAGGCACGGACGAACACCTCCTGACTCACGTCCTCGGCCAGGGCCTGGTCACGGGTGATGGACACGGCCAGCCCGAAGACCGCGCCCTGGAAGCGGTGCACGAAGGCGGCGGCGGCCGGAGGGTCGTCGATGGCCAGCCCCTCCACGAGCGCCGCGTCGGCCGCTCGGTCGGCCCGGGAGATCGCATGCACACCAGGGGATACGGCGACTACGCGCTCAGGGATTGCACCCAGCGGCAGTCCCTCGCGACCGGCCGGTCGTACCACAGCCGACGGGGCACCTCCGCGCTCACGCCGGGGCCGCCAGGACATCCGTCCACCCCTTCCAGGAGGCGCCGTGAACACACAGCCCGGCATCGGTATCGCGTCGCTCGGGCTGATCGGAGTAAGCGTCCTCACCGCTTGCGGAGACGACGGCGCGAGCGAGGACGTCGCCCAGTCTGCCACCGGCGAGGGCGGTCCGGTGATCGCGACCGCGGAGACAGAGACGCCCATCTACAAGAACAGACACCTGCTCTACGGCGTCGACCTGGCGCGCCGCGAGATCGCCCGGCGAGGGCGTCGACGAGGCTCTGGGCGCCGCGGACACCCCAGGGCAAGGTGTCAACGACGTCTGGTAGGTCGTCAGCGCCGACGGCGACGCCATCACCGAAGCACCGGCCGCCACCGGCGGCGGTGGCTACTCAGCGCGCTGAGGTCGGCCGGCCAGCCAACGGTCGGCGTCGAGCGCGTAGACCCAGCGGCGGGCGGGCCACTCGGTCACCGTCCACAGCTGCCGCCGCGAGCGCCAGTAGGTGATGTCCTCCGGGCCGGCTGCGAGCACGCCCCCGTGCCGGGTCAACGCGCCCGGGCGGCCGGTCCACAGGTCGCCGCGCGTCGTCCGGCCCCGGCTGCAGGTGATCGCGTACCGGCCATGCACCAGCACCGCGCCCTGCATCTGCTCGACCCCGTCGGTGCGCAGCTCCCGCGGCCGCGAATGGCCGTCGCGGCCGACTGCCAGCCGCCCGGTGCTGCGAGCCAGGGGGTACCGGGCCAGCCGGGTCGTCATCCCGCGGCGGCCGTACTCGCCGGCGACGAGGTGCGGCGCGTCCCCGGTGTCGTCGAGGGAGAGGAACGAGTAGCGAAGCTTCGGACAGCCTTCACCGCTCTGGCCTCGGTAGCCGGACGACTGCGGCAGCACGAACCCATAGCCGAAGGCGGTGAAGTGTCCGCCGCGCCGGCGCCCGATGCGCTGCCCGCTTCTAAGCCCGCCCCGGGGCGCGAACGGAAGCCAGCCCCGGAGCCAGTCACGGGGTTCCGCGGGTACGGCGAGCAGGTCGGCGAGCTCGAACACCCGGATGCCCTCGGCCGTGCCGGCGACGTACAGGCAGCCCCCGAACCAGACGATGCCGCCGGCGTGCACGTGCACCGGACGAAGGTCGACCCGTCCACTCGCCTCGTCGCGGAAGGGCTCGACGAGCAGCACGTGCCGGTACCGGGGCCGCTGTGGGTCGGTGTAGTCGACGAACGACAGCCGCACGCCCTTGCCGGCACCCCGGCGGCGCAGCTTGGCGTACCAGCTGACGACCAGCAGCGACCGGCCGTCGAGCCCCCCGGTGTCGCTGGAGTCCGCCCAGCTGATGCCCTGCGGGTACCACTCGCGGTCGCGGCGGTCCCGCCGGGCGAAGGTGAAGCCCTCCACCGCGGCGTCGGCGGGCACCGCGACCGGCTCGGCCGCGGTGTCGAGCTGCCGCAGCAGCCCGGTCAGGCCGGCCCGAGGCAGGTCGCGGGCCAGCTCCTCGATGAGGTCGCGGGTGTCCGAGGTGGGTTCCAGCCGCACGTCACCGAGGTGGGGAGGCGCCATCAGAGTCGACCGACTCTAGGTCTCTTCGCGCTGGTCCCGGCGGAAGATCTTCGAGCCCAGCCACACCAGCGGGTCGTACTTGCGGTCGGCGACCCGCTCCTTCATCGGGATGATCGCGTTGTCGGTGATCTTGATGTTCTCCGGGCACACCTCGGTGCAGCACTTGGTGATGTTGCACATGCTGATGCCGGCGGTGTCCTGTGCGAGCTTGCGGCGATCGTTGGTATCGAGGGGGTGCATGTCGAGCTCGGCGTAGCGGAGGAAGAACCGCGGTCCGGCGAACGCCGGCTTGTTGTCGTCGTGGTCGCGGATGACATGGCAGACGTCCTGGCACAGGAAGCACTCGATGCACTTGCGGAACTCCTGGCCCCGCTCGACCTCCCGTTGCGACATCCGGCGCTTGCCGTCCGCGTCCGGGGGTGTCGGGGCGAAGGCGGGCACCTGCTTGGCCTTCTCGTAGTTGAAGGAGACGTCGGTCACCAGGTCGCGGACCACCGGGAACGTGCGTACGGGCGTGACCGTGATCGTCTCGGACTTGTCGAAGTCCGACAGCCGCGTCATGCACATCAGCCGCGGCCGGCCGTTGATCTCCGCCGAGCACGACCCGCACTTGCCCGCCTTGCAGTTCCAGCGCACCGCGAGGTCGCCGACCTGCGTTGCCTGCAGGCGGTGGATGGCGTCGAGCACCACCTCGCCCTCCTCGACGGGTACGCCGAAGTCGACGAGCTCGCCGCCGTTGCGGTCGCCGCGCCATACCCGCAGCGAAAGGTCGTATCCCATCACTTCACCTCGAACAGTCGGCGTAGCTCCTCAGGCATGACCGGCAGCGGCTGCTGGGTGAGCGTGACCTCGCCGTCGGCCTCGGTGAGCACGACGTTCTTGCCGCCCCACGTGTCGTCGGACATCGGGAAGTCGTCACGGGTGTGGCCGCCGCGGGACTCCTCGCGCGTCAGCGCCGCCCGGGCGATGCACTCCGACACCAGCAGCATGTTCGACAGGTCGAGGGCGAGGTGCCAGCCAGGGTTGTACTGCCGGTGCCCCTCGACGGTGAGATGCCGGGCACGCTCACGCAGCGCCTTGAGCTCCTCCAGCGACTCGGTGAGCTCCTCGCGCTTGCGGATGATGCCGACGAGCTGCTGCATGACCTCCTGGAGGTCGTGCTGGATGGTGTAGGGATTCTCCCCGCCCTCGACGGAGAACGGTGCCAGTGCGGCGTCGGCCGCGGCCTCCACCGCCCCGGCAGCCACGCGCGGACGCCGGGTGGCCGGCAGCCGCCGGGCGTAGTAGGCCGAGTTGAGCCCGGCACGACGACCGAACACCAGCAGGTCGGACAGCGAGTTGCCGCCGAGCCGGTTGGAGCCGTGCATGCCGCCGGCCACCTCTCCCGCGGCGTACAGGCCGGGCACGATCGACGCACCCGTGTCGGCATCGACCTCCACGCCCCCCATCACGTAGTGGCAGGTCGGTCCGATCTCCATCGCCTCGGCCGTGATGTCGACGTCGGCCAGCTCCTTGAACTGGTGGTACATCGACGGGAGCCGGCGACGGATGAACTCGGTGCTGCGGCGGGAGGCGATGTCGAGGAAGACACCGCCGTGCGGGGACCCCCGGCCGGCCTTGATCTCGGAGTTGATCGCGCGGGCCACCTCGTCGCGGGGCAGCAGCTCGGGTGGACGGCGGTTGCTCTTCTTGTCGTCGTACCAGCGGTCGGCCTCGTCCTCGGTGTCGGCGGTCTCGGCCTTGAAGAACTCGGGGATGTAGTCGAACATGAAGCGCCGACCCTCGGAGTTCTTCAGCACGCCCCCGTCACCGCGCACCGACTCGGTGACCAGGATTCCCTTCACCGACGGCGGCCAGATCATGCCGGTGGGATGGAACTGCACGAACTCCATGTTGATCAGCGAGGCGCCGGCACGCATGGCGAGCGCGTGACCGTCACCGGTGTACTCCCAGGAGTTGGACGTGACCTGATAGCTCTTCCCGATACCGCCGGTGGCCAGCACCACCGTGGGTGTCTCGAAGACCAGGAACCGGCCGCTCTCCCGCCAGTACCCGAACGCGCCGCTGACCCGATCGCCGTCCTTGAAGATGTCGGTGACCGTGCACTCCATGTAGACGTCGATGCCCAGCGCCACCACGTGCTGCTGCAGAGTGCGGATCATCTCCAGCCCGGTGCGGTCGCCGACGTGGGCGAGACGGGCGAAGCGGTGTCCGCCGAAGTCGCGCTGCGAGATCAGCCCGTCGCCGGTGCGGTCGAACAGCGCCCCCCAGCCCTCCAGCTCCAGCACCCGGTCGGGTGCCTCCTGTGCGTGCAGCTGCGCCATCCGCCAGTTGTTGAGCATCTTGCCGCCGCGCATCGTGTCGCGGAAGTGCACCTGCCAGCTGTCGTCGGGGTACAGGTTGCCCATCGCAGCGGCGATCCCGCCCTCGGCCATCACGGTGTGGGCCTTGCCGAGCAGCGACTTGCACACGATCGCCGTACGCGCGCCGGCGTCGTGGGCCGCGATCGCGGCGCGCAGTCCCGCACCACCGGCGCCGATGACGACGACGTCGTAGGCGTGGCTCTCGAAGCGCTGCTGGGACGACTGCGCGTGTCCGTGGGTGCTGGCGTCGGTCATGGCCTAGAAGAACCTCACATCTTCGATGGTGCCGGTGGCGATCAGGAAGACGTACAGATCGGCGATCCAGATGGAGAACAGCGACCACCAGGCCCAGCGCGCGTGCGAGCCGTTGAGCCTGGAGACCACAGCCCACAGCCGGTAACGGATGGGATGCTTGGAGAAGTGCCGCAGCCGGCCGCCGACGATGTGCCGGCAGGAGTGACAGCTCAGCGTGTAGAGCCAGATCAGCGCGGCGTTGGCGAGCAGGATCAGGGTGCCGAGACCCATGTGGCCCCACTCGCCCTCGGCGTTGCGGAACCCGAGGATCGCGTCGAAGGTCAAGATGACGCCGAATACCATCGCGGCGTACCAGAACCAACGGTGCACGTTCTGCAGAATCAGCGGCAGCCGGCTCTCGCCGGTGTAGTTCTTGTGCGGCTCGGCCACGGCGCAGGCCGGCGGCGACAGCCAGAATGACCGGTAGTAGGCCTTGCGGTAGTAGTAGCAGGTCATCCGGAAGCCCAGCGGGAAGATCAGGATCACCAGCGCCGGTGAGAACGACCACCAGGTGATCGGGGTGCCGAAGTCATTCGAGCCCTCGACGCAGCCGGAGGTGAGGCAGGGGGAGTAGAACGGCGAGAGATAGGGCTCGGCGTAGTAGTACTGGCCTTGGAAGGCGCGCCAGGTGGCGTAGACGACGAACCCGAGGAACACCGCGAAGGTCACGCCCGGGTAGAGCCACCACCGGTCCTTGCGCAGGGTCTGCTGTGGGATCCGCGCCCGCCCGCCGCTGGCGAGCCCGGTCGACATCAAGGTGCGCGCCGATCCGGGGCACCGAAGCCCTCCTGCTCGGCGTCGGACCACATCGAGGCGTCGTAGTCCTCGTCGGGGATCTCGACGAGCTCCTGGAGCGGGGGCGCGGAGCGGTGGCCTGGGCGGGGCTCGCCCAGCTCGGCGAGGTCGGCGTCGAAGCGCTGCACGTCGGAGACCAGTCGCCGCACGCCGAGCGTGTCGCCGTACTCGTGACGCAGCCGCTCCACCGCCTGCTGCAGCGACGACGCGGCCCGACGTACTCCGTCCGCGCTCCCACCCATGTGGCCTCCCGTGTGACCTCGATCGCCGTGACGTGCCGAGTCTGTCGCTAACTCCTCGGATGCGAAAGAGCCGGTAGCCCATCTCACAGCACGGGTACGGCGTCGCACGCGCCGGGGTGGTCAGCGCTGCTGACGATTGTGCCAGGGTATTCGGCTGTGAGTCCTGGAACGCCGCGCCCGGTGGTCGGAGCCGCGATCGTCGTCGACGGCCGGCTGCTGGCTGCGCGTCGGACCGAGCCGCCGGCGCTCGCAGGCGGCTGGGAGCTGCCCGGCGGCAAGGTCGACCCGGGGGAGACGCCGGAGCAGGCCTGTGTCCGGGAGGTCCGCGAAGAGCTCGGCTGCCAGATCGAGGTCGGCCGGCTGCTCGAGGGCCGCCAGCGGCTGACCGAGGACCTCGTCCTGCAGGTGTACACGTGCCGGCTCGTCGACGGAGAGCCCGACCCCCGGTTGCTCGAGCACGACGCGCTGCGCTGGCTGGGGCCGGAGGAGCTGGAGGAGGTGCGCTGGCTGTCGGCCGACGAGCCGTTTTTGGGACAGCTGCGGGAGATCATCGCCGCGGGCGCACCGCTGCCCGGAGGCAACGTCGGCGGCGCGGTCCGCATCGGCCAGACGGTGCGTCGCCCGACCGGGCCGTGGTCCGCGTCCGTGCACGCGCTGCTCGACCACCTCGCCGCTCGGCGGCTCGACGCCGTGCCGCGGGTGCTCGGCACGGACGCACGCGGCCGCGAGGTGCTGACCTACCTGCCCGGCGAGGTGGTGTACACCCCCGAGCAGCCGATGGCCGACGCCCAGCTGCAGTCGCTGGTGCGCTGGCTGCGCCGCTACCACGAGGCCGTCGCCGACTTCCGTCCACCGCCTGGCGCACAGTGGCGCTTCGGAGGTGGGCAACCGGCCGACGGTCAGGTCATCTGCCACCACGACGTGGCCTGGTACAACGTCGTGTTCGCCGCCGGGGAGGTCGCCGGCGTCATCGACTGGGACGTCGCCGGCCCTGGGGTGCCGCTGGACGACCTGGCCTTCCTGGCCTGGAACGACGTACCCCTGGTCTGGATGGCCGACGACGCGGCGCGGCGGCTGCGGTTGATGGCCGAGGCGTACGGCGGCATCGACGCGGTGCAGCTCCTGCGGCACGTGCCCGTGCGCATCGAGCGGTCCAGGCGCATCATCAGCGCCGGCGCCGAGGCCGATCACCCCGGCATGCGCCGACTCGCGTCGACCGGCGTGCTCGACAAGATCGACCGGGGCCTGACCGAGCTGCGCAGGCAGTTGCCGCGGCTCGAGGAGCAGCTGCGCTGAGCATAGGTGCGCGGCGGTGCAGTGAAGACGACGTCGAGAGCCGGTTAGGCTGACGGCATGGCTCCCCCTGCGCGACGGTTGCTGCTGGTCCACGCCCACCCCGACGACGAGACCATCAACAACGGCGCCACGATGGCGAAGTACGTCGACGAAGGGGTCGGTGTGACCCTGGTCACCTGCACGCTCGGCGAAGAGGGCGAAGTGCTCGTCCCCGAGCTCGAGCACCTCGGCGCGGACCGCGACGACGCGTTGGGTGAGCACCGCATCGGCGAGCTGGCCGCGGCGATGAAGGAGCTCGGCGTCAGCGACCACCGATTCCTCGGTGGCGCCGGCCGCTACCGCGACTCCGCCATGGTCTACGACGAGCACGGATCGGCCACCGCGCCGCCGGCGGTCAAGGAGGGCACCTTCTGGCGTGCCGACCTGCGGGACGCCGCGAACCACCTCGTCGAGGTCATCCGCGACGTGCGGCCGCAGGTGCTGGTGACCTACGACGACTTCGGCGGGTACGGCCACCCGGACCACGTGCAGGCGCACCGGGTCGCGATGTACGCCTCCCAGCTCGCCGCGGTCGCCTCCTACCGGCCCGACCTCGGTGCCGCGTGGCGGATCGCCAAGATCTACTGGACGGCGATGTCGGAGCGAGTGATGCGCGAGGGGCTGCGGCGCCTGCGGGCCGCCGGCGACTCCACGACCTTCGAGGGTATGGACCCCGACGGACCGATGCCGCCGTTCGTGACACCCGACGACCAGCTGACGGCACGGATCAGCGCCGAGCCGTACGTCGAGCAGAAGCTCGCCGCGATGCGTGCGCATGCCACCCAGATCACGGTGGACGGCCCGTTCTTCGCACTGTCCAACAACCTCGGCAACCAGGTGTGGGCCAACGAGTACTACCGCCTGGTCGTCGGCGAGCCAGGCCGCCGCGACCCCGACAGCGGGCTCGAGAGCGACCTGTTCGCCGGGTTGGGCTGAGCGGTTGCGGCTGGTCACTGGAGCAGGTGGCGCGTTGCTCGGTGTCCTTGTCGCGGTCGCCGCCGTGCCGGCACATCGGCAGGCGTCCTCGATCGATGGCGTGCTGGTGCCCTGGGGGCTCGCGCTCGCCCTGGCGACTGCGTTCGGGTGCGGTCTTGCCCTACGCGGCGCCGGCTCGGCGACGGCCGGGTTCGCGCTCGGCTGGAGCCTGCTGCTGCTCACGCTGATGCTGGGCGGGCCCGGTGGCGACTTCGTCTACGTCGACGACGTACGCGGCTGGGGTCTGCTGGCAGGCGGCGTCGCGGTCGGTGCGCTGCTGCTCGCGATGCACCTGAGCTCGAGGCCGACCCGATGAACGTGCCCCGGCCGGATGACTTCCGCGGCGCGATGAGCCGCTTCGCCAGCGGAGTCACGGTCGCGTGCGCGGTGCTGGACGACGTCGACCACGCGATGACGGCGAGCGCGTTCACCTCGGTCTCCCTCGACCCGCCGCTGGTGCTGGTCTGCGTCGACAAGTCGGCCCGGTTCCACCAGGCCATCGCGCTCACCCGCACCTGGGCGGTCTCGGTGCTGGCCTGCTCCCAGGCCCAGGCCGCGAAGTGGCTGGCTCTGCGCGGCCGGCCGCTGCCGGGCCAGCTCGACGGGGTGCCGCACCGCCGCGGTGTCCACAGTGGCGCGGCGCTGCTCGACGGTGCCCTGTGCTGGCTGGAGTGCCGGACCTGGGAGATCTACGACGGCGGCGACCACTCCATCGTCGTCGGCCAGGTGCTCGGCCTGGAGCTCGGCAGCGACGAGGACCCGCTGGTCTATTTCCGGGGGGAGATGCCTGCGCGGTTCGGTGGGGGCCCCGGCACCTCCCTACAATGAAGCGCTGCTAACGCGGTCGAGGTTTCATCGTCGGCGCTCCCTCCGTGGGGCGCGGCGCCCGAGATGTGAGGAGTGACGCAGCCGGTGATCTTCGGCCGTGGTGAGAAGCCTGCCCACGACTCGTCCACCGCAGGTGGGAGTGGCAGACGATCCGGTGGCAGGCGGCTCGTCGTGGTCTCTCTCGCTGTCGTGGTCCCGGTGCTGGCGGCGGTGTACCTCGCGGGCTACTTCCTCACCAGCGACCGCGTGCCGCGCAGCACCGAGGTGGCCGGGGTCGACATCGGCGGCCTGAGCCCGTCCGCCGCACAGAGCAAGCTCGCCGACGAGCTCGGTCCCCGCGTCCAGCGGCCCGTGACGCTGGTGGCCGGCGAGTCGGGGACGCAGCACCAGCTCGACCCGGCCGGGGCCGGGCTGAGCCTGGACGCCGAGGCCACGGTCGACGACGCCGGCGGCGGCCGCCGCCTCAACCCAGTGCGGATGTGGCGGGCGCTGACCGGCGACCAGCAGGTCGAGCCCGTCCTCGACGTGGACTCCACCGCGCTGCGCGCCGCGCTGACCGACGTTGCCGCCGACGTCGACCGGGATCCGGTCGAGGGCAGCATCAACTTCGCCGACGCCGAGCCTCGAGCGACGTACCCGGAGACGGGCCTGGAGGTCGACGTCGACGCGGCCGCCGCGGCGGTCCAGGCCGCGGTGCTGTCGGAGGACCGCGCGGTCGAGCTCCCGGTCGACCCCGTGCACGCCCAGGTGCGGCCCGCCGACGTCGACGCGGCGATGGCGGACTTCGCCGAGCCGGCCATGTCGGCGCCCGTCACGGTGCGGGTGTCCGGTCAGGAGGCGACGCTGAGACCGCGCGTCTACGCGCCGGCGCTGTCGATGCGGGTGACGGACGGGTCGCTGCGTCCCACGATCGACGAGAAGCTGCTGCGCGAGCGGGCCCGCAAACCACTGCGGACGCTGGCCGCGCCGGCGCGGAACGCGACCGTGCGGCTGCGGGCGGGCAAGCCGACCGTCGTGGACGGGCAGCCGGGCACCCGGGTCGACACCGCGAAGCTGGCCGAGGCGCTGCTCCCGGTGCTCACCGCCACCGGCGACGACCGGGTCGTCGAGCTGGCGTCCGAGCCGGTGCGGCCGAGGTTCACCACCAAGGAGGCGCGGGCCCTCGGCATCAAGGAGGTCGTCAGCTCGTTCACGACGTACTTCCCGCACTCGGAGTCGAACTACCGCAACATCAACCTCGGCCGGGCGGCGGAGAAGATCAACGGCACCGTGCTCAAGCCCGACGACGTCTTCAGCCTCAACGGCATCGTGGGGGAGCGCACCGCGGAGAACGGCTTCACGACGGGTTTCATCATCAGCGACGGTGCGCTGGTCGAGGACTACGGCGGCGGGGTGTCGCAGGTCGCGACCACCGTCTACAACGCCGCGTTCTTCGCCGGGCTGGAGGACGTCGAGCACCGGCCGCACAGCTTCTACATCGACCGCTACCCGATGGGCCGGGAGGCCACGGTCTACTGGGGAGCGCTGGACCTGAGATTCGGCAACAACACCCCCTACGGCGTCCTCGTGCAGTCCTGGATCGAGCCGGCGACCCCCAGCTCGGAGGGCGAGATGCACGTGCGGATGTGGAGCACGCAGTACTGGGACAAGGTCGGGGCGGGCCGGTCGGACCAGCACAACTTCACCGAGCCGCAGGTGCGCTACAACACCAGCGAGGACTGCTACCCGATGAGCGGTCACCGCGGTTTCGACGTCGACGTCTTCCGCTACCTCCACCGCGGCGGTGAGCGGGTCGACAGCCAGAAGTGGGCGGTCACCTACAACCCGGCACCGACGGTGGTCTGCGGCCCGCCACCCGGCGACGAGCAGTAGCCCGGCGCCCCGTCACGCCGTGGACTCCGGGCCCCCTCGACGACGCTTCGGCGGTGGCGGGACGCGCTTGCCGTTGACGACGTCGGCCGCCGCGATCGAGACCAGGTCGCCGTCCCTTCGACGTACGCGCAAGACACGGTCCTCCCACCCCTCCAGCTCGCCGAGCACGTCGGAGAACGCAGGGCCTCCGGAGGGCCCCCGCTCGCCACGCAGCACCCGCCGCACGACCACCCGGTGGCCGACGTCGTCCGGAGTGAGAGACACGACACCTCCAAAGGATGGACCTGGCGAAACCTGGGTAACCCGCAACCGCGATACTAGGCTTGTCGCGTTGCCAACTGGCGATGCGGATCCACGATGCGAGGAGGACACAGGTGACGTACGTCATCGCGCAGCCGTGCGTGGACGTCAAGGACAGGGGCTGTGTCGACGAGTGCCCGGTCGACTGCATCTACGAGGGGCAGCGGATGCTCTACATCCACCCCGACGAGTGTGTCGACTGCGGTGCGTGCGAACCGGTCTGTCCCGTGGAGGCGATCTTCTACGAAGACGACACCCCTGAGCAGTGGAAGGACTACTACGCCGCCAACGTGGAGTTCTTCGACGACCTCGGCTCGCCGGGTGGTGCGTCGAAGATGGGTGTCATCGACAAGGACCACCCGTCTATCGCCACGTTGCCGCCGCAGAACCAGGAGTGAGCCCTCCGGTCCACCCAGACGCGCCGTCTGCCCACTCGGGGCAGGCGGCGCGTGTGTCGGCGCGGCTGCCCGACTTCCCGTGGGACGCCCTTGTCGAGTACGGCGCACGGGCCCGGCGGCATCGCGATGGCATCGTCGACCTGTCGATCGGGACGCCGGTCGACCCGACGCCGACGGTGGTGCAAGACGCGTTGCGGGCGGGCGCGGACGCGCCGGGCTATCCGAAGACGATCGGGACGCCGCCGCTGCGGGACGCGGTGGTCTCCTGGCTGTCGCGGCGGGTCGGGGTCGACGCGGCACCCGAGCACGTGCTGCCGACGATCGGCTCCAAGGAACTGGTCGCCACGCTGCCGATCCAGCTGGGACTCGGCGCGGGCGACACCGTGGTGGTCCCGGAGCTGGCCTACCCCACCTATGAGGTCGGTGCGCGGCTGGCGGGCTGTGCGGTGGCGGTGAGCGACTCGACCATGGCCCTCGGTCCGGCCAGGGTCGCCCTGGTCTGGGTCAACTCCCCGGCGAACCCCACCGGCCGGGTGCTGGGGGTCGAGCACCTGCGCAAGGTGGTGGAGTGGGGCCGGTCGCGCGGAGCACTGGTGGTCTCCGACGAGTGCTACCTGGAGTACGGGTGGGACGACGCGCCGGTGTCGGTGCTGCATCCCGACGTGTGCGGCGGGTCGTTCGACGGCGTGCTGTCGGTGCACTCGCTGTCCAAGCGGTCCAACCTGGCCGGTTATCGGTCGGGGTTCGTGGTCGGTGACGCGGAGGTGGTCGCCGAGCTGCACGAGGTCCGCCGCCACAGCGGCCTGATGATGCCGGCTCCGGTGCAGGCGGCCACGGCGGCGGCGCTCGACGACGACGCACACGTGAGCGAGCAGCGGGCGCGGTATGCGGCCCGCCGGACGCAGCTGCGTACGGCGTTGGAGGGCTGCGGTTTTCGCATCGACCACTCCGAGGCGGCGCTGTACCTGTGGGCGACCCGCGGGGAGTCGTGCTGGCAGACCATCGACTGGCTCGCCGGGCGCGGCATCCTGGTGGCGCCCGGCAGCTTCTACGGCCGCGCCGGCGCGGAGCACGTGCGGATCGCGCTGACCGCCTCCGACGAGCGCGTCGCCGCCGCCTGCTCCCGCCTCGGCCGCTGACGCCCGCCCAGCGCCCCGCTCCCGGCCCCGGTCGATTTGGCAAGGTACCCAGCCATCTGTGGAGTTCCCTCGTCAACTTTGGGTGGGACACTCCCGATTTGGCAAGGTACCCAGCCAGATTGGGGGCGGCCGCCCGGGCCAGCCGAGGGACGGGGGACCGGGATAGGAGGCGGGGATAGGAGGCGCGGACTCAGGTGCTGCCGTCGACGACGTCGACGTGGACGTGGTCGCGGTGCTCCAGCACCGGCTGGTTCGGGCCCGCGGGCTCGTCGTACTCGCGCCATCCCTCCTCCGAGCGGCTGGCGGTCCAGATCATGTCGTCGTAGATGACGGTCTGGATCTGCAGCAGCTCCGCGCGGGCCACCAGATAATGCGCCAGCGCCCAGCCCTTGCGCTGGTTGCGGTCGTTCACCGGGCGGAAGAAGACGTCGACCGCACGCCCCTCGTAGTGCGCCGAGCCCTCGATGTGTCCAGTCGAGACGCCGCCGGGTGCGAACCCGCCGACCGGGACATCGCCGAAGGTCTGCCTGATGTCGTCGAGCACCGCCTGCGCTCTCGGGGTCAGCCCGCTCGCACCGATCCGTTGCTCCGCGGCACCGTCGTGGCGGACGACGCATGACAGCGCCGCCTCGCTGTAGCCGGTGAGGGCCGAGGCCAGGATCCGCGCGTCGGCCTCGTGGTCGGCGTAGGCGGTGCCGAAGGCGGACCGCTGCACCTCCTGGGCCGCGTCGGTGACCTCCATCGCCCGGTAGTTCTCCACCTGCACGAGGGCGTCGTAGAACACCCGCGCCGCGTAGTGCGGGTCCTGCACCTGCTCGGCGGTGCCCCATCCCTGCGACGGCCGCTGCTGGAACAGGCCGAGCGAGTCGCGGTCGCCGTAGTCGATGTTGCGGATGTCGCTCTCCTGGTACGCCGTAGCCAGCGCGATGCTCACCGCCCGGGCCGGCAGCCCACGCCTGACCGCGACCCCGGCGATGATCGCGGCGTTCTCCGCCTGCTCCAGGTCGATCGTGACCGACTGGCCGCCGACGGTGGCCGTGCACCGCTCGGGGTCCGGGATCGGGCCCACCCCGGTCGAGAACAGCCAGAAGCCACCGGCGCCGAGCACGAGCAGAGTCAGCACTGTCAAAGCCCGTCGCGGCAGTCCACGGCGGCGTCGGGTCACGAGGAGGTCAACGGTCGTGGCCTGGGCGTGCGTTCCGCGGTGTCACTCGTTGGCGTGCAGCGCGGCGTTGAGCTCGATCCCGGAGCCTGTCCGGGGCAGCACCTCGACCGCTCCGCTGACCGAGTTGCGGCGGAACAGGACGTTGGAGGCTCCGGAGAGGTCGCGCGCCGCGACCACTGTGCCGTCTGGGCCGCTGACTTTGGTGCCGGCGGTGAGGTAGCACCCCGCCTCGACCACGCAGTCGTCGCCGAGCGAGATGCCCAGCCCGGAGTTGGCGCCGAGCAGACAACGCTCACCGACGCTGATGACGGCCGTGCCGCCACCGGAGAGCGTGCCCATGATCGACGCCCCGCCGCCGACGTCGGAGCCGTCGCCGATGACCACGCCCGCCGAGATCCGGCCTTCGACCATCGAGGCGCCGAGCGTGCCGGCGTTGAAGTTCACGAACCCCTCGTGCATGACCGTGGTCCCGGCGGCGAGGTGTGCGCCAAGGCGCACCCGGTCTGCATCGGCGATGCGGACCCCGGACGGCACGACGTAGTCGGTCATCCGTGGGAACTTGTCCACGCCGAAGACCTGCACCGCGTCCCGCGCGCGCAGCCGGGCGCGGGTGAGCTCGAATCCTTCGGGGTCGCACGGTCCGGCGCTGGTCCACACGACGTTGGAGAGCTGCCCGAAGACGCCGTCCATGTTCATGCCGTGCGGCGGCACGAGGCGGTGGCTGAGCAGGTGCAGCCGCAGATAGGCGTCGTAGGAGTCGGCCGGCGCCGCCTCCAGCGCGACCCGGGTCAGCACGACCTGCATCCGCACCCCACGGGCCTCGTCCTCGCCTTCGAGCGAGGTCAGCTCCGTGGGCTCGGTCGTGTGCTCGGGCTCTGCACCCAGCGTCGGCTCGGGGTACCAGGTGTCGAGCACCTTGCCCCCCGTGGTCACCGTCGCGAGCCCATATGCCCATGCCTGCTGCGTCGTCTCACTCACGGCGCCGAGGCTATCTGAGCCCACCCCCGGGCTGCGAGGCGCCGCGTCGCCAAGGGCCCGCTGGGCATCGACTGAGCCCACCTGGGTACGGTCCGTGGATGGCCCTCGCCCGCTTCAAGGACCTCTGCATCGACGCCGTCGATCCTCCCCGGCTCGGCGAGTTCTGGGGCACGATGCTCGGTCTCCAGTACGTCGAGCACGACGACGGCAGCGTGCACCTGCAGGGGCCGACCGATCAGCACACCATCTGGATCAACGCCGTACCCGAGCGCAAGACCGTCAAGAACCGGGTGCACCTGGATGTGCATGCAGAGTCGATCAGCGACTTCGAGGCGTTCGGAGCCACGGTGATCGACCACGCCTCCGGCTATCCCTGGGTGGTGATGGGTGACCCCGAGGGCGGGGAGTTCTGCGCGTTCATCCGCGACGAGCGCTATGACTACCGGCTCTACGAGGTGGTCGTGGACTCAGTCGACGCCGAGGGCACGGCGCGCTGGTGGGCCGACATGCTCGGTGCCTACGCACTCCTGGACCAGCAACACAGGTCGGCCTGGATCGAGGGCGTGCCGGGGATGCCGTTCGACTGCATGGTGTTCGTGCCGGTGCCTGAGCCCAAGACGGTGAAGAACCGGGTCCACTGGGACGTCCACACCGACGACGTCGACGCGTTGGTCGACGCGGGCGCCACCGTGCTGCGCCCCAAGGGCGAGGACGGGCTCGGCTGGCACGTGCTCGCCGACCCCGAGGGCAACGAGTTCTGCGCGTTCACCCCCGACTGAGCACGAGCCTGTTACGGGGACAGCGTCACGGGGCATTGTCGCGGGGGACAGGGTCGCGGGGCCGTACGGCACAATGACCCCACATGACCTCCCTAGACCTCAGTCAGGACGTCGTGTCGCTGACCCGGGCCTTGTGCGACATCGAGTCGGTGAGCGGCAACGAGCGGCGGATCGCAGACTCCGTCGAGCAGGCGCTGCGGGCGCTGCCGCACCTGCAGGTCGAGCGAGACGGCGACACCGTGATGGCCCGCACCGACCAGGGCCGGGCCGAGCGCGTCGTACTCGCCGGCCACCTCGACACCGTGCCGGTCAACGACAACTGGCCGAGCCGACTGCAGGAGGACCGGCTGGTGGGGCTTGGCTCGTGCGACATGAAGGGCGGTGACGCGGTGGCACTGCGGATCGCCGCGAGTGTCCCCGAGCCCAACCGCGACATCACCTTCTTCTTCTACGAGTGCGAGGAGGTCGAGGAGGAGCGCAACGGCCTGAAGCGGCTCGCACTCGACCACCCCGAGTGGTTCGTCGCCGACTTCGCCGTCCTGCTGGAGCCGACCCAGGCCACGGTGGAGGGCGGCTGCCAGGGCACGCTGCGTGTCGACGTCGTCGCGCGCGGCATCCGCTCCCACAGCGCCCGCTCGTGGATGGGTGACAACGCGATCCACAAGGCCGCCGACATCCTGCAGCGGCTCTCCGACTTCCAGCCCCGCCGGCCGGTGGTCGACGGGTTGGAGTACCACGAGGGGCTGAACGCGGTGGGCATCAGCGGCGGCGTCGCCGGCAACGTCGTACCCGACGCGGTGCGAGTCAGCGTCAACTTCCGCTTCGCGCCGGACCGTAGCACCGAGGAGGCCGAGGCCTTCGTGCGCAACTTTTTCACCGGGTACGTCGTCGAGGTCAGCGACCTCGCGCCTGGCGCACGGCCCGGGCTGGACCTGCCCGCGGCCGCGGCGTTCGTCGACGTCATCGGCCGGGAGCCGCGGGCGAAGATGGGCTGGACCGACGTGGCCAGGTTCTCCAGCCTCGGCGTGCCGGCGGTCAACTACGGCCCCGGCGACCCGCTGCTGGCGCACAAACAGGACGAGTTCGTCGACACGGCCGAGCTCCGCGCGTGTGAGGACCGGATGCGCGCGTGGCTCACCGTTTGACCCCCGATTCGTCTGCGGCGCCTCGGGTGGTTCGTGGAGGCCGATCGCAGCCGAATCGGTCCGCTAGCCTGCAACGATGCCCGACAAGTCGATCCACCCCGACCGGCCCACGCCGCTGCCGGACCAGAAGCAGCGTGGACGCATCCTGCTGCGCCGCGAGCAGATCCAGACCAGCACGACCGACCAGCGGCTGCTCGACAGCCGCGGTGACGCGGGCTGGGTGCACACCGACCCGTGGCGGGTGCTGCGGATCCAGTCGGAGTTCGTCGAGGGCTTCGGCATGCTGGCCGAGCTGGGGCCGGCGATCAGCGTCTTCGGCAGCGCGCGGACCAAGCCGGACGAGCCCGACTATGCCGACGCGGAGCGGCTGGGCCGAGAGCTGGCAGGAGTCGGCTATGCCGTGATCACCGGCGGTGGGCCCGGCGTCATGGAGGCCGCCAACAAGGGGGCCAGCCAGGCCGGCGGGATCTCGGTCGGGCTCGGCATCGAGCTGCCCTTCGAGGCCGGTCTCAACGAGTGGGTCGACATCGGCATCAACTTCCGCTACTTCTTCGCCCGCAAGACGATGTTCGTGAAGTATGCCCAGGGCTTCGTGGTCATGCCCGGTGGTCTGGGGACCCTCGACGAGGTGTTCGAGGCGGTCACGCTGGTGCAGACCCGGAAGGTCACCTCGTTTCCGATCGTGCTGGTCGGCAGCCACTACTGGGAGGGGTTGCTGGACTGGCTGCACCGTTCGGTGCTGGCGAGCGGCCGGGTGAGCGCGCACGACCTCGACCTGCTCCAGCTCACCGACAGCGTCGACGAGGCCGTGCAGATCATCCGCGACGCGCAGGCCGACCGTGACACCGGTCCGGAGGGCTCCGGCACGGACCCCGAGTAGCCCCCCCGCGGCCGGGGGAGGGAGGGGTCAGGCGAGGCCGCGGCGGGACACCGAGGGCTGGCGGGCGCCGCGGATGGTGGCGACCATGTCCAGCACCTGCCTGGTCTCGGTCACCTCGTGGGCACGGAAGACCCGCGCTCCGTGCCATGCCGAGACAGCGGTGGCGGCGAGCGTGCCGGGCAGCCGCGCATCGGCCGGCAGGTCGAGCGACTCGCCGATGAAGTCCTTGTTGGACAGCGCCACCAGCACCGGCCAGCCGGTCGCGACCAGCTCGTCCAGCCGCCGGGTCAGCTCCAGCGAGTGCCGGGTGTTCTTGCCGAAGTCGTGGGTGGGGTCGACGAGGATGCCCTCGGCACGCACTCCCAGTGACACCGCACGGTCGGCGAGCCGCGTGACAGTCCCCACCACGTCGGCCACCACGTCGTCGTAGCCGACCCGATGCGGGTCGGTGCGCGGCGGCAGCCCGCCGGTGTGGGAGCACACCAGGCCGACGCCGAACTCCGCGGCGACCTCGGCGACCGCGGGGTCGGCGCCGGACCAGGTGTCGTTGAGGAGGTCGGCGCCCTGCTCGCACAGCACCCGTGCCACCTCCGAGCGCCAGGTGTCGGCGCTGACCACCAGCTCCGGGTGGCGGGCGCGCACCTCGGCGACGAACGCCGCCGTGCGCCGCAACTCCTCACCCACGCCGACGTCGTCGCCGTACCCGGCCTTGACCCCGCCGATGTCCACGATGTCGGCGCCCTGCTCGACCATGGCATCGACCCGCTCCAGCGCGGCCTCGTGGGCGTAGGTGGCGCCGCGGTCGTAGAACGAGTCCGGCGTGCGATTGATGATCGCCATCACCGCGTGCGTGCCGGGGGCGAACGTGCGGGTGCCCAGACGCAGGTGGCGGGGCGGCTGGTGCGGGCTCACCCGGCCAAGCGTGGCACGATCGGTGCTGTGATCTGGTTCCTGGGCCTGCTGGTGGTGCTCGTCATCGGCGCCACCGCCGTGGTCGCGGCCGGCCGCGGCGGTGCGATGACACCGGCCTACCCCGACCGTGCCGACGTGCTCGTCCCGGGCGACCGCGACCTGTGCGCGCAGGATCTGCGGGAGGTGCGCTTCTCCGTGGGCCTTCGCGGATACCGCATGGACGAGGTGGATGCCCTGCTGCGCCGGCTGACCACGCAGCTGGAGGCAGCCGAGGACCAGGAGCACAGCTGATGCGAGCCGAGCTGCGCGAGACCGTCGACGTCGCCGTACCAGCCGAGCGCCTGTGGCAGGTGGTGACCGACTGGCCGCTGCAGAGTGAGTGGATCCCGTTCACCCGCGTGCGCACGCCGGCAGGCGACGGGCAGGGCCTCGGCGGCCGGCTGGAGGCGCGGACCGGCTTCGGGCCGGTCGGGTTCCTGGACACCATGGTCGTGACGCACTGGTCGGTGCCGGCGGAGGGGCGGCGGGTGTGCGAGGTGCTGCACACCGGACGGCTGGTGCGCGGGGACGGCGGGTTCGAGGTGGAGCCGATCGACGCGACGTCGTCACGGTTCATCTGGTGGGAGTCGTTCGAGCTGCCGCTTGGGCGTGCTGGGGCGCTCGGCTGGCGGCTGCTCGCACCGTTGTCGCAGGCCGGGATCCGGCGCGCCCTCGACCGCCTGCGGACGCTTGCCCTGCAACGCGCCTGACCGTGTCCGTTCCGCGCTGCCCGCGTACGTCGCCACCGCCACGTGCGTCCTTCACGGAACCGTGGAAGTCGTACGCGACATCGCCCGCACCGCGGTCGTCGTTCACGGAACCGTGATAGACGCGCGGTGGCGGGCGCGACAGCATGATCGGCGTGCTGGGAGCATGAGGCCGTGACCGAGGCTGCGCGAGGTGACGACGGCAGGCTGAGATGCCCGTGGGGCCTCAGCGCACCCGAGTACGTCGCCTACCACGACACCGAGTGGGGGCGCCCGGTCCACGACGACCGGGGGCTCTACGAGCGACTCACCCTCGAAGCCTTCCAGTCGGGCCTGTCGTGGTTGACGATCCTGCGCAAGCGCGCAGCCTTTCGCGTGGCCTTCGCCGGCTTCGACCCGGTGGTCGTCGCCGAGTACGGCGTTGCGGACCGGGAACGGCTGCTGGCCGACGCCGCGATCGTCCGCAACCGCGCCAAGGTCGATGCCGCCATCGCCAACGCCCGGGCACTGCTCGACCTCGACCGGCCGTTCGGCGAGCTGGTGTGGACCTTCGCCCCGGCGGCGCGACCGCGACCGGCCACCTTGTCCGACGTACCCGCCAAGACCGCCGAGTCGACGGCGATGGCCAAGGAGCTGAAGCGGCGCGGCTTCCGCTTCGTGGGTCCCACGACGGCGTACGCGCTGATGCAGGCCACCGGCATGGTCGACGACCACCTGGTCGACTGCTGGGTGCCCGCGGCCCACTGAGCGCCGCGCTCAGCGGCCGGTGAAGGTGGGCTTCTCCTTGGCGACGAAGGCGGCGACAGCACGCTGATGGTCCTCGCTGCCACCGGTGCGGGCCATCATCTGCGCCTCGAACGCGAGCGTCTCCTCGAGCGTGTGCGTGCCGGCGTAGTCCAGCGAGGCTCGCACCGACGCGTACGCCAGGGTCGGCCCCGCGGCCAGATGCGTGGCCAGTGCGTCCACCTCGGCGTCGAACTCGTTCTCCTTGGCCACCGCCGTCGCCAGCCCGAGCTCACGGGCCTCCTCGGCGCGGACCGTGCGCGGCAGCAGCAACAGCTCGGTGGCCTTGGCCCGGCCGAGCAACCGCGGAAGCGTCCATGAGACGCCGGTGTCGCAGGAGAGCGCGATGCCGGTGAAGGCGAGGTTGATGCCCGCACCCTCGGCCAGCACCCGGAAGTCGCACGCGAACGCGATCGAGGCGCCGGCGCCCGCCGCGATCCCGTTGACGGCGGCGATGACCGGTTTGGGCATTGACACGATCCCGGCCGCGATCGGCGCGTAGTGCTCCGGCACCGTCGACCACACCTCGTCGAGAGACCGGGAGCGCAGGTTGGCCACGTGCTCCTTGAGGTCCTGGCCGACGCAGAAGGCACGGCCGGACCCGGTGAGGACGACCACCCGCGCCGACTCGTCCGCCGCCGCACGGCGTACGGCGGCAAGCAGCGCCTCCTTCGTGGTCCGGTCGAGGGAGTTCATCGCCTCCGGGCGGTTGAGTGTGACCCGGGCGACGCCATCGCGCACGTCGTAGAGCACCGGTTCGGTGCCATCATCGGGGCTGCCCGGCTGGTTCTGGGTCATCGATGCGCTCCGTTCGCCGACGGCTGTTGGCTGGCGTGCAGGCAGTCGGCGACGAAGCGCTGGGACGCGGCCAGCAGCCGACCTGCCTCCTCGTCGAAGAAGCTAGCCGCCCGGTCTCCCGGCCAGCTCGCCGGGAGCAGATCGCGCGGCAGCCCGGGATCGGTGAACAAGAACTTCCGCCACTCGTGCACCAGGCGGGACCGGGCCGCGAACGCCTGCTCGTCGGTGGGGTCGCCGGCGGCGGGGGCGACGATCTGGTAGGCGTCGTCCAACCAGCGCCGGTAGGAGCGGGCGAGGCCGTCGAGGTCCCATGCCGTCGCAGCGAGTGCCTTCGGGTCGCCGTCCAGCTCACTGCGGAACCGGTGGGCGCGGACTCCGTCGGCGCTGAGCAGCGTGTCGACCTCGCTGGACTCCTGCGCGCCCAGCCACGTGGTCTCCGCCAGCGGGGCGTACCCGAGGAAGGACAGGCCGCTGCGCAACCGGTCGCGGACGCCACGGTCAGCGGAGGAGTCGACCACCAGCAGGTGCCAGCGACCGTCCCACGGCTCGGAGCGGGTGCGATAGATCCGCGCCGCTGCCTCGTCGAGTCTGCGGGTCGCCATCGCCGTGAGCGCGTAGCCCGGTCCGGAGGGGAGCCGCACCGGCTCCAGCCAGCCCTGCCGGACCATCCGGGAGACCGCGGTACGAACCGCCGGCGGCGCGATGTCGAGTGCACCGAGAAGCCGCACCACCACCGCGACGGGCGCCTGGCCCCGGCGGCCGCGCAGGTGGTCACCGAAGAGGTCGAAGAGAGCTGATCGTGCGTTCACGGGGGAGAGTCTGCCTTGTGGGCAGACGTGGAGCCCAGGTCAGTCCGTGCGTAGGGGATAATAGGATTACACCAGCGTGCGCCCCGACCCCTGGGCAGATCCAGGGCACTCCGGCATGGATGTGCAGGTCGACGGCGCTCATCACGAAGGGAAGGGGTGCGCAGATGGCGGCGATGAAGCCGCGGACGGGCGACGGTCCGATGGAGGTCACCAAGGAGGGGCGCGGCATCGTGATGCGCGTTCCACTCGAAGGTGGCGGGCGGCTCGTCGTCGAGCTCAACGCCGGCGAGGCGAAGGAGCTCGGCGACGCGCTGGACTCGGTCGTCGGCTGAGCAGGCTCCACGTTCCAGCTGCAACCTTCGGCAGATGAGGTGTTCACCATGCATGGTCTGACAGTGCGGTGGTCGCTCGACGGCGCCCCCGCCGACGTGATGGAGACGTTGCGCGCCTATGTGCGCGACTCCTCCCACGAGCGCTTCACGGGCCTCGACGGGCTGCGGTTCAAGACCTGGCGGGCGCGTGAGGGCGAGTGGTTCGAGGGCTGCTACGTCTTCGAGAGCCCGGCGGCTCGGGACGAGTTCCAGCGCTCCTTCGAGCAGGGGGCCGCGGAGTCACCGGCCTCGCAGGTGGTCGGTTCGGCGCCGGTCCTGGTCGAGCCGTGCGAGATCGTCGCCGTGGCGGAAGGAGCCGCCGGGTTCCACCCCGCTGCGTCGTACGCGTGAAAGCCGATTGCCGGGCGGGCCGCACCCTTAGATCATGAGACATGCCTGAGCTGGTCCCGCCGGTCGCCCGCGTCCGTGCCTCCTTCGTCGACGCGGTCGCGCAGTTCCGCGCCGAGGGCCAGTCGAGTTTCGCGGGCACCTCGACGCTGCCGCCCGTCGACGACCACCCTGGTGAGTTCTGGAGCGAGGAGGAGCTGGCAGACCCGGCGGTGTTCGAACGCTTCGTCGCGCGGCTGGTTGCCTTCGCCGACCCGGCGACCGAGCTGCCGCACGGGTACGTGCACAACACCCAGCTCTGGTGGGTGGCCGACGACGACTACCTCGGGCGGCTCTCCATCCGGCACGAGCTCACCGAGCCGCTGCTGACCTGGGGCGGGCACATCGGGTACGCCGTGAAGCCGACGGCCCGGCGGCAGGGACACGCGACCGCGATGCTCGCGTCGGCGCTGCCGATCGCCCACGGGCTCGGGATCGACCCGGTGCTCGTCACGTGTGACACCGACCACGTGGCATCCCGCCGGGTGATCGAGTCGGCCGGAGGGCGCTACGAAGACACCCGGCAGGGCAAGCTGCGCTACTGGGTGCCGACTGGCTGACGGACCGGCCGGGATCCGGCCGAAGGTCAGCGCTTCTGCGCGAGCAGCAGGCCGTCGCCGACCGGAAGCAGCACCGGGAGCAGGTCCTCGTCGTCGGCGATGCGCTTGCCGAGCTCGCGGATCGCCACCGTCTCGGCGTCGCGCTGTGCGGGATCGGCCACCATGTCGTGCCACAGCGCGTTGTCGAAGGCGATCACGCCGCCGGGGCGCAGCAGTCGAAGACCGGCGTCGAGATAGTCGCCGTACTCGGCCTTGGCGGCGTCACAGAAGACGAGGTCGTAGTGCCCGTCGGTCAGTCGCGGCAGCACGTCGAGCGCGGCGCCGGTGATCAGCCGGACCCGCTGCGCCGCGAAGCCGGCCTCCGCGAACGACTGCTTGGCGAGCCGGTGGTGCTCGGCCTCGAGGTCGACGGAGGTGAGCACCCCGTCCGGGCGCATGCCGCGCAGGAGCCACAAGCCGGAGACGCCGGTGCCGGTGCCGACCTCGACGACGGCGCGCGCGTGCAGGACCGATGCCAGGAAGCGCAGCGACGCGCCCCCACCGGACCCGATGGGGGTGACCCCGACCTCGGTGGCACGAGCCCGCGCCGACGCAAGCACGTCGTCCTCGGTCACGAACTCTTCTGCATAGACCCACGTGGCGGACTTCATGCGCGCAGCCTAATGGAACCATCGCGGAGCCCGGGGCGTTGGCAGCATCGGAGAGTGAGGAGCGCCTCGCCGCGCCACCGACGACGAAGCTCCCCGTACGATGGGGGCTCAGGGAGTGTGATGACGGTCGCCGTTGAGCCAGCGGCAGCGGGAGGTGCCAGGGTGGAGCAGCAGACGGCACAGGCCTGGACCCCTCCCACGTGGGACGAGATCGTCCGGACCCACTCTGCCCGGGTCTACCGGCTGGCTTACCGGCTCACCGGCAACAAGCACGACGCCGAGGACCTCACCCAGGAGGTGTTCGTGCGGGTGTTCCGCTCGCTGAACAGCTATACGCCGGGAACCTTCGAGGGTTGGCTGCACCGGATCACGACCAACCTCTTCCTCGACCAGGCCCGGCGCAAGCAGCGCATCCGGTTCGACGCCCTGCCCGAGGACGCCGACCAACGGATGCCCGGGCGCTCACCCGCACCCGAGCACGCCCTGCACGACGCGCTGTTCGACTCCGACGTCGAGCTGGCGCTGGCCGCGTTGCCGGCCGACTTCCGGGCCGCCGTGGTGCTCTGCGACGTCGAGGGACTGACCTACGAAGAGATCTCGGCCGTGCTCGGCATCAAGCTCGGCACTGTGCGCTCGCGCATCCACCGAGGTCGACTGATGCTGCGCAAAGCCCTGGACCACCGCGCGCCGGCGGACGGTCGCAGCCGCTTCGCCGGACCGATCGACACACCCGCCGACGAGGAGGGGTTTCGATGAGCCACCTCGGTGAACGGCTGACCGCGCTCGTCGACGGACACCTCGACGCGGCCGAACGCGACCGGGCGCTGGCGCACGTCCGGCACTGCGCCGAGTGCCGCGCAGACGTCCAGCACCAGCACTGGGTGCGGCGGCGGCTGCAGGAGTTGCCCGACGCGGAGCCGTCGGCCGCGCTGCTGATGTCGCTGCAGGACGTCGGTGCCGGCGCCGTTCCCGTGCAGGCGGCGGTGGCCGACGAGCAGGCGACGCGCTGGCGGTTCCCGACGCGCCGCCACGCTGCCATGGCCGTGGCCGGTGCGGGCACGGTGGCAGCCGGCGTGCTCGGGCTGGCCTACGTGGTCGGCGCCGCGCCCGCGGCCGAGCCGGTGCGTCCACCGGTCGGGGAGTTCTCCGCGAAGTTCGCCGATGTCGGGGACCCGCCGTTCTCCGACGCCGCCGTCGATGCCTTCCCGGTGCTTCACTCCGGGTCTGACCGCAACCCTGGGTTCGGCCGCGACTCCGGATTCGGCCGCGAGAGCCTGGTGAGCCGGCGGTGAAGCGGCACCACCCCGCTGCCCTGGTGCTGGTCACCACGGTCGGTCTGCTGCTGTTCGCGCCGGCTGCGGCGTCGGCCAGGTCACAAGGCGCCGGCGACTGGGACGACAGCGACGACACGCGCGCCGTGGCTCTGCTCGGCCGCGCCGCGGCCGCCCTGGACCAGGTGTCGTACAGCGGCACGCGCATCATCAGCTCGTGGGGGCCGGACTCCTCCACCACCGTGCTCGTCGACGTGGAGCACGTCGCCAGCCAGGGCACCCTGGTGCGGATGCGCGGCGGCGGTGTCGCCGACGACACTGCCGCCTTCCTTGCTGCCGGTGAGGGCGACAGCCCGCAGCGGCCCGACTTCGGCCCCGATTCGCTGCAGTTGCTGACCGCCTCCTACGACGTGCGGCGAGGTGCGCCGAGCCGGGTGGCCGGCCGGTCGGCGCAGGTCGTCGAGATCGCCCAGGGCGCCACTCTCGTCGCCCGGATCTGGGTCGACGAGCAGAGCGGTCTGCCGCTGCGTCGGGAGATGTTCGACGCCGCCGGTAGGCTGGCGATCGAGAGCGCCTTCATCGATCTGCGGATCACCGACACGGCCTTCCTCGCGCACCTGCCGCCGAGCTCTCCGCGCGCCCAGTCCGACCAGGTCGATCCGGTCGCGCTGCCGATGCTGCGGGAGCGCGGCTGGCCCTGTCCGCCTCAGGTCGGCAGCCTGCGCATGGTAGGAGTCGAGCGGATGGAGTCCAGCTCCGCCTTGCACGTGTCGTACTCCGACGGCCTGTCACGAGTCTCCGTCTTCGAGCAGCGCGGGGCACTGCTCGACGAGCCGCTGGCAGGCTTCACGCCGACGCGTCTCGGTGGCACGGTCGTGCAGCTTCGCGTGGGCATGCCCAGCTATGCGGTGTGGGAGGACGCCGGCACCGTCTACACCGTCGTGACGGACGCTCCCGTGGACACCGTCGCCGAGGTCGTGGCGTCCTACCCCCACAGCGGCGGGTCGGAGTCGGGCTTCTGGACCCGGGTGGCCGGTGGCGTGGGCCGGCTCAGCGCGTGGGTCACCCCGCTGGTGTGAGCGGCGCGGACCGTCACGGCCAGACGGGGACAACGGGGCCGTGGGGACGTGAGAGACTGCATCCACCATCGTGGGCAGGGGCATTGCCGGCATCATGAGTGATCACTACAGCAGTCCGGAGCAGGCGCCGGGGCAGGAGCCGCAGTCTGCACCGGCCGGACCGTTCCCGCCGTACCCGCACGCGGACGCACAACCGTGGCCCCCGCCGTACCCGCCGCCGCGGCAGCACGGCACCCAGCGCGGCCTGCTGCCGGTCGTCGCCGTCGTGAGCATGGTGCTCGGGCTCGTCGGCGGCCTCGTCGGCGCGCTGGCGGTGACCAACCGCGACGCCCCGCTGCCCGCGGCCGCGCCGCAGCCGGCGGTGCTCGACGACCCCGTGCCCGCGCCGTTGCGAGAGAGCGGATCGGTGGTGCAGGTGGCCGACGCCACGCTGCCGAGCGTGGTGCAGATCCTCGCCGACGGTGACGGTGCCCGAGCCACCGGCTCCGGGTTCGTGTTCGACCGTCGCGACCACGTGATCACCAACAACCACGTGATCGCCGACGCCGCCGTCGGTGGCGCGATCACGGTGGTGTTCAACGACGAGGTCCGGGTCGACGCGAGCGTCGTCGGCCGCAGCCCGGCCTACGACATCGCGGTGCTGGAGCTGGAGCGCGAGATCGACACCCAGCCGGCTGCGCTGGCCGATATCGGCGGTTTGCAGGTGGGGCAGACCGTCGTGGCCATCGGCGCACCGCTGGGGCTCTCCAGCACCGTGACGTCAGGCATCGTCAGTGCGCTCGACCGGCCGGTGACCGTCGGCGGTGCGGACGAGAGCGCCTACCTCAACGCGATCCAGCCCGATGCCGCGATCAACCCGGGCAACTCCGGTGGCCCGCTGGTGAACATGCGCGGCGAGGTGATCGGTGTCAACTCCGCGATCGCGAGCCTGGGAGGCTTCGGTGGGCCCGGCGGCAGCATCGGCGTGGGGTTCGCCATCCCGGTCGACCAGGTGCTGCGCACGGCCGAGCAGATCCTCACCGACGGCGAGGCGTCGTTCCCCATCATCGGGGCCGGAGTCGACGTGCGCTCGACGCTCGACGGGGCCACGATCACCAGCGTCATGCCGGGCGGCCCGGCCGAGCAGGCGGGGCTGCGCAGCGGTGACCGCGTCATCCGGTTCGGGGAACAGTCCATCCAGGACGGCATCGAGCTGATCGTCGCCATCCGCAGCCGACTGCCGGGGGAGCGGGTCGAGCTGGGCTTCCTCCGCGACGGAGACCGTCGCAGCGTCACCGTGCACCTGGGCGCCCGCGTCGGCTGACCTACGGTTGCGGTGGTCGTCTGGTGCGGTTCCGTGAAAGACGTGCGCCGGGGCGGTGGCGCGGTGGTCGTCTGGTGCGGTTCCGTGAAAGACGTGCGCCCGGGGCGGTGGCGTGGTGGTCGTGTGGTGCGGTTCCGTGAAACACGTGCGCCGGGAGTGGTGGCGCCGCGGTCGTCTGGTGCGGTTCCGTGAAAGACGTGCGCCCGGGGGCGGTGCCGTGGCGGTCGTGTGGTGCGGTTCCGTGAAAGACGTGCGCCGGGGCGGGAGCGGCCCGCTCAGGTGGCCTCGTAGTCGTAGGGCGGTCGCTCACCTTCGGCCAGCGGCCGGTGCCCCGGCCTGCGCGGCGTGTCGTCCTCGTCCACGACGTCGAGCACGTGCTTGCGCACCAGCTCGCGTGGGTCAAGCCCGGCGACGTCGGTGCCCAACTCGGCGCTGAGGTCGCGCCGCGCGTTGTTGACCAGCTGCCGCGCCGTGCGGACGAACTTCCCAGCCTGCCGGGCTACGTCGGGCAGCCGGTCCGGCCCGAAGACGAAGACGGCCACCAGCAGCAGGACCAGGATCTCCGGCAGTCCGACGTCGAACACGTGGACAGCCTACGCATCAGCCTTGGCCTGCAGGCGACAACCCCAACTGCATGCCAGCAAGACCGCGGCCCTTGCTGGTCAGGTGGGCGGCCAGCTCGCGCAGCGCCTCGCCGGCCGGTGACTCACCGTCCTGCAGGACCAGCGGATGACCGGTGTCACCACCGGACCGCAGGCGCTCGTCGAGCGGCACCTGGGCAAGCAGAGGTACGTCGTACCCGAAGCGCTGGCTCAAGGTGTCGGCGACCTGCTGACCGCCACCGGAGCCGAACAGCTCGATCCGGTGCTCGGTGCCGCAGTGCGGGCAGGGCAGGAAGGACATGTTCTCGATGATGCCGGCGACCCGCTGGTGCATCATCGAGGCGATCGTGCCGGCCCGCTCGGCCACCTCGGCAGCGGCCTGCTGTGGTGTGGTGACCACGATGACCTCGGAGTTGACCAGGTGCTGGCCCACCGAGATCGCGATGTCGCCGGTGCCCGGGGGCAGGTCGAGCAGCAGCACGTCGAGGTCGCCCCAGTAGACGTCGCTGAGCATCTGCACCAACGCCCGGTCGAGCATCGGGCCTCGCCAGGCGACCACCTGGTCGCGGCGTGGCTTCAGCATGCCCACGCTGATGACCTGCAGGCCCATGACGGGCACCGGCATGATCATCTCCTCGATCTGGGTCGGCCGGTGGTCGGCCACTCCGAGCATCGCCGGCACCGAGTGACCGTAGACGTCGGCGTCGACGATGCCGACCTTGAGGCCCTGCTGGGCCATCGCCACGCCGAGGTTGACCGTCACCGACGACTTGCCGACACCGCCCTTGCCGGAGGCGACGGCGTAGACCTTGGTCAGCGAGTCGGAGCGGGCGAACGGGATCTCGCGCTGCGTCTGACCGCCGCGCAGGGTCTCCTGCAGACCCTGACGTTGCTCCTCGCTCATCACCCCGAGCTCGACGCTGACGTCGGTGACCCCGTCGACACGGCCGACGGCGGCGGTCACCTCCCGGGTGATGGTGTCCTTGAGCGGGCATCCGGAGACGGTCAGCAGCACGTGCACCGCCACGGCTCCGGACTCGCTCACATCGACCTTGTCCACCATCTTCAGCTCGGTGATGGGGCGCTTGATCTCTGGGTCGTTGACGGTGGCCAGGGCAGCCTGGATCTGGTCAACCGAAGGTGTGGTCATGCTCCCAGGCTACGGGGCGCATCCTCATCGGCGTCACCCGGAGAGCTTGCGGCTCGCTCGTCGAGATCCTGCAGCAGCGAGCGCAGCTCCGAGCGCACGTAGTCGCGGGTGGCAACCTCACCCAGCGCCATCCGCAGCGACGCCATCTCGCGGGCGAGGAACTGCATGTCGGCGTGCGCGCGCGCGTTGGCGTCGCGGTCCTGCTCGAGGTTGACCCGGTCCCGGGCCTCCTGCCGGTTCTGCGCCAGCAGGATCAGCGGCGCGGCGTACGACGCCTGCAGGCTGAGAACCAGAGTCAAGAAGATGAACGGGTACATGTCCCAGCGCAGCGGCTCCGGTGCGAACCAGTTCCAGCCGACCCAGACCACGATCACCACGGTCATCACGACGAGGAAGCGGCCGGTGCCGAGGAAGCGTGCGATCTGCTCCGACCACCGGCCGAAGGCCTCGGCGTCGTAGGAGGGGCGCCGCGGCAGCACGGCGCGCCGCACGTCGCGTGGCTGGTCCAGCCGGGGGGTACGGCGGTCGTCACGCGCCACGCGACACCTCCGAGGCCGACCTTGATGCCGGAGACGACGCGCGGTCGCGCCAGTCGTCGGGCAGCAGGTGGTCGATCACGTCGTCGACCGTGACCACGCCCAGCAGCCGGCCGTCGTCGTCGGCGACCGGGGAGGCGACCAGGTTGTAGGTCGCCATGTGCGCGGCCACGTCCTCGAGAGAGGCGTCGGGGTGCAGCGGCTCGAGGTCGGTGACGACGACGGCCGAGACCAGGGTGGAGGGCGGCTCGCGCAGCAGCCGTTGGAAGTGCGCAAGGCCGAGGAGCTTGCCGGTGGGCACGTCGGTCGGCGGCCGGACCACGAAGACCATCGCGGCCAGGCTGGGAGGGAGTTCCTCGTTGCGGACGCTGGCGAGCGCGTCGGCGACAGTGGCGGTCGGCGGCAGGATCACCGGCTCGGTCGTCATCAGACCACCGGCCGTGCGCTCCTCGTAGGTCAGCAGCCGCCGCACGTTGTCGGCCTCACCCGGCTCCATCGCCCGCAGCAGGTGCTCGGCGACCTCGGGCGGGAGCTCGGCGATCAGGTCCGCTGCGTCGTCGGGCGACATCTCCTCGAGCACGTCGGCCGCACGCTCGGTGCCGAGCTGGCCGAGGATCTCGACCTGATCCTCCTCGGGCAGCTCCTCGAGCACGTCGGCGAGCCGCTCGTCGTCGAGGGCCGCGGCGATCTCGCTGCGGCGCTTCGCGGACAGGTCATGGATCACGCCCGCGAGGTCGGCCGGGCGCATCGCGTCGAACGCCGCCAGCATGTGCGCCGCGCCTTGGCGTTCCTCCACGCCGGCGAGACCGCTCACCTCGTCCCAGTCGAGCACGTGGGTCTGGCCACGCCGCCCGAAGCGCTTCGCCCGCTCCTGGACCGCGACCTTGCTGACCACCCAGTCGTGCGTGCGGTTGGGCTCGACGGCGAGGTCGAAGACCACGGCCTCCGCGCCGGTCTCGGTGATCGTGACCCGGCGGTCGAACATCTCGCCGAGCACCAACGTCTCGGTGGGCCGCTGCTGGAACTTGCGCATGTTGACCACGCCGGTGGAGATCACCTGGCCGGCGTCGATGTTGGTGACCCGCGTCATCGGGACGAATACCCGGCGGCGGCCGAACACCTCGACCACCAGCCCCAGCGCCCGGGGTGCCTGGGTGCCTGGTCGCAACGCGACCACGATGTCGCGGATCTTGCCCACCTGGTCGCCCTGCGGGTCGAAAACGGGCAGGCCGGCGAGGCGGGCGAGGTAGACCCGGTTCGGTGTGGCACTCACGCCTGCGAGGCTACCGTTTGCGCATGCCACAGCTTGCCTACGACATCGTCGACGTCTTCACCCATCGGCCGTTCACCGGCAACGCCCTTGCGGTGGTGCACGGTGCCGAGGACCTGGACGGGCAGCAGATGCACGCGATCGCGCGGGAGTTCAACCTGTCGGAGACGACCTTCCCGGTCCCCGTCGCACACGGTGGCGACTACGGCGTGCGGATCTTCACCGTCGGCGGCGAGATTCCGTTCGCGGGCCACCCGACCATCGGCACGGCGTGGGTTCTGCACGGTCACGGCCGGCTGCACGCCGGGCAGGTGGTGCAGGAGTGCGGTGCCGGCGCCGTGCAGGTTCGGCTTCCGGACGACCGTGCGGGTCTGGTCGAGCTGGCGGCCGTGCCCCGCGACCAGCCCAGCGGCGAGCTGCCCGGCGGCAGGTACGCCGAGGCGCTCGGCCTGGAGGAGGCGGACCTGGTCGGCCCCGTCCTCGCCGCCGGCTGCGGCCTGACCTTCGTGCATGTGCCGGTCCGGCCCGACGCGGTCGGTCGGGCGGTGTGCCCGCGGCCCGGTGACCCGGCCATCACCGGGCTCCCGGATGTCCGCGATCCCGTCGGTGGCGTCAGTGTCTACGCAGTCGATGTCGCGACGGGGGCGGTCCCAGGTGCCGCCGTAGGGAAGGACCCCGCGGAGACCGGCGTGCATGCGCGGGTGTTCTGCCCGGAAGTGGGCGTGGCCGAGGACCCTGCGACCGGGTCCGCGGCCGCCGGGCTCGGCCTCGCCCTGCACGAGCAGGGGCTGCTGCCAGAAGGCGGTCGCTACGTGATCTCGCAGGGGGCGGAGGTGGGTCGACCGTCGCGGCTGTCCGGCCGGGTCGAGGTCGTCGACGGTGCGGTCGTGCGGTGCCGCGTCGCCGGGCAGGTGGCGCAGGTGGCGTCGGGACGGATCGCCGTACCCGACCGGTGACCCGGGCGGGTGACCCGTCAACGCAGCCGGGGCCGCCGGGTCTGGCGGCGGTGCAGCACCCGCGGCAGGCGGCCCCTGGTCGTGGCACCGGTGGGCAGCGGCGCGGCCGAGAGGTCGTCCGTGGAGTAGGCCCCCGGCCCTTCTCCGGTCGCGCCGGTGGGCGACAGACGGACGATGCTGCATTCTGCGGCCCAGCGCTGCGCGACCTGGTCGGGGTCGGCGAGGTTGAGCCGGTCGGCCTGGAGCAACCCGACCACCTCCTCCCACTCCGGCGATCCCGGCAACAGCCGGCTGACGGCGGCCTCCCACACGATCAGACGCGCCCTGCTGTCCTTGGTGCGCGCGATGACCGTCGCCGACTCGGCGGTCTCGGCACCGGGAAGCGGCTGCTCGCCCGGCCCGGCCACCACGTAGGCCGCACCGTCCCGCCACAGATGCCACACCGGGTGGTCCCGGGCGTCACCGGCCCACCGCACCCAGCAGATGCCGGTCTTCTTCATCGCTTCCGCGACGAGCGCGGTGCGAAAGCTGTCGGAGGAGGCCACGAGTCGAGCCTGCCACAGGACAGACTCACTGGGCGCGGGAGGATGGGGCAGTGATCTGCTCGTGACCCGCACCCGCGTCCGTGCCGTCGACGTCGCACTGATGGCGGTCGGCGTGGTCGGTGTCTCGATGTCGGGGCCGCTGATGGCGGCGATGGCCGTGCCGGCGTTGGCGATCGCGTTCTGGCGCAACGCGTTCGGCACCCTGGCCCTCACCCCCTTCGCGACCCAGCACCTGCCCGGCTTCCGGGCCCTGTCGGGCCGGCCCATGCTGCCCGTCGGACTGGCCGCGGTCGCACTCGCCGTGCACTTCGGTTTCTGGGTCTCCGCGCTGCAGCTCACCTCCGTCGCCTCCGCCACCGCGCTGGTCTGCATGCAGGCGGGCTTCGTGGTGCTGATCTCGTGGGCGCGCGGTGAGACGGTGAGCCGGCGGGTGCTGGTCGGGCTCGGCATCTGCCTGGCAGGCGTGCTCGTGGTCACCGGCGTCGACTTCGCGGCATCCCGGCAGGCGCTGGTCGGGGACCTGCTCGCGCTGGCCGGAGGCGTGGGCGCGGCGGTCTACGTCGTGGCCGGCGGTGTGGTGCGGCGCAGCACCAACACGACCGTCTACACCTTCACCTGCTACGGCTTGTGTGCACTGCTGCTGCTGGTGGTGTGCCTGGCCTGGGGCCAGCAGCTGGTGGGCTATGCCGCCGTGGACTGGTGGCGGCTGCTGGCGCTGACCGTCGTCGCGCAGCTGCTCGGCCACTCGGTCTTCAACCACGTGCTCGCCACGGTGTCGCCGACGATCGTGTCGTTGGTGATCCTGCTGGAGGTGCCCGGTGCCGCGCTGCTGGCCGGCTGGTGGCTGGGGCAGACGCCACCGGGCGGCGTGTACGTCGGGCTGGCGCTGCTCGTCGGTGGCCTGGCCGTCGTCGTCACCTCCCGCGAAGGCGAGCCGATCGAGGCCATCGCCGACTGACCGGAGCGTGCTGTGCGCTCAGCGGTAGCGTCGACGCATGTCCGAGAAACCGCGCGCCCGCCGTTCGTGCCTGGCCGTTCCCGGCTCGAACCCCCGGTTCCTGGCCAAGGCCAGAGGCCTGGACGTCGACCAAGTCTTCCTCGACCTCGAGGACGCGGTTGCGCCGATCGCCAAGCCGGACGCGCGCAGGAACATCGTCGCGGCACTCAACGACGGCGGCTGGGGCGAGAAGGTCCGGGTCGTGCGGGTCAACGACTGGACGACGCAGTGGACCTACCGCGACGTCGTCGACGTCGTCGAGGGCGCCGGTGCGAACCTCGACTGCGTGATGCTTCCGAAGGTGCAGACGGCGGAGCAGGTGGTGACTCTCGACACCCTGCTGACACAGATCGAGCGCAGCATCGGCCTGGAGCCGGGCGGCATCGGGATCGAGGCGCAGATCGAGAACGCCCTCGGCCTGGTCAACGTCGACGCGATCGCCGCCGCCTCGCCGCGGGTGGAGACCATCATCTTCGGCCCGGCCGACTTGATGGCCTCGATCAACATGAAGTCCTTGGTGGTCGGTGAGCAGCCTCCCGGGTACGACGTGGGCGACGCCTACCACTACATCCTGATGCGGATCCTGATGGCGGCGCGGGCGCACGACCTGCAGGCCATCGACGGGCCCTACCTGCAGATCAAGGACATCGACGGCTTCCGTCGGCTGGCGGGTCGCTCGGCCGCGCTCGGGTTCGACGGCAAGTGGGTGCTGCATCCGGACCAGGTGGCCGCGGCCAACGAGGCATACTCACCGCAGCAGGCCGACTACGACCATGCCGAGGACATCATCGACGCCTACGAGCACTACACCTCCGAGGCCGGCGGTGCGGTGGGTGCGGTCATGCTCGGGGAGGAGATGATCGACGAGGCCTCGCGCAAGATGGCCGTGGTCATCTCGGCCAAGGGCCGGGCGGCGGGGATGCGACGCAGCCGCCCGTGGACACCACCAGTGGAGTGAGCAGCGCGCACAGTGCGGTCTTCTCCATCTTCTCAAACTGTGCGTGTCGTATCGCGTGCGGTGAGTTAGGATCTCACGGGTCTCGTCCGCACGGGAAGGCGCTGTCACACGGTGTTCAACCACTCCTCTGCTGCGGTCGCACAGCGCGGTCGCCGAGCCGCCCGGCGGATCCGCAGGGCCGCGAGCCCGGCGCGCCGACGGAGTCGCCGGATCTATCTGCTGCTCGCCAGCATCGACGACCACGGCGGCGTACAGCGGTCGGTGACGACGCTGGCCAACGGCCTCGCGGACCGCCACCGGGTCGAGGTGATCAGCGTGAGCCGGAGCCGCGCCCGGCCGCCACTGGAGCTCGACAGCCGCGTGCGGGTCAGCTACCTGGTGGACCGCAGGGGCGCCGACGGTGCCGTCCGTGGCACGGTGCTGCGTCCGCTGTCGCGCTGGCTGGACCGCCGTCGGCCGCGGCTGGTCAACCCGGCCGCCGACAACCGCTCGTACTCGCTGCTCAGCGAGCTGCGGATCATTCGCAAGCTGGTGACCCTGCGCCCGGGCATCTTGGTCACCAACCGGCCGTCGCTGCACGTGGCCGGAGCCCGATACGCACCGCGCCGCGTGCCGGTCGTGGCCTTCGAGCATGGCGCGCTGGTCTCCCGTGGCCGCATCAAACGCGCGCGGATGCGGCGCTACGGCGACAGGCTGGCGGCCGTCGTCACGCTGAACGAGACCGACCGAGAGGCCAATGCGGAGCTGCTCGACGGGATCGTCGCGCGGGTGTCGATGATCCCCAACGCCGTATCCCACATCCCCGCGGCCGCCGCTGAGCTCACGCGGCAGCCGGTGATCGTGTCGGCCGGCACCTTGCTCCGGCGCAAGGGTTTCGACCGCCTGCTGCGCGCGTGGGCTGCCGTGTGCGACCAGCATCCGGACTGGCAGCTGCACATCTACGGCAGGGGCAGAGAACGGCGCCGGCTGGAGCAGCTGGTCACCAGGCTCGGCGTGCAGGAGCAGGCTCGGCTGCGCGGTTACAGCCGCGATCTCGGCGATGTCATCGCGCGGTCCTCGATCCTCGCGGTCACGTCGCGGTACGAGGCCTTCGGCATGACGATCGTCGAGGCGATGGCGCAGGGCGTGCCGGTGGTCAGCTTCGACTGCCCCAACGGTCCACGCAACATCATCCGGCACGGCCACGACGGACTGCTGGTGCCCAACGGCGACGTGCGCGCGTTCAGCGCCGAGCTGACCAGGCTGATCGAGGACGAGGCGCTGCGTCGCACGATGGGGCAGGCCGCCCGGCAGAACGTACGCCGCTTCGACATCGAGCGGGTCATCGACCAGTGGGATGCGTTGTTCGACGAGGTCGCCCCGCGGTAGCCCACGCTCTCGAGTCCGTGCCGACTGCGCGGCCGGGGGCGTCGACCCGACGTAAAGGTCCTCTCAAAGTCCCCGCAGAGTGCTCTCAGAGCGCTCTCAGAGCGCTCTCAGAGCGCGTGGTGAAAGCGTGGCGGCAGCTGCCGCAACGGGCTGTTCGCCATCGCGCGCAGCTGGGGACCGCTCGAGCGGAACAAGCCGTGCTGCTTCGCGCTGACCACCGTGCTGAGATCCGGCTCGGCCGGGTCGAACTCGGTGACCGGCTCCGACGCAGGGGCGTCGACCCAGGTGAGCAGGCGTGAGCTCAGCTCCTCTGCGGTCAGTCTCCACGCGCTGACCGCGCCGCCGCGTCCCTCGGCGCGGTACGAGTGGTGTCGCTGCTGGGCGAGGTCACGGAGGGCGGTGACGTCGTGGTACTTCAGGTGCAGCATCCACAGCTCGCGGTCGATGTCGAAGGGCGCCCTGATTCCGTGGAAACCCGGTGACCACGCTGCAGGGATCCGCTTGAGCAGCGGCTTGCACATGCCTGGCACGAACTTCACGAAGCGCCGTTGTGCAAGGATCGGCCGGCTAAGGTCCAGATCTTCCTCGACGCGCGGGTTGTGCACCACGTTCATCCCCAGTGGCGCGATGACCTGACGGTCCGCACGCGTCGTGAGATAGTCCAGCAGCCCGGCGTGGTGCGCGGGATCGGGGACGAGGAACTCGTCGACGTCGGTGTAGACGACGACGTCGTAGCACTCCAGGAGTCCACGCGCTATGCCATTGACCAACCGGACGCGGCCGGTGTCCCACGACGACTTCCACGAACCCGAGGGAAGCCGGTGGGTCGTGCAGGGCACGTCGACCGTGGAGCCATCGGTGCTGTTGTCGTCGAGGACCAGCAGGTTGTCCATCCCGAGCTGGCGCGCGTAGTAGTCGATCCATCGCGGCAGCATCGTCGACTCGTTGCGAACCATCGTGATCGCCGCCACCTGCGGACGCCGGCTTGCGTCGGTTGCTGACTCCTCGCTCGTGTGTTGGCTCACCGCGCAAGCCTAGGCGGCGCCGGTGAGGATAGGGTGCCTGGCGTGGCGAGGACGGTGTATCTCCATGTAGGCCTGCCGAAGAGCGGCACGACCTACCTGCAGGCGGTGCTCGGTGAGAACAAGGCCCGGCTGGCGGACCGGGCCGACGTGCTGTACCCCGGCGCGAACTGGGTGGCCCAGGTGCACGCGGTCCGCGACGTACTCGCCGCGAACCCACACGGCTCCCGCAGCGCCGGCACGGAGGGCGCCTGGCAACGCCTCGTCGACGAGATGGCCGCGTGGCACGGCGACGCGGTCGTGTCGATGGAGTGGCTCGGCTCGGCCGACCCGGACCAGGCCAGGCACGTCGTGGCCTCGCTCGCCCCCGCCCACGTCGAGGTGGTCGTCACGGTCCGGGACCTCGCCCGCACCCTGCCCGCCGCCTGGCAGGAGTTCGTGCAGAACTGGGAGCAGTGGTCGTGGGCGGAGTTCCTCGCGAGCGTCACGTCCGAGAACCCACGCGGCACCCCCGCAGGGGACCTGTTCTGGTCCCAGCAGGACCTGGGCCGGCTGCTGGCCATCTGGACCGACGTGCTGCCCCCCGCTCAGGTGCATGTCGTCACGCTGCCGCGTCCGGGCGCGACCGCCGGCGAGCTGTGGACCCGCTTCGCGCAAGTGCTGGGCATCGACGGCAGCGGGTTCGACGCCAGCGGCCGGGGCAGCAACGAGTCGCTCGGCCTGGAGTCGGCCGAGGTGATGCTCCGGCTCAACACGCTGAGCCGTACCCGCGGCATGGACTGGCCGCTGTACGACGAGATGTTCAAGCACGCGCTGGCCAAGCGCGGGCTCTCCAAGCGCAAGCACCAGGAGAGCTCGCTGCTGGTCCCCACCGAGTACGAGGAGTGGACGCGCGCTCGCTCGGCCGAGATGGTCCAGGCGGTCGAGAGCTCCGGGGCGCAGGTGACCGGCGACCTCGGCGACCTGGAGCCGGTCTTCGGCGTCGGTGGCCGCCAGCCCGACCAGCTGGCGAGTGCCGACCTCCTCGACGCCGCGGTCGACGGGCTGGTCGCCGTTGCGCAGGACCGCGGGCGTGAGCTGGAGACCCTGCGCCGGCGTAACGGCGACCTGCGTGAGCGAGTACGCCGACTCGAACGGCTGCTGGACGCCCAGCGGCAGGCGGCTGAGTCGCCGACGCTGCGCGCGAGCCTGGTCGGACTGAGCGAGCGGCACGGGTGGGCGATGACCGCCCGCCGCGCATACGTTGTCGGCAAGCGCGCCTTGCGCCGCACACAATAAAGCGCCCAGAACAAGGAGGTCCGGTGGCACGACGAGTCCTGCTGCACGTGGGGTGCCCCAAGACGGGAACCAGCTTCTTGCAGGGAGTGCTGTGGGGCAGTCGCGACGCGCTGGCCGAGCAGGGCCTGGTGGTCCCGCTGTCCTACAACCACCACTACCGTGCCTCGCTCTTCGTGCGCGAGAACTGGCAGCAGCGAACCGCCGCCGAGGGGATCGAATCTGCGTGGCGCCAGCTGCAGCGGGCCGTCCAGGAGGCCGAGCACGATGTCGTGATCAGCCACGAGACGCTTGCGGCTGCGACCGAGAGTCAGGCGAGTCGTGCCATCGAGGCGTTCGGCGGTGCAGAGACCCACGTGGTGGTCACGGCACGTGACCTCGCCCGGCAGCTGCCGGCCGAGTGGCAGCAGAGCGTCAAGCAGGGATCGGTCCACCGGCTCGACGACTTCGTCCACGACGTCGTCCATCGCGGCCCGCGGGCGAACTGGTTCTGGCGGGTCCAGGACCTCCCCGACATCGTCCAGCGGTGGGGGGCCACGCTGCCGCCCGACCGCGTGCACGTGGTCACGGTGCCGCCGAAGGGCGCGGACCCCTCGGCGTTGTGGACTCGCTTCGCGTCCGTGCTCGGTGTCGACCCGGACTCGTGCGACCTGCACCGCACCCGGAGCAACGAGTCGCTGGGCTCGGTGGAGGTGGAGCTGCTGCGCCGGATCAACGAGAGCCGCGACGACCGGTTCCCGATCCGCGCCAACCACCGCTGGTTCAAGAACCTGCTCGCTAACGAGATCCTTGCCCAGCGCCCCGGCAAGGACCGGTTCGCCGTGGCCGAGGAGACGCACGAGTGGGTGTGTGACACCGCCCGTCGGATGGTCGAGATGCTGCGTGAGCAGGGGTGCGACGTGGTCGGGGACCTCGACGACCTGCTGCCGCCTCCGGTAGCCGATGTGGGCGCCAACCCTGGGCAGGTGAGCGACGCAGCCCTGCTGCAGAGCGCGATCGACACGGTGCTCGACCTGCTCGACGAACACCGCGGCCGGGTCGAGCGCCTCGAGCGGTGGCGGGGCGTGGCCGTGTCGCGGGGCAGGCAAGTCGCCGAGCTCGAGGCCCGGCAGCAGCGGTTTGGACGGCCGGAGTGGCTGGAGTGGCCCCGCCTAGGCGCGCGAGCGCGGGCAGCGCTCGGTCGCATCCGCCGAGGGATCGGGCCACGCGGCGGGTGACGGCGCTGCACGGCGGCTGGGGTGCGTGCGGGGCTACCGCCGGGCGACCGGGATACGCCGCCGGGCTGCCGCCCGCGCGCGACGCAACCACGACGGCGCGGGTGGCTCGGGCACGTCCGCGGAGCCGGCTGGTGGGGCGCGGAGCTGGAGCCGCGCGTCTGCCAGCTGGCGGCCGAGTGCTTCCAGACCGTCCAGCGCCGCGTCGAGCAGCTCTGCGTCGGACGGAGCCCAGTCCAAGCCCGGCACGTCGCTGCTTGCCGGCACGGGAATGAGCTCGTCGAGGTCTCCGACCACGACCGGCCCGACGGCTTTGATCTCGGCGATCATGCGGTCGGTGCGTTCCTCGACCCAGCCCCATCGGTCCGCCGGGAAGTGCACTCGGGGCTCGGACCTGGCCCGCTTGGCGAGCCCACGCTTGGCCATGCCGGCCTTGAAACCCATCCGGTAGGCGGGCCAGGTCAGGTCGTCCACCCGGGTGTTCATCCGAAGCATCAGCTCGGCGGACACCGCACCGAGCGAGATGTTGCCGAACGCCTTGGTCGCAGCGCTGAGCTCCGGAGTGCTACCGATGATCGACGCGAAGCGTCGCCACAGCTCACCACGCTCCGCGGTGGATGGCGGCACCGTCACGAGCTTGATCCGCTCGGGGGGCACCACCGCAGACCAGTTGCGAAGTACCTTCCCCACGTCGGCCTGACGCCAGAAGTTGCGATGAACGTCGCTGTCGGTGCGGTCGCTGCAAACCGCGTCGAGGTAGTCCGCCCAGCTGGTGGTCCCGCGGTTCTGGGTGGTCTCCTGCCATCGCGACGGGATCACTCGGCTGAGGTCGCGGACCGTGATGATGACAGTGGTCTCCGCCGCCTGCAGCGCCTCGAGGAACGGGCGCACCCGCTGCGCCGGAAGACTCGCCAGGAGCTCGTGCGACAGCAACGCGTCGCCTGGATGCCGTGCCGCCTGCTGCCGCAGCCCGTCCCACGCCCCCACCTGGTCGGGCATCGTTGTCTCGGCGTGACGGAACTCGTTGACGGCAGCAGCCTGCTGTTCCGCCGAGCCGCCGAGCCACAGCAGCCCGAAGTCGCGCAGGGCATCTGCGTTTCGGTCACACATGTTCTGTATGTACGTCGTGCCCGACTTCATCATCCCGATGTGCATGAACAGACGGTCGGTCATGGCCGACAACCTACTGGATCCACCGGCCCCGGCCTGCAGAGCGCCGTGAGCAGTCTGCGGCGCACGTAGGCTCGATCTGGCGGCCCTACGTGCAGGAGGTGCAGGATGGCGTTCTCGATGCCGGTGGAACCGACCGGGCTTGCGGTCGGCAACTACGACTCGTACAAGGCGGCTCAACAGGCGGTCGACTACCTTGCGGACAACGACTTCCCGGTTGAGCACATCACCATCGTCGGCAAGGAGTTGCGGCTGGTGGAGCGTGTGGTGGGCCGGCTGACCACCGCGAAGGCGGCCCGGCTCGGTGCGATGGGCGGTGCGGCGTGGGGCCTGTTCATCGGTGTGATGATCATGCTCTTCGCCGCCGCGGAGGGTGGTGTCCTGGTGCTGATCCCCATCGTCGCCGCCGTGTTCGGTGGCGCGCTCGGCGCGATCACCGGGGCGCTCGGTCACTCCGCGACCGGCGGGCACCGGGACTTCTCCTCCAACACGTCGGTGGTCCCCACCTGCTACGAGGTCTTGTGTCAGCACCAGCACGCCGAGGAGGCCCGCAACCAGCTGGCCCGGCTCGCCATGCGGGGCTAACTGTCGGCTCGGTCGGTGCGGTGGGAAGGATGGTGCAGGTGGAGGCGATCGAGGCGTTTCGCTGGCAGGCGCAGGCCTGCGCTGACCTCGGTTCCCCGATGTACGGTGCACTGCTGGCTCGGGTCGCCGACGAGCTGGCGCGAGCCGACGGTGCCGGCAGCCGACTCCTCAACGACATTCTTCGCGGCCATGAGCACGACAGCGGTCCGTCGGCGCTGGCGTTGCGACTGGCCGGCGCTGTCCACCGGCAGGTGTTACAGGGCGACGCGCGCGACCTCGAGCCCTTCTACCCCTCGGTCGGCGGGAGCTGGGATCTCGATCCGGCGTGGCCGCACTTCCTGACCGCGTTGCGACGCCGCGGCGAGCCGGTCCGGGCGCTGCTCGAGCAGGCTCCGCAGACCAACGAGGTCGGCCGCGCCGCGGCCCTGATGGGCGGGCTGCTGCACGCCACCGCCCGGTACGGCCTTCCCGTCCGGCTGTCCGAGGTCGGATCCAGCGGCGGGCTCAACCTGCGGGCCGACCACTTCCGCTATCTGCGCGCCGACGGCAGCGGGTGGGGAAGACCCGACAGTCCGGTGGTGCTGGATCCAGCCTGGCAGGGTGCCGCCCTCCCCGACGCCCAGCCCGACATCATCGAGCGGATCGGTTCCGACCCGGCCCCCGTGGACGTCGCCACCGCGGAGGGGCGGATGACCCTGCTGTCCTACGTGTGGCCGGACCAGCCCGCCAGACTGGCCAGGCTCCGCGGTGCCTGCGAGATCGCCGGCCGGGTGCCCGTGCAGCTCGATCGCACCGACGCCGTCACCGCCGTGCGCAACCTCGAGCTGCGCGCCGGCACCACCACGGTGCTCTGGCACTCGGTGATGTGGCAGTACCTCAGCAGCGCCGACCAGCAGGCTGCGCAGGCACGCATCGACCAGTTGGCGCGGCAGGCGGACGACGACCAGCCGTTCGTCCACCTCAGGCTGGAGCCCGGTCGGCGGGCGGCGGAGGCGGACCGGGAGTTCCTCGTCGTACTCGAGGACTGGCCCGCGGGGGGACATCGGACGCTGGGCACGGCCGCCCCCCACGGCGTACCCGTCACCTGGCAGTAGCCGCCATCGTTACCCGAACGGCACGACGGCGACGCCGAACGCGACGACCGCGAAGCGCGCGATGCGACCGACGAGGCCGGTGACACAGAACAGGGTGAACGACATCCGCAGCTGTCCGGCCAGCACGCTGATGACCGCGTACGGCGGGAGGCCGACGAATGCCGACGCCAGCAGCACGGCCCCGCTGAAGAGCGGCCTGCCCTGCACCCGGGCGCGCCAGAGCCGCAGCTGCGCCTGACGCTTGGGTGCCGACATCTTCTTGCGGACCCACGCCAGCTCCATCGAGCGCCGCCCGGCCCCGTACCACAAGACTTTTCCGATCATCTGCCCAACGCCGGCGACGACGCACAGCGCCCAGATGTTGGCGTCGCCGACCGTGGCGACGACCGCGCCGAGGTAGGCCTCGACGTTGACCAGCGGAATCAGCGCGGACACGAAGGCGACACCGAAGGTCGCGAGCAGGATCACCATGTGGCTGCGCGCCTCACTCTGCGGCAGGGATGGGGAGGCCGATCCGAGCCAGCCGGAGCAGCGACGCCGTCTTCACCACGAGCAGCGCGACAGCGACGGCCGCGCCGATCCAGACATTGCCGGTGACGACCAGCAGCAGCGCGAACGCGGCGGAGTTGACTGCCTTGCCCGGCTTGGACCAGTTCCACAGCCACAGCCTGCGGTCGACCACGAAGAAGTAGTTCGGGCTTACCAGCGGCCACGCCAGGAAGCCCAGGGAGACGAACGCGTCGACGACCATGAACTCCACCAGGTAGATCGCTACCGCCGGCCACAGCTCGGGCTCCAGCCACGCCAACCCGACGTAGAAGGCAGCCGCGCAGAGGCGGTCGCTCAAGATGTCGAGTACGGCGCCGATGCGGGTCTCGTGGTCGGCGAGCCGGGCGACCGCCCCGTCGGCCATGTCTCCGACCCAGTAGGTGGCCAGCGACGCCAGCAGCAGGGTGAGGGACCCGTGCTGGGCAGCCACCATCGCCAGCACGACCGCGGCGACGGTGCGCACGCCGGTGATCAGGTTCGCGGCGGTGCTCAGCGTCTCGCGGTCGGCCCTGGCGCGGCCGAGCGTCGGGTCGATCCTGGCCGGCCCTGCGCGCATGGTCATCCGCACCGCCATCACCCCCGCACCGAGCGGTCTCGTGGCTGTCTCGTGAGCTGTCTCGTGAGCTGGCTCCAGTCTCGCAGGTCTCGCCGGGTCACTGGTGAGTTCAGCGCAGCTGGTCCCAGTCGCGCAGGGTCCGCACGAGTCCCGGTGCGCACGGCAGCCGGAGGAGCTCGGCGGGGCCGGCCCAGCGTGCGTCGGTAGCGTCGGTCGCCGCGGCGAGGGTTCCGCCCATGACTGTGGCTGCGTAGTCGTAGATCTCGTAGACGACACCGCCGGGCCCGTCGCGCTCCACCCGCCCGACCTGCTCTCCTGGCTGCACGCTCAGCCCCGTCTCCTCCCGCACCTCGCGGGCCACCGCGGCCGCGTCGGACTCGCCCGCCTCGACTCGCCCGCCCGGCAGCGACCAGGTGCCCTGTGCGGGAGGCTGGCCGCGTTGGATCAGCAGCAGTCGACCAGCAGCGTCCCGGACGATCGCGCCGACGCAGCGCACCATCGCCGGCACCTCCGTCACTACCTCGCCCTCGCCCTCGGGCGGCTCGAACACCGCGAGGTAGTGGTCCAGGACTTCCACGGAGACGGGAAAGGCGGCGTTCGCGTCGAAGCGCCGGCTGCGTTCCCGCAGCCGGGCCCTGAGGACCTCGTGCCCGGCCCGCAGATAGACCAGCTGCCAGGTTCCGCCTGCCGACTCGACCAGCTGCTTGGCGCGGTCGCGCTGGCTGCGCTGCCACATGCTGCGGTCCACCACCACCCGGCGGCCATCGCGGACCAGCTCGACCAGCCGCTCGTCGAGTGAACGCTGCACCTGTGCCGACAGCGCGTCGTACTCGTGTTCGGGATAGTCGACGCCGTACCGGCCGAACCGGCGCCAGATCTCCTCGTCCACGGACAACCGCAGGTAGCCCCGTGCCTCGAGGAGTTGCGCGTACGTCGTCTTGCCGGAACCGGCGATCCCGCACAGGATCACCACCTGCGCATCGGGTGCCGAACGGTCTGCACTCATGCGGCGATCATGTCAGGACGGCTCGGCGTCTCCGCCTGCCCGTACAGGGTGCTGGCCGGTACCCGGCCGGAGCCCACCCGCCGGTGACCGAGTGGCGGCGTCGGAACGCCCGGTGCGGCTGGCGGCCTTGACGTAGGCAGACGAGGACGGGACCGTCGTACCCATGGCCGTGCCGCTGCAGGTCTTCGCCCCGGACCCGCGTGTCCTCACCAAGCACGCCCAGACGCTGGACCTGTCGTTGTGGACGCCGTGGCCGCTGCCGTCGGGATGGCAGGTAGCCGGTCACGGCTACGTCGGCGACGCCGTGCACGCTGCTGCCACCGTCCTGGCCTTCCGAGGCCCGCACCCGCTCGGGGTGGACGCAGAGGTAGCCGACCTGCTGGTCGTCGCCGAGGAGGCTGGCACCGGCCTGGGCAGTGCGCTGGCGGGGCTGGACTCGGCCGACCCCGGCCCGGAAGTGGGGCGTGGCCCGCCCCACATCAAGACTTCGGTGGGTCGCCATCCTGCCCCGCTGTGGTGGGTATCCTCCGCGGCGCCCGACCGCGCCGTGTACGCCGGCGAGGCCGCCGGTTGCTGGCTGTGGCTGGTGCTCTATCCCGACTCCGCCGGCGCGCTGGTCGCCGAGGGGATGAAACTGGCCGACGTGCGCGACCTCGGCCACGAGATGGAGCTGCTGCCCTACGGGAACCTGTCACCGCGGCTGGATCTGAACAACGGCGCGTCCTGACGGCGGCGTTAGGCTGAGGGCGGAGCAGACGTCAAGGCGCGCCCGTCATGGCGAGCCGGTCAACACGAGCAGGAGGTGCCGGGTGCGGATCGATCTGCACACGCACTCAGACAGATCCGACGGCACCGACCACCCCCGCGACCTCGTTGCCTACGCCCACACGGTGGGCATCGACGTCCTTGCCATCACCGACCACGACACCACAGTGGGCTGGGCCGACGCCCTCCAAGCGGCCGCCGGAGCAGGCATCGGGCTGGTCCCCGGGATAGAGATCTCCTGTGAGCACCGTGGCATGGGCATGCACCTGCTGGCCTACCTGCCCGACCCGACCTACGAGCCTCTCCGTGCCGAGCTGCGCCGGGTTCTCGACGGACGGGCCTCGCGGCTGCCCGCCACACTGGAGCTGCTCCGCGACCTCGGTATCGACATCACCCCCGCCGACGTGCACGCGGCTGCGGGACCGGCCGAGGCCACCGGGCGCCCGCACGTCGCCGACGCGATGATCGCCAAGGGCATCGTCGCCAACCGCGACCAGGCGTTCGCGCGCTACCTGTCCGCGGGGCGGCCCGCCTACGTGCAACGTTATGCGGCTGACCTGGTCTCGATGATCGGCGTCGTCGCCGACGCGGGCGGAGTCACCGTGCTCGCGCATCCGTGGGCCCGGCGAGGTCCGTCGGCGGTCGACAGCGACGCCCTTGCCGCGCTGCGTGACCACGGGCTGATCGGACTCGAAGCCGACCACCAGGGCCACGACCCGCAGATGCGGGCCGCTCTGCACGGCATCGCCGCCGACCTTGGCCTGATTGCGACCGGGTCCAGTGACTACCACGGCTCGGGCAAGCTCGACTGCAACCTGGGCTGCAACACCACCGCACCCGATCAGTTCGACCGACTGCTCGACGCCGCCCGTGCCGCGGCGGCGAAGGCCGGGCGTGGGGCCGAGGCGGCGCTGTAGCTGGATGGTCGTCAACGCACCGTGACGAGCGGTCGTCGTACTCGAGCCGCGCACCGGCGGGGTGAAGCAGCCATCTCGGCGCCAGCAGGCGGTCCGCGCTGCAGTGGTCAACGGCCCATGCGTGGCAGGCGGGCGAGCACCGAACGAGGCGCCACGCGCGCAACCGCCGAGATCACCTGGTACCGGCGGCCGGGCACCGACACGGCCTTGCCGGCGAGCAGGTCACGCATCGCCCACGCGACGAGGTCGTCGGCGTCGAGCCACATCCACGCCGGCACCCTGCTGGTGTCCAGGCGGCCGCGCTGATGAAACTCCGTGCGCACGAAGCCAGGGCACAGCGCCGTGATCCGCACACCTCGGTCGCGGTAGTTCCGGCTCATCCACTCGGTCAGGCTGGTCAGCCAGGCCTTGTGCGCCCCATAGCTGCCACGTGGCAGGAAGCCCGCCACGCTGGAGACGTTGACGATCTCGCCCCTGCCCCGGCGTTCCATGTGCCGGACGGCGGCGTGGCTGAGTCGCAGCGGGGCGCGCACGAGGACGTCGAGACTGCGCTCCTCGTCGGCGAACGTGGAGTCGCTGAACCGCTGAGCCAGCGCGAAGCCAGCGTTGTTGACCAGGGCGTCGACGGGCCGGTCAGTGTCGTCGATGCGGCTCGCGACCCGCTCGACGTCGTCGTGGTCGGCCAGGTCGGCGGGTAGCACCTCGCTCCGTACGCCGTAGTCGGCCCGCAGGTCGGCGGCCACCCGCCGCAGCCGAGCTTCGTCGCGTGCGACCAGGACGAGATCGAAGCCCCTACGCGCGTAGGCGCGCGCGAACGCCCGGCCGATTCCGGCGGTGGGCCCGGTGATCAGCGCGGTGGGCACCGCGCCAGCATACGGCCGTGCCGCGGGCGCCGCGATTGCCGGCACGCTCACCCCGACCAGCATCGCGAACGCTGTCCGAAGCAGGTGCAAAGTCGTCTACGCTGACGCCCATGCGACCTCGGCTGCGACGTGCCCTCGCGACCCTCTCGACGGTAGCGTTCGCGGCGTACGCCGTGGGCACAGGCGTCGGTGCCGCGGGGACCGCCGGCGCTGCCGAGCACGACAGCCGGCGTTCCTGGCTGCACCCGGTGCTGGCCATGGTCGACAATGCGACCCGCGCTGTGGACGAGCGGGTGGCGGCCGCGCCGAACACGAGCACACGACCGCCCGAGCGGCTTCCCCGTCGATCCGCCGAGCCGGACGTGCCCGCCCGCTCGGGCCAGTCTCGGCGCGTGGTCTTCGACATCAGCGCCCAGCGGGTATGGCTGGTGCGCAAGGACGGCACTGCGCTACGCACCTATCTGGTGTCGGGCAGCAAGCACGACAACCTGTCGCCGGGGCACTACGAGGTCTACTCCAGGTCGCGGCACGCGACCAGCTACACCTACGTGGAGACGATGGAGTACATGGTGCGGTTCACCCACGGCGAGAACGCCGCCATCGGCTTTCACGATATCCCCGTCGGGCCCAGGGACGAGCCGGTGCAGACGCACGCACAACTGGGTCAGCCGTTGTCGGCCGGCTGCATCCGCCAGCGGCACCGCGACGCGAAGGCGCTCTGGAACTTCGCGCCGGTGGGCACCGACGTCGTCGTCATCGCCTGAGCGGCCGGACCGGGGTCAGTCGTCGTCGCGCGGGGTGTCAGCGCGGGAACCGCGGCGGCGGCGACGAGTACGACGTGAGCCGTCGCCCGACTCCGCACCGGCTCCGGATGCACCGGCCCCAGCCGGCTGGGTGGCGCTGACGGGTTTGCCGCCTCGGGTGCGCGTGCGTTTGCGGGTGCGGTCCCGCCTGGGACGGTCGCTCTCGCTCGTGCCCCGTCCACCGCCGCGTGCCGCGGGCTCCCGCGGCTTCTCCGGCACGACCCTGCCCTTGGCGTCCGTGGGGATGCCGAGGTCGTGGTAGAAGTGCGGCGACGTGGAGTAGGTCTCGGCCGGGTCGTCGAACGGCAGGTCGAGCGCTGAGTTGATCAGCTTCCACCGATTGACGTCGGCCCAGTCGACCAGCGTGATCGCGATACCGGTCGCCCCCGCACGACCGGTGCGGCCGATGCGGTGCAGATACGTCTTGTCGTCCTCGGGGCAGCTGTAGTTGATGACGTGGGTGACTGCTTCGACGTCGATGCCACGGGCGGCCACGTCGGTGGCGACCAGCGTGTTGACCTTGCCCTCGCGGAAACGCGTCATCGCCTTCTCACGGGCGATCTGCGCCATGTCACCGTGCAGCGGAGCGGCCGGGAAGCCGCGTTCGGCGAGGTCGTCGGCGACGCGCTGTGCCTGCCGCTTGGTGCGGGAGAACACGATGGTCCGGCCACCGTCCTCCGCCTGCAGGACGCGCGCGATCATCTCGGTCTTGTCGAGGTCGTGTGCGAGGTAGACGAACTGCGCGGTGGCCGGCACGGTCTGGCTGTCGGAGGAGGACTCGGCGCGCACGTTGACGGGGTGTCGCATGTAGGTGCGCGCCAGTGCGATCACGGCCGAGGGCATCGTCGCGGAGAACAGCATCGTCTGCCGCAGCTCTGAGGTCTTGCGGATCAGCCGCTCTACGTCGGGCAGGAAGCCGAGGTCGAGCATCTCGTCGGCCTCGTCGAGCACCAGTGCCTTGACGTGACCGAGGTCGAGCACGCCACGGTTCGCGAGATCGTTCAGTCGGCCCGGTGTGCCGACGACGATCTCGACTCCGGAGGCCAGCGCGTCCATCTGCTCGTCGTACCCGACACCGCCGTACACGGTCAGGCTGCGGGCGCCGCGATGCGCGCCGGCGACGACCACGTCGCCGGCCACCTGCAGGGCGAGCTCGCGGGTGGGGCAGACGACGAGCGCCTGTGGTTTGCCCGGCGCGGCCAGCTCGGCGTAGTCGGGATCGTGGGGAGCCACCACCCGCTGCAGCACCGGGATCGCGAAAGCAAGGGTCTTGCCGGTGCCGGTGCGGGCCTGGCCGATCAGGTCGGTGCCCATCAAGGCGATGGGTAGCGTCATCTCCTGGATCGGGAACGGGGTGAGGATGCCGACATCGCTGAGCGCGGTGTCGATCTCTGCCAGCACCCCGAGATCTTTGAAGGAAGTCAGGACTTTCTCGTTTCACTTCGGAGTCGGGAGTGACCAGTCTATCGGTAGCCGCGCTCGGCCGCTCGATACGCTGCCCTGGTGACCGACTCGACCCCGCCCGCCGCGCTCGCGGACCCTGCCTACCGCGCGGCCGTGGTCGACCTGCTCGGAGCGCTCGCGTACGGCGAGATGAGTGCGTTCGAGCGACTGGCAGAGGACGCCAAGCTGGCTCCGACGATCCGGGACAAGGCAGCGGTGGCGGCGATGGCCAGCGCGGAGTTCGGCCACTTCACGGCGCTGCGCGACCGGCTGGCGGAGCTCGGCGTGGAGCCCTACGGGGCGATGGCGCCGTTCCAGCCCGCGGTCGACGCGTTCCACCGGCACGCCGCGCCGTCGAGCTGGCTGGAGGGACTGGTCAAGGCCTTCGTCGGAGACGGCCTGGCCGCCGACTTCTACCGCGAGGTGGCTGCCTTCCTCGACGCAGACACCCGCAGCCTGGTGCTGGAGACGCTGGCGGACACCGGGCACTCCGCGTTCGCGGTCGACCGGGTGCGGGCCGCCATCGAGGCCGATCCCAAGATCGCCGGCCGGCTGGCGTTGTGGGGACGGCGACTGATGGGGGAGGCGCTGTCGCAGGCGCAGCGGGTCGCGGCCGACCGTGACGGCCTCACCGCACTGCTCGCCGGCGGTGTCGACCGGCCGGGCATGGATCTCGCCGAGATCGGCCGGATGTTCGCCCGGCTGACCGAGAACCACACCCGCCGGATGGACGCCCTGGGGCTGCAGCACTGACGCGCCACCGAGGGACGGCTCAGGCGGTCGCGGAGCCGAACCCGACCTTGCGCGCGGTCTCCTCGCCGATCTCGACGTAGGCAAGCTTGGCCGCGGGCACCACGACGCGTCGGCCCTTCTCGTCGACGAGCACGACCAGCGGCTCGTCACCGCTCAGCGCGCCCGCGATCTTGTGCTGGACCTCGTCGGCGCTCTCCGTCGACTCCAACGTGATCTCGCGATTGACGTGCTGGACGCCGATCCTTACCTCCACCGTGTGCACCTCCGTGCCGAGCTCTGGCCGGCGAACCTCGCCTGCGCGCTCAGCCTACCCAGGCTCGTCGGTGCGCGGGTATCCGCGGATGCCACGCCAGGCCAGGCCGGCAATCAGCCGGGCGGCTTCGTCCTGCGCGATGGGCACCTGCTCGGCGAGCCAGTACCGCGCGCTGACCTGGGCCATCCCGACCAGGCTGGCCGCGAGCAGCTCGGCCTGCGCGTCGGGCAGGCCGGTGTCGTCGTGGATCACCTGGGCGATCAAGCCCGCGGACTCGCTGGTCACGCGGTCGACGCGGTCCCGCACCGACGGCTCGTTGACGAGGTCGGACTCGAAGACCAGGCGGAAGGCGCCGCCCTCGTCGGCGACGTAGGCGTAGAAGACCTCCATGGTCGCCGTCACCCGCTGCTTGTTGTCGTCGGTGCAACCCAGCGCGTCGCGGACCGCATCGAGCACGGTGTCGCAGGTCTGGTCCAGCAGCGCGAGATAGAGGTCGAGCTTGCTCGGGAAGTGCTGGTAGAGCACGGGCTTGCTGACGCATGCACGGTCGGCGATGTCGTCCATCGCTGCCGCGTGATAGCCGTGGGCCACGAACACCTCGCGGGCGGCACCGAGCAGCTGGGCGCGGCGTGCGGTGCGCGGCATCCGGATGCCGCGCCGGCGGGTGGTCGGGGTGGCCTTGGGCATCAAGGTCAGCGGTACTCGTCATCGTCGGAGCCGGCGACCTGGTCCTGCTCGGCGGCGTCGGCGGGGTCGACCTCGAGCGGGGTCTCGCCGCGGGCGGCGCCGCCGGTGCGGTCATCCCGGTCGTCGTGGTCCGTGTCGTCGACGGCACGCCGCTGCTCCGCGGCGTCGACCTCCGGGGTCTCGAGATCGATGTCGGTGCCCTGCTCGTCCGGCGTCGGCTCAGTCATGCGGCGAGCCTATCCCGCGGGCAAGGTCTGCTCGACCTCGCGCATCGGGGCCAGCAGATCGCCGAGATCGGCCAGCCGCTGCTGCGCCTGGGCCGGGCCGAACACCAGCTCCGCGGCCGACTCGACCGACTCGACCTCGTCCCAGCTGAGCGGCGTGGAGACCTGTGGGCGCTCGGTCCCGCGCAGCGAGTACGGCGCGACCGTGGTCTTCGCCGGGTTGTTCTGGCCCCAGTCGATGAAGACCTTCCCGCCACGCGCGCCCTTCGCCATCGTGGACACCACCAGGTCGGGGTGCTCACGGGACAGCTCGGTCGCGAGCTGCTTCGCGTACGCCGACGTGCGGCCGCTGCCAGCCGGCTTGATCGGCACGTAGAGCTGGGCGCCCTTGTTGCCCGAAGTCTTCGGCCATGCCCGCAGGTCGTCGACGTCGAGCCGCTCGCGCAGCAGCGTCGCCACCCGGCAGCACTCGACGATGCTGGCGGGCGGCCCGGGGTCGAGGTCGAATACAAGCAGGTCTGGACTGCGCACGCCGCCGCGCGGGCCGACGGTCCACTGCGGCACGTGCAGCTCCAGCGCAGCCAGGTTGGCGAGCCAGACCAGCGTCGGCAGCCTGTCCGCGATCACGTAGTCGACGCCGTCGTCCCCGTGCTCGGCGAAGAAGACCGTGCGCACCCAGTCCGGCGTACCCCGTGGCTTGTTCTTCTCGAAGAAGGGCTGGGACTCGACACCGTCCGGCCAGCGCTTGCGGGTCAGCGGGCGGTCCGCGAGAGCGGCCAGCAGCGGATCGGACACCGCCACGACGTAGTCGATCACCTCGCCCTTGGTGAAGCCGGTCGCGGGATACAGGACCTTGTCGAGGTTGGTCAGCTTCAGTTTCTCCCCGCCGACGTCAACGCGCACGCTGGATGACGACGCGGACGTGGAGAGTGGGCTGGGCGGGACCATGTCGAGCACCCTAATCGCTGGGTGATCGCCGGCCGCTGCTCCGGGAGCGGATCAGGCTCGCGACCAGTAACACCAAGATCGCCGCCACGACGACCTGGACGATCAGCGTCTGCCACCAGACGTCGATGTCGAGACCCTCCGCGAGGAAACCACCCACGAACGCACCGACGAGGCCCAGCGCGAAGGTGAGGATCCACCCGATCGCCTGTTTGCCCGGCACGATCAGGCGCCCGAGTGCACCGATCACGATCCCGGCGAGGATTGCGGTGAAGATGCTGCCAGTAGCCATAAGTTCCTCCCGAACAGCCAGACGTCCACACTGGTCAGTCTGGGCGTCTCTTGCCCCGTGGCGATACCGCTTACTCCCCACCTGTCGAGGGCAGCGGCCGAACACCGACTCGGCGTCCGTTGTCCACAGTGTGGAACGCCGGGGGGTTCGACGTACCCGCCAGGGAACATCGCAGGGGTCTGCGGGGTTGTGCCGAAAGCAACCCGATCTTGTGGAGGAACCCTGTGTCTGCTGCCGTGTCCCCGTCCACGTCACTGCCGCCGCTCGTCGAGCCCGCGGCTGAGCTGAGCACCGACGAGGTTCGTCGATACAGTCGGCACCTGATCATCCCCGACGTGGGGATGGCGGGGCAGAAGCGACTGAAGAACGCGAAGGTGCTGGTGATCGGCGCCGGCGGCCTCGGTAGCCCAGCCCTGCTCTACCTCGCCGCGGCCGGTGTCGGCACGCTCGGCATCATCGAGTTCGACGAGGTCGACGAGTCCAACCTGCAGCGCCAGGTCATCCATGGGCAAAGCGATATCGGCAAGCCCAAGGCCGAGTCCGCCAGGGAGTCCATCGCCGAGGTCAACCCGCTCGTCGAGGTCGTCGTGCACAACGAGCGTCTCGACAACGACAACGTGATGGGCATCTTCGCCGGCTACGACCTGATCATCGACGGCACCGACAACTTCGCCACCCGCTACCTGGTCAACGACGCCGCGGTGCTGCTGGGTAAGCCGTACGTGTGGGGCTCGATCTTCCGCTTCGACGGCCAAGCCAGCGTGTTCTGGGCCGAGCACGGCCCCTGCTACCGCTGCCTGTATCCCGAGCCTCCGCCCCCGGGCATGGTGCCCTCCTGCGCCGAAGGCGGCGTCCTCGGCGTGCTCTGCGCCAGCATCGGCTCGATCCAGGTCAACGAGGCGATCAAGCTGATCACCGGCATCGGTGAGCCGCTGCTCGGCAAGCTGATGGTCTACGACGCGTTGGAGATGGAGTACCGCAAGCTGGGCGTCCGCAAGGACCCGAACTGCGCCATCTGTGGCGAGAACCCGACCGTCACCGAGCTGATCGACTACGAGGACTTCTGCGGCGCGATCTCCGACGACGCCGCCGAGGCGGTCGCGGGCTCCACCATCTCGGTGCGCCAGCTCGAGGAGTGGCTGAGGGAGCGCAGCGAGGGTGACCGTGACTTCGTGCTGGTCGACGTGCGCGAGCCCAACGAGCGAGAGATCAACGAGATCCCCGGCTCGGTGCTGATCCCCAAGGGCGACTTCTTGTCGGGTGAAGGGCTCTCGCAACTGCCGCAGGACAAGCAGCCCGTCTTCTACTGCAAGGTGGGCGGTCGCTCGGCCGAGGTGCTGGCGACCGTGAAGGACGCCGGCTTCGCCAACGCCGTACACGTCGGTGGCGGAGTTGCGGCGTGGGTGAACCAGGTCGACCCCTCGCAGCCGGCGTACTGACCCCTCGCGGCCGGTGTGACGCCCGCCTCGCCGCGAGATCGCACATTCGCCTCGCAACCGCTCGTACAGTGCTCACACAGTGGGTGCTGTACGGCGGTTGTGCCTGGCCGGTCGGTGAGTCCGCCGGCACGGTGGTGAGCAGGTGCGCGAGGCGCGCCGCCATCCACCGGCCGACGGTCAGGAGTGTCCCATGCGAACCCACGAACG
>DASSKO010000206.1:0-2860 GCA_035690425.1 Nocardioidaceae bacterium
GGACATCTCCTGGGCGGGGTTCGGCCGCGGGATTCTGGCGCTCGCTGCTGTGTGGTGGGCGTGGGCCTGCTACGCCTGGCTGACGAACACCTCCGACCACGACGGACCCGGGCCTCGCCTGCTGCTCTTTCTCGCGATGGCGGCCATGCTGATGGCCGCGGTCGCGCTGCCGCAGGCGTTCGGCGCGCGGGCGCTGGTCTTTGCGCTTGCATTCCTGGCGGTCCGACTGATCCACGTCGTGCTGCTGGCTCTTGACGTGCGGGGCGAGGCGGACGTGGGTTCGGCCGCGCTGCGACTAGTCCCCACCCTGCTCGCCGGCCCGGCAGTGCTGGTGGCCGCGGCGTTCTTCGACACGCCAGAACGAGAGTTGCTGTGGATCGTAGCCGCGGTGATGGATCTGTCGGGGCCGGTCCTGGTCGGGACCACCGGTTGGAGCGTGACACCTGCCCACTTCGTGGAGCGGCACGGGCTGATCGTCATCATCGCGCTGGGTGAGGCGATCGTCGGGGTAGGCGCTGGCGCCGAAACCGCTCTTCCGCGCCCGAGTGTTGTGACGGCCGTCCTCCTCGCCGTGCTGATCGCGGCCGGTCTGTGGTGGTCCTACTTCGGTTATCTGCGCGGCGGTGCCGAACGACGGCTGCGCGGCACCACTGATCGGGAGCGGTCAAGGCTCGCGCGCGACTCCTACAGCTACCTGCATCTGCCGCTCGTGGCCGGGGTGGTGTTCTTCGCTCTCGGGGTGCACGAAGCAGTCGCGGCACCGGGGGAACCACTCTCCTTGTTGCCGGCCGTCGCCCTGGCCGGTGGCGTCGCGATGTTCTACGTCGGCGACGTCGCCTACCGATGGCGCGACCACCACCAGCTCGCCACCGGTCGCCTGGTGGCCGCAGTGGGGGCTGCTTCGCTGATCCCGGTCGCGGTGGTGGCGCCTGCTTTGGCGGCGCTCGCCGGGCTAACCCTCGTCTGCTTGCTGCACACCAGCTGGGAACTCTGGCACCACCCGGCGATCGGCCCGGTCGACGACTCCTGATCGTCCAGTGCCATCGCCGCGCACACTCTCGCAACTACGGCTTGGGACTACCTCACCGGACGGCGTTTCGCAGGGGCTCGCCGACGGAGGCACGGCGCAGTCGCCACGCGCGTGTCGCCAGGTGGAGGTTGAGTTGTGCCTCGACGTCGTTGAGGTCGTGGCCCGAGATCTCGGTGATGCGGCTGATTCGGTAGCGCAGTGTGTTGCGGTGGATGGTGAGCGTCGTTGACGTGTCGGCGTACTTGCCCCCGTGGTCAAGGTAGGCCGCTAGCGTGGGGACGAGCTCGGTGCCGTGGCGACGGTCGTAGCTCAATAGGTCGCCGAGCCAGTCCCTGATGAGGCGCTCGACTTCCTCAGCGTTGCCGTCGAGGGCGAGCAGCCGGTCTACTCCCAAGTCGGCGTAGGCGATGAAGCCATACGGATTGTGGGACTGCTGACGAGCCCTGAGTGCTCGTTGGGCTTGCTCATACGCACGTGGGATCTGTTCCGGCGAGTTGGCCGGCTCCCCCTTGGCGATCACACCGGTGGTGTCGCCGTAGGCGCGCGACAAGTCGTTGAACAAGCGGCCCATGTCGACACCTCGATGGGCGAGGGCGACGACCAGTCCCCGGTTCCGGACGACCAAGCAGGGCAGTCGCTGACGAGCCATGGCCATCCGGAGGTGATCGACGTCGCGGTCGTGCCCGCGGTGACCCCGCTCGGAGGACCATGCGCACACGATCAGGTCGTGCGGAACGCCAAGGTCGTGGCCCTGAGCGGATGCCCGGTCCACGGCAACGTCGGCCGGGAGCCCTTCAAGAAGGTCGTCGAGGAGGTCTCGACTCAGTCGGTTCTCCAGTTCATTCATCGCTACGGCCTTAGCCCTCAGCAGCCCCAGTGCGACGCCCGCGTACCGCAGAGCGAATGATGCGTCGTCTCGGTCTTTGTCCGGTGGCACCTCCAGTTCGATCGTGCCGAGTTCGGGGCGTCCGCCGATGACCTCCTCGAGCGAGGTTCGCTCGAGGACCGGTTGGTACCGGCCGGCAACCGTGATCCGGGTCGTCTCGTGCCCGAATCTGTCCCGCAGCACGACAGCGGAGCCAGTGAGCCGGCTGAGTGAGGTGGCCACGTCGAGCTCAGTCCCGGTCGTGGATAGTCGGGCGAACTCCTCAAGCACCCCCTCACGGTGCTGCAGCGCCGCGACGGTGCGCGCCATCTCGTTATTGGCTGCATAGAGTTCGTGGGCGCGTCGGCGGTGGCGCTCGTGCACCTGCGCGTCCGCGAGCGCCGTCCCGAGGAGATCGCCCAACCGTTCGATGACGAACAGTTGTTCGGGGTCGGGCCGGGCGAAGCTGCGAAGGACCAGTTGGCCCGGGGCGCCGTTCAAGACCGCCACAGCCGTCGTCGACGTCCAGGAGTCGCCGTTGTCCTGCACGAATACCCGTTCACCGGTTGAGGGGCTCGGTTCCGCCGGCTTCGTTGGCTCCCCGGGGGGCAGGGTGATCCACTCCCGGTCCCGCTGGAAGGTGACGTGAACCAACTGGCAGCCGGTCACCGACTCGACCTCACGCTTCAGGACGTTGATGACCTCGTCCACGTCGTGACGTTGCATCATCGCCATGGACATCACCAGCAGCCCATCGAGGCCGGTGAGGGCACGCCGCAGATCCAGCTCGCCGGTTGGCACAACGGTTCCGGTTGTGGCGGGCTCGCAGACGGTCATCTCTTGATCCCTGGCCGGCCCGCCCGGGGTCCCCCTGTGCCGTAGGGACCCCACAGGTCGTCGCGCTGAGCGGCGACGCCTCGGTACATGCAGCACGGATGTATCCCGGGATCCAGTCCGAGTCCGTG
>DASSKO010000207.1:0-36006 GCA_035690425.1 Nocardioidaceae bacterium
CAGCTACGACCTGCTGCTGACGCCGACGCTTCCCCGGGTGGCCTTCGAGGCCGGCGTCGAGGTGCCTGCGGACTCCACGGCACCCCGCTGGACGAGCTGGACGCCGTTCAGCTATCCCTTCAACCTCACCCAGCAGCCGGCTGCGACCGTGCCCTGCGGCTTCACCGACGCCGGCTTGCCGGTCGGCCTCCAGGTGGTCGGCCCGCGGCACGCCGACGCGACGGTGCTGCGGGCATGTAAGGCGTTTCAGGACGTGCGACCGTGGATGGACCGTCGGCCCGGCCGGTGACGCGGGGCTCAGCAAGGGCGGACGGCAGCGTACGCGCGAGCTGGCTAGCGGGTCCACACCGAGGGTCCTACACATGAGGGTCGCGTGGGACACGAGTCCGGGGCATCCGGAGCAGCCCAACCAGGACTTCGTCGGTGCCGTGCCCGGCGCCGTCGTGATGCTCGACGGGGCAGGTATCCCGGGCACCGAGAACCTGTGTCATCACGGCGTCACGTGGTACACCCGGAATCTCGGTGGGGCACTCCTGGCCCGGTTGGCGACACCGTCCGGTCCGCCACTGGCCTCGATCCTTGCTGACTCCATCGACGAGGTGACCGACCGCCGCCTCCTGGGATCTTGCTGGGCGCGCATAGCGCAGGAGAATTGCGTCGGCAAGAGGGGAGAGTGACGTCCCGGTCGAGACTGTCTCGTCTGCGCGCCTGATTGCGGTCTGTCATCAGCTCTCCCGGCCCAAGGCCGTGAGCCTGCTGATCGCGCGAAAGTACTTCTTGCGGTAGCCGCCCTCGAGGAGCTCTGGGGCGAACACCCGGTCCAGCGGCAGCCCGCTGGCAACGATCGGCAAGCCGCGGTCGTACAGCCTGTCGGCGAGCACGACGAGCCGAAGCGCCACGGCCTGGTCGGTGATCTCACGCACGTCGGTCAACGCCACCGCATCGAGTCCGTCCAGCAGCACGCCATAGCGCGACGGGTGCACGCCCGCGAGGTGACGGGTGACGTCGACGAAGTGGTCCACCGACGCACCGGGGCGTGCCTGGGCGAACCGACGCACCTCGTCGTCGGAGTACGGCGGCGGCACGTCCGGCCGATCCCGGTGCCGATAGTCCGGACCCTCGATGCGGCGTACGGCGAACCGTGCCGCCAGTGCCTGGATCTCGCGCTGGAAGTCCTCCGCCGCGAACCTGCCCTCCCCCAGCCGGCCCAGCAGGGTGTTCGACGTCGCGGCGAGCCAGACGCCGCGGTCGGCGAGCCTGCCGAGCAGGCTGGTGATCAGCACGGTGTCACCGGGGTCGTCCAGCTCGAACTCGTCGACACACACGAGCTTGAACTCCGCCAGCGACTCGACCGCCGAGGCGAACCCCAGTGCCCCGACCAGATGGGTCAGCTCGACGAACGTCGCGAACAACTTGGGGCCGGGCGCCGCGTGCCACAACGAGGCCAGCAGGTGCGTCTTGCCGACGCCGTACCCACCGTCGAGGTATATGCCACCCGGCCGCTCGCCGGCACGCCTACGGAGCAGCCAGCCGCGCCCGCCGTCGTCGCCGACTCGGGCCGTGAAGTCGCGCAGCGTCTCGAGCGCCTCCGCCTGGCTGGGATGCTGCGGGTCGCAGCGGTAGGTGTCGAACCGCACCGAGTCGAACCGCGGCGGTGGCACCAGGCCACCGATCAGCCGGTGGGCCGGCACCCGCGGATCGCGGTCGATCAGATGCTGGGGCACAGGTCGGAGACTAGTTCGCAGCGACGACTGGCAGGATCGAGAGCGTGCAGTCACTCCTCCCCGCGGCGTCGGCGGCGCTCACCGATGACGACCTGATCCGGCTGTACGCCTATCCGGCCGCGGGCACCTGGGTCCGCAGCAACTTCGTCGGCACGGTCGACGGTGCCGTCCAGGGTGGCGACGGCCGCTCCGGGTCGATCTCCCCACAGGCCGACCAGCGGTTGTTCGCCCTGCTGCGGTCGCTGTGCGACGTGGTGCTGGTGGGAGCGGGTACGGCGCGCGCCGAGGGCTACCAGCCGGTGCGGACGGGAGAGGTCGATGCGGCGCTGCGGCACCGGCTGGGCCTCACCGCCCTGCCCGCGGTCGCGGTGGTATCGGGTTCGCTGGAGCTGGCAGGGGCGCTGCGCTCGCCGGAAGGCGGCCCGGCGCTGGTCCTCACGACGGCGGCGGCTCTGCGCGCGCGGTCGGACACCGTGCCGACGCACTGGCAAATGATCGTCGCCGGTGAGGAGGAGGTCGATCCCGCTGCCGCGATCGAGCAGCTGGGCGTCCGGGGTCTCCGGCGCATCCAGTGCGAGGGCGGCCCGGCGCTGCTGCGGGACCTGCTGGCAAGCGACTGCTGTGACGACATCTGCTCGACCATCGCACCCGCAGCGGTCGGCGGCGCCGGTTACCGGATGACGCGAGGTGCACCGCTGCGGCCGCCGGTCGATCTGCGGCTCGAGCACGTGCTGCACCAGGACGGGACCCTGTTCTGCCGCTACACCCGGATGCGAGGCTGAGCACATGGATCTGCCGGTCAACCCACCGCTGTCGCCCATGCTGGCCAAGGCGGTCAAGCGCATTCCGGCGCCCGGCTCGGTGGAGGGCGGCTATCTCTACGAACCCAAGTGGGACGGCTTTCGCTGCATCGTCTTCCGAGACGGCGACGAGGTCGAGCTGGGCAGCCGCAACGAGCGGCCGCTCACGCGGTACTTCCCGGAGGTGGTCCGCGCGGTGAAGGAGTCGCTTCCCGAACGGTGCGTGGTCGACGGCGAGGTGATCGTCGCTGTGGATGACCGGCTGGAGTTCGAGCGGCTGCTGGAGCGCATCCACCCCGCCGACTCCCGGGTACGGCGGCTGGCGGAGGAGACGCCTGCGCGGTTCGTCGGTTTCGATCTCCTTGCGCTCGACGACGAGTCCTTTGCCGATCGCCCGCTCGCCGAGCGGCGGGCAGCGCTGGAGTCGGCCCTGCATGGCATCGTGCCCCCCATCCACATCAGCGCGGCCACGCGGGACGCCGACGTGGCGCACCAGTGGTTCGGCCAGTTCGAGGGCGCCGGGCTCGACGGTGTGATCGCCAAGCCCCTTGCATCGACGTACCAGCCCGGCGTCCGGGCGATGGCGAAGATCAAGCACGAACGCACAGCCGACGTCGTGGTGGCCGGCTACCGGCTGCACAAGAAGTCGACGCCGGACCGACCGCTGCTGGGTTCGCTGCTGCTCGGCCTGTACAACGCGGAGGGCTCGCTGCAGCACGTCGGCGTGTCGGCCGCCTTCGCCGCCGCTCGCAGGGCCGAGCTGCTGGACGAGCTGATGCCGTTGAAGATCGCGCCGGAGGCGCACCCGTGGGCGGACTGGGCGAGTCCCGGCGACGGGGAGCGCAGGCCCGGCGCGCAGTCTCGGTGGAACGCCGGCAAGGACCTCAGCTGGGAGCCGCTCGACCCGGTGCTGGTGCTCGAGGTCGGCTACGACCACATGGAGGGCACCCGGTTTCGCCACACCGCGCAGTTCAAGCGCTGGCGCCCAGACCGGACACCACAGTCGTGCACCTACGAGCAGCTCGAGGAGCCGGTCAGCTACGACCTGGCCGAGGTGCTCAGCGTCCGGTGACAAGCAGGCCAGCATGCGCCCCGCCGCCGCTCGACTGGGGCACAGAGGGCAGCGGTCACTCCGACGCGAGAGTGGTTCGATCCTGCAGGCCGGGCACGTCGGAAGAGACGGACCCCGGCGCAGACGGCTACTGGTCTGAGCCCTCAGATTGGGGTGGCCGCAACATCGGAGGCATCCTAGACGGGAAGTACGGCGACCTGCCCGCCTACAACGATTGCTTCGAACGTGGCAGCAACGACCTCGGTGTGGACGGCAGCGTGACCGGGGACAGCTGGAAGCTGTACCTGGCGCAGCAAGCCCCTTCCCCATCGGAGACGCCGCCCCATGCGTCCTCGCCACTGTCGACCGGGCCGGCGTGGGAGCGCTTCGCACGGAACGAGGCCAAGCTCGAGTCAATCGACTGGACGTGTCGGGCATCGGTCTACGAAGCACACCTCGACAGCGTCGAGGCCGCCATCACCACCTTCCAAACCGATCACGCGCGCGAGATCGAGCAGGCTCAGGCGGAGTGGTTGGCGATCGAGGAGCGGGCAGAAGACGTGGGGTTCCATGGCCAGGTCGGGTCGCTCGACTGACCAGGAAACGGCACACCGGACCTTGGCGGACGGTCGAAGCCTGGGACACCCGGCGGGAAGTGAACGACTACCTCGCCAGTGTGAACTGGACGAAGCGACGCGGAATCGTCACCTTCGTCAGCCCTGACGGTGCCTACAACGCCCACCCAGTGATGTCCAAGGAGCCGTCTGGCTGAACCCCCGACAAGGCTTACTGTGGCTTCGCCCCGATCGTGGAGGCTTGCCGGCCGGTGAGGCCGAGATCGTGGATCTGCCCGCGGCGGTCGCAGATGAAGATGCGTCCCTGTGGGTTCTGCCAGACGTGGATGCCGGCGAAGGGCTGTTTGACTCGCCAGCCGTTCGCGAAGGTCTTCACCCGGTGCAGCCGTCTTCGCAGCGGCGCCCCATTGGCCAGCGCGGTGGCGCCGCCTTGGTCGCGGGGCCGGGTGTGGTCGAAGTCGTCGCTGTCCTTGGCCTGGGCATCAGCGAAGGGGAACGGGCACGAGGGGTTCGCCAGCCGGACTGCCTCGCGCAGGCCACCGGCGAAGTCGCTGCCCTGCGGCGCCCGCCAGCGAATCTCATCATCGAGGTCGATCACCGGTTTGATCGTGACCCGGTGGTGGCGTAGCCGGTCGAAGGCCTGGTCGGCCGTGATCGTGCCGTGGCCGTCGATGTCGACACCGCCGGTGCCGGCCCGCCAGGTCTGCTGGCTCATGTGCACATAGACGGTGGCCGCCGGCCACAGGTCTGTGGCGACCGCGTCGGCCGGAGTGGGGACGTCGGTGGGCCACAAGCCCGGACGCAGGTGCGGATGCGTCACCGGCACCGCGCCGGCCGCGTCGGCATGGGCGAAACCGTCGGCATCGGTGCCGGCCGCCGCCACCGCAGCGGCGGCCGCGTAGTCGGCCGGGCCCGGCTCGCCGTACTCGGCCGGCGCCGGGGTGCAGGCGGTATCGGGGACGATCGTGGTGGCCCACGCCGCCGGCGCCTGCCCGCGCATCCACGCCCGGTGGTGCTCGGCCAGCGCCAGCGTCGCCGGCGGGTTCGCCAACCAGCCGACCGCGGTGGCCCGGCGCACGTCCTTGGCGTCGGTGTCGCCGAGGTCGCCCAGCATGTCGGCGACCCGGTCGACCGCGGCATCGAACCTGATCCCATCGAGGGCGTCGATGTCGGCGCGGATGTGGCGTTGCCCGTCGCGGGCTGAGAACACGTCCACCCGCCGGTCCCGCCTGGCCGCCTCGGCCCGATCGGCCGCGGCCTGCGGGTCCACCTCGGCCAGCACCTGATCGACCAACTGCCCCAGCCGCTTCGGACCCACCCTCCCCGCGACCACCGCGACCCGCCCATCGAGCAGCCGCGCGGCGAAGAACGGCAACCAGTGCGCCTCCGCCAAGATCCGCCGCACCTTGAACGCCGCCACCCGGCCAGACTTCAGCTCCGCGAACAACCGCGGCATCCGATGGCGTAGGTCCAGTCCATCACCAAGCAGCCCGTGGGCCCGTCCGGTCGTGCAATGCAGCTCCGTCGCCAGGTCGGTCTCGGCGAACTCCGACACCTCCGGCGTCCCGTCGCCGCCGGGGCGGATCGATCGGTCCGCCCCCCGCACCCCCGGCATCGGCGACTCCTCCACCGGCGACGCGTCGGCGAACCAGCCGAGCACCTCATACCGGCACGCCTCCACATACGCCTCCAACCGCTGCGACGCCACCGCCCACACCAACAGGTCGTCCCGGTCCAGCGCCGACCGGTCGACGGCCAGCAACGCCCGCGCCAGCTCCGGCCCCGGCTCCATCGCGTCCACCACGTATCTATCGAACACATCTTCGACGATAGATCACGCCACCGACAACGAATGCATATCGACCCCACCGCTGGCCACAAGTTGTCCGCGGCAGTGGCAAGATGGAGGCACGACGTGCAACGACTGCCAAGGAGCCGCCAGATGTACGACGTTGTCCTGCTGATCGAGAAGGCCCTGAGCAAACTCGACGCCGAGCAGGTGGTCTCGTTGCACGAGGAGCTCGACGACACGGTGCACTACCACGTGATCTTGCCGGTGGAGGACGCCGCGACCCGGATCGAGACGGCGCTGGGGTCGATCGCGGCCAGCGAGGTGCTCGCCACCAGCGCGATGAATTTCCCCGAGACCGACCTCGACGAGCTGGAGCGCGAAATCCGCACCGAGTCCGAAGCGCAGCTGGCGACCAGCATGGACCTTCTGCGCGGCGCCCGGCACCAGGTGACCGGCGAGCTGACCTCCCAGGACCCGGTCGACGCGCTGGCGGTCGGCGTGGAGGCACAGGGCGCGGAGGAGGCCATCGTGATGACCCGTCCGCACGTGGTGTCCGAGTTCTTCCACTTCGACTGGACGTCGAAGGCTCGCCGCCGCATCGGCGTACCCTGCCTGCACCTGCTCGAGCGGGAGACGTTCGACGAGCAGGCGGGGTCCGGCGAAGGCGTCACCGGCATGTGAGCGCTCAACAGATCTGAGGGAGAGCCCGTGGGAATCATCGGATTCATCGTCTTCGGCCTGGTCGTCGGTGCGCTCGCACGCCTGATCAAGCCCGGCAAGCAAATCTCAGCATCTTGATGACGCTGCTGCTCGGCATCGTCGGGTCGCTGATCGGCGGCGTCGTCGCCACCCTGCTCGACACCGGCACGTTCACCGAGCTCAACGTGATCGGTGCGGTGGTGGCCATCATCGCGGCCGTGCTGCTTATCGGCGTCGCCGAAGGCGCGTCCGGCCGGGGCAAGCCCGCGCGCTGACGGCAGCGACTCAGCTCTCCCCCGTGCGCGCGCGGGAAGGCTGCACCCGTTTGGGCTCGCCCGGCATCTTCGGATAGTCCGGCGGGTACGGCATGTCGCCATGCCCCTCGGCCTCGTCGCGTTCGTGCATCTGCAGCAACGGCTCGAGCGAGTGCGCGACCTCGTCGAGCCCGGCCATCAGGTCACCGAGCTCTGCCATCCGGTCGGGCACGGTCAAGAGGTTCAGCTGCTCCGGCCGGATCGAGTCCAGCTCCTCCCACCGCACCGGCGTCGAGACCGGCGCTCCGGGTCGTGGTCGCAGCGAGTACGCGCTGGCGATGGTGCGGTCGCGGGCATTCTGGTTGTAGTCCACGAATACGGTGGTGCCCCGCTGCTCCTTCCACCACTTGGTCGTCACCTGACCCGGCGCGCGGCGCTCGAGCTCACGTCCGAAGGCGATCGCCGCGTGCCGCACCTGCGTGAACGTCCAGCGGGGCTCGATGCGCACGTAGATGTGCACACCTCGGCCGCCGGACGTCTTCGGGAAACCGATGTAACCGAGGTCGTCGAGCAGTCGCCGGGCATCCTGTGCCACCCGCACCGCGTCGGCGAAGTCGGTGCCCGGCTGCGGATCGAGGTCGATGCGCAGCTCGTCGGGATGGTCGACGTCGTCGCGCCGGACCGGCCACGGGTGAAAGGTGATCGTGCCGATCTGCGCGGCCCACGCCGCCACCGCCGGCTCGGTCGGGCATACCTCGTCGGCGAAGCGTCCGGACGGGAAGGCGATGCGCGCCGTCTCGACGTACTCGGGCGCGCCCTTGGGAATCCGCTTCTGGTAGAACGCGTCGCCGTGTGGGTCGGTGCGGGTGGCCTGCTTGATGCCCTCGTGCACGCCCTTGGGCCAGCGCTCTAGCGTCGTCGGGCGGTCCCGCAACGCCCGGGTGATGCCCTCGCCCACCGCGGCGTAGTACTGCACGACGTCGCGCTTGGTCGCCTCTGGTGTCGACTCCGTCGCCGGGAAGATCACCCGATCCGGGTTGGAGACCCGCACGGCGCGTCCGGCCACCTCGATCTCGATCGCGTCTGCCGCCACACCCACCAACCTAGGCCACGCAGGCTTTCCGCGGCGGGCTTCCGTGCACCCATTCTGCGGCGTGTTCTGGCGGTGCCTCTTCCCCTGGCGGGCGTTCAGGCGGTACAACCGATCGGTCACCACTATGGAGGAGCCCCAGTTGCGCAGATCCGTTCTCGCCATCCTCGTCGCCGGCGGTCTGCCAGCAGCACTGCTGGCAGCCCCCGCTCCCGCCTCCGCCGTGCCGGCCAACGGCTCGACGGTCTTCGTCAACGAGCTGCACTACGACAACGACGGCACCGACTCTGGCGAGTTCGTCGAGATCGCCGGGCCTGCGGGCACCGACCTGTCGGGGTGGAGCGTGGTGCTCTACAACGGCAACAACGGCGAGACCTACGGCACCCGCAACCTCAGTGGGGCGATCCCGGACGCCCAGGGCGGGTACGGCGCTGTGTCGTTGTCCTATCCGTCCAACGGCATCCAGAACGGCGGGCAGGACGCGGTCGCGCTCGTCAACGGCGACGACGTCGTGCAGCTGCTGAGCTACGAGGGCACGATGACCGCGGTCGGCGGACCTGCGGACGGTCTCACCAGCACCGACATTGGTGTCACGGAGGGCTCGTCGACGCCTGCGGGCTCCTCGCTGGAGCTGCGCGGGACCGGCACGACGTACGGCGACTTCAGCTGGGCTCTCTCGTCAGGGTCGAACACGGCCGGGCAACCGAACACTGGTCAGACGTTCGGTGCCGGCGGCGAGGAGCCGCCGCCTCCGCCGAACGAGTGCGGTGACCCTGCGACGCTGATCCACCAGATCCAGGGCTCTGGCGACGAGTTCGACCCCGCCTTCGGTGGCACCCAGTCGATCGAGGGCGTGGTCACCGCCGCCATGCTCGGCGGCGTGTTCGTCCAGGAGGAGGCCTCCGACGTCGACGGCAACCCGCTCACGTCCGAGGGCATCTTCGTGTTCCTGTCCGGGCAGGATGCACCGGAGGTGGGCTCCGTGGTCCGGGCCACCGGCACGGTGACCGAGTTCGGCGGCAAGACCGAGCTGACCAACGTCGACGCGCTCGAGGTCTGTGGTGTGGCCGAGACCCCGATCGAGCCGGCCGACGTCAGCTTCCCGCTCGCCTCCCCCGACGACCTCGAGCGCTTCGAGGGCATGCAGGTCGAGCTCGTCGACGAGCTCGTGATCAGCGAGTACTTCAATTACGACCGCTTCGGCGAGGTCGTGGTGGCGGCGCCGCCCAACGGGTGGGACCGGCTCTACACGCCCACGTCCGTCGTCGACCCAGGCGCCCCGGCGAACGCACTCGCCGCAGAGTACGAGCGGCGGACGATCACGATCGACGACGTGTCGACGGAGCAGAACCCGTCGGTCATCCCGCACCCCGGCAACGGCGAACCGTTCAGCCTCGACAACCGCTTCCGCGGCGGTGACACCATCACCGGCATCCAGGGAGTGCTCGACGAGGGCTTCGGGTCCTACCGGCTCCAGCCGACCGAGTACGGCGACTACACACGTCAGAACCCCCGTCCGGCGGACGCCCCGGACGTCGGTGGCGACCTGCACGTCGCGAGCTTCAACGTGCTGAACTACTTCCTCACCCTCGACCAGGGCGGCAACCAGTGCGGTCCGCAGCGCAACCAGGACTGCCGCGGGGCCGACAACGCGAACGAGCTGGAGCGGCAGCGGGCGAAGATCCTGTCCGCGCTCGCCGAGCTCGACGCCGACGTCGTCGGGCTGATGGAGATGGAGAACACGACCGGGGTGGAGCCGGCCGCCGACCTGGCGGCAGGGCTGAACGAGATCCTCGGTGCCGGCACGTACGCCGCCCTCGACACCGGCGTCATCGGCACCGACGCGATCCGGGTGGGCTTCCTCTACAAGCCCGGCACGGTGCGTCCGGTGGGCGACTTCGCCGTGCTGACCTCCGCCGACGACCCGCGGTTCAACGACGAGAAGAACCGGCCGATGCTGACCCAGACCTTCGACACCGTGTCTGCTGCGGATGGAGATGGCAGTGGCCGGTTCACCGTGTCCGTCAACCACCTGAAGTCCAAGGGCTCGGACTGTGAGGACCTCGGTGATCCCGACACCGGTGACGGCCAGGGCAACTGCAACCTCACCCGCACCAAGGCAGCCAGGGCGATCGTCGACTACCTGGCGCAGGACCCGACCAACAGCGGCGACCCCGACCAGCTGATCATCGGCGACCTCAACTCCTACGACCACGAGGACCCGATCCGCGCCCTCGAGGCCGGCGGCTTCGTCGACCAGGTCAAGCGGTTCGGCGGCGAGCTCGCCTACAGCTATGTCTTCGACGGGCAGGCGGGCTACCTCGACCACGCTCTGGCCAACCAGAGCCTGACCGGACAGGTGACGGGCACGTCGGTGTGGCACATCAACGCCGACGAGCCGGGCATCCTCGACTACGACACGTCGTTCAAGCCGGACGCGATCGACGCGATCTACGCGCCGAACGAGTACCGCTCCTCCGACCACGACCCGGTGCTCGTCGGACTCGACCTCGCTCCGGCGACGCCGGCACGGTGCTACACCGACGGTGCGCAGAGCGTCGCGTCGTACTCGCCGGGTGTCCGCGGCAACGGCACCGACGTGCCACCGGCCTTCACCGACCCCACCGAGGCGCTCGGCCTCTCCGATCCCGACAGCGACGACCCGTACTGGGCCACGCTCGGCCTCGGTGGTCAGCTGACGCTGGAGTTCGACCGCCCGGTGCAGAACCTCGGTGGCACCGACCTGCGCGTGGTCGACGCGGCCGACGGCGCCAAGGGGCGCAGCGACTCCGCCACGGTCCTCGCCTCGTCCGACGGTGAGTCGTGGGTCGAGGTGGGCGAGGTCTCGGGCACCGGCGAGGTCGACCTCGGCACGCTGAGCTCGGCGCGCTTCGTCCGGGTCGTCGACACCACACCCGACGCCGGGCCACGGTCGGTGGACGGCTACGACGTCGACGCCGTGGAGGTGCTGTCCGGCTGCGCCTGACCCCGTGGTCGACCCCGGGCGGATTGGTCGTGCTGGGTACGGTGGAGGGCATGGACCTGAAGAACCTCAGCGATGAAGAGTGGCGCCAGCGCTTGTCGCGGCAGGAGTACGCCGTGCTGCGCCAGGGTGGCACCGAGGCACCCGGCACCGGGGAGTACGAGAACACAAAGACCGCGGGGGTCTACCGGTGCCGCGCCTGCGACGCAGAACTGTTCCGCTCGACCGAGAAGTTCGAGAGCCACTGCGGGTGGCCGTCGTTCTTCGCGCCGCTGGCCGAGGACCGGGTGACCTACATCGAGGACACCTCGATGGGGATGAAGCGGGTCGAGGTGCGCTGTGCCGCCTGCGACTCCCACCTCGGCCACGTCTTCGAGGGTGAGGGCTACGACGTGCCCACCGACCAGCGGTACTGCATCAACTCGATCAGCATGCGCCTGGAGCCCACCGGCTAGAGGTCGTCTGCGTAGGTTGGTCAGAGGCCATCCTGCACATTTCCATGACGCTGGCGCGAGTCGGCGGTGCCGTATCAGCATGGGACCTCCCACATCTCGCCGCCGTAGCGTCCACGGCGGCGAAGTCCTACGGCCCCACGAAGCGCGTCAGCGTCGGCGCGGACGCTAACCACCGGATCTGCATCTCGGTTGTCGGGCGAGGTGAACATGCGGGCGGGATCGTGACGAGCCGCGACTACAGCTGCTTCGACACAAACGGCCCAGTGTGATCCATTGGCTATAGGTCCTCGGCACTGCCGACCGCGTGAGACAGTGACTCTATGGCGCAGCCGCCACCGGAACCTACGCCTCGTGCTGTCCAGAATTTGGATGTCGCGGTAGTGGTCGGAGTCCTTGCAGTCCTCGAGGGATGCGTGCGTGCAGGGCAGATCGACGACTACGTCGCGACGCGACTTGTCGCACGCTTTGCCCGGCTCGGTCTGCTCACCGACGGCGCCGGCACGGACTGCCTGCCGGCTGCGTTGAACAGCCTCAACCAACGTCTCCGCGATACGCTTGGAGAGTGATGAGGGTGATCCGGCGTAGTGCGCGCCAGGTGCTCTTGAGGAGGGCGCTGGCTCGTTCGGCGGCCGCGGGCGGCGGTGATGTCATGGGTGGAGCCGGGTTCGACGTCGCTGACCCACACCGGGAAACCGGTCGGATCGGTGAGCACCTGGCTGTTTCCGCCGTGCTGCTTGTGCTCGCCGGAGTACCAGATGTCGTGGCCGGCACCTCGATCGCTTCGTGCAGGTACCGGTAGCCGGTCGCGACCCTCACCCGGGCGTCTCGGGCCAGCCGCCCGCATCGATGCATCTCGGGGAGGGCACGATGGAGGGCGGCGGAAACCTTACGGCGAGATCGCAACTTTGCCCCGCGCTGTCGGTGGCTGCTGCCAGGTTTCGGGGCACCTGACCGACCACACAAAGAAGGTGCCCAGATGAGCGACGTCATGCTGGCCAAGGTCCGCAAACTGCTGGCCAAGGCTGAGGATCCGGCGGCGACCGAGCACGAGGCCCGGGTCTACACGACCAAGGCCGCCGAGCTGATCGCCGCCTACGGCATCGACCGGGCGCTGCTCGCCCAGGCCGACCCGGCATCCGACCCGGTCGGCGATCGGGTCGTCGTGGTCGACCCGCCCTACGCGCAGGACAAGGCCGACCTGCTCGGCGGTGTCGCGACCCAGTTGCGGTGCCGTGCCGTGCAGCGCACCAGTTTCACCAGCGGGCGCAAGGAGCTGTCACTGCACCTGTTCGGGTTCGAGGCCGACCTGCTGCGCGCCGAGATCCTCTACACCAGCCTGCTGCTGCAGGCCACCGCCGGCGTGACGCGGGCCCGCGCGCCCCGCGGCGAGCAGCCGGCGGCGTTCCGGCGCTCCTGGCTGCGCGGCTTCACCTACGCGGTCGTCGCCCGGCTCGCCGAGGCCGAGGACCGCGCCCGGGTCGATGCCGAGGCGGCCCGGCCCTCCGGCTCGCCCACACCTTCGGTGGCGTTGGTGCTCGCCGATCGCTCCGCGGCGGTGAGCAGCGCACTACGGGCGCACTACCCCCGCGCCCGGCAGGCGCGCGCTCGGAGCCTGAGCGGATCCGGGGGTCACCAGGGCTGGTCGGCGGGCCAGCGCGCCGACCTCGGGACGACGCACCTAGGCGCGACGAACGCACGCCGCAGTGTTACGGGAGGGTCGCCACGAGGTCGCTGACGCCGAGGCGCCGACCGGTGTAGAACGGCACCTCCGCCCGCACGTGCCGCCGGGTCTCGCTGCCCCGCAGATGCCGCATCAGGTCGACGATGCGGTGCAGCTCGTCGGCCTCGAAGGCCAGCATCCACTCGTAGTCACCGAGCGCGAACGACGCGACCGTGTTGGCCCGCACGTCGGGATAGTCCCGCGCCATCTTGCCGTGCTCGGCCAGCAGCGCACGCCGCTCGGAGTCGGGCAGCAGATACCACTCGTAGGAACGCACGAAGGGATAGACGCTCACGTAGGACCGCGCCTCCTCGTCGGCGAGGAAGGCCGGCACATGGCTCTTGTTGAACTCCGCCGGACGGTGCAGCGCCATCTGCGACCAGACCGGGGCCAGATACCCACCCACGGCGGTACGCCGGAAGCGTTCGTAGGCGTCCTGCAGGTCGTCGCTGGACTCGGCGTGCACCCACAGCATCAGGTCGGCGTCGGCGCGCAGCCCCGCGACGTCGTAACACCCACGCACCACCACGTCCTTGGCCGCGAGCTGATCGAACAGCTCCTCGACCTCCCGCGCGAGTGCTCCGCGGTCGGTATCCCCGAGCGGTCGCTCGACCCGGAAGACCGACCACATCGTGTACCGGATGGCGTCGTTGAACTCCTTGGCCGCCTTGCCTGCGTTCGCCGTGCGTGTCATGACCGTATTGTCTCGCGACCGTCGAGGCCGGCAAGCACCTGGGTCACCGCCTTCTCCGCGCTGGCGACGCAGGCGGGGATGCCCACTCCGTCGTACGCCGCGCCACAGACCGCGAGAGCGGGTACGCCGGCCACGGCCGCACGCACCGTCGCCACCCGGTCGGCGTGCCCGACGGCGTACTGCGGCAGGGCACCGCCCCAGCGGGTCACGCGGGTGGCGACCGGCGTCGCGTCCATCCCGGTGGCCCGGTGCAGATCCGCCAACGCCACCGCGGCGAGGTCGACGTCGTCACGCTGCAGATCCCGCTCCTCCCGGTGCCGGCCCAGCGAGGTTCGCACGACGACGAGGTCGGGGTCGGCATCGGCCAGCCAGGACCACTTGTGGCTGGAGAACGTCGCCGCCTTGATCGTCCGGCCGTCGACCGGGGGCACCAGGAAACCCGACCCCGGCAGCCGATCGGCGACCGCCTCGCGGCGGAAGGCGAATGCTGCCAGTGCCACGCTGGCGTACTCGATCTCGGCGAGCCGTGCCGCCCCGGCAGGCACCGCGTCGCGGATCAGCCGAGACGCCGGTGACGCGGGCAGCGCGACGACGACGCCGTCGACCTCCACCGTCGTCTCCTCGCGCGTCGGGCCGAGCAGCACTCGCCAGCCGTGCTCGGTGCGGGCCAGCCCGCGCACCATGGCGCCGGTGCGGATCACCGCGCCCGAGGCCTCGGCGACGGCCGGCGGTAGCCGCCCGATGCCGCCGCGGATCCCGGCGAACACGGGCACCCGGTTGCCGCGCCCGCGCTCGGCCTGCTCGGCGGCAGCGGCCAGCAACGAGCGGTCCCGGTCGACCAGCGCCGCGATCTGGGGCACACCGGCGCGCAGCGACAGCTGGTCTGCGTGTCCCGCGTAGACCCCGCCGAGCAGCGGCTCGACCAGGCGGTCGCGCACCTCCCTCCCGAGACGTTGCCCGACCAGGGCTCCGACCGATACGTCGGCGCCGGTTGCCGCCGCGGCGGACGCGGGCAGCACCCGGTCGGCCTGCACCCGTGCGAGCGTGCTGGGGTGCACGATGCCCGAGCGCACCAGCGCCTTCAGATCGGTGGGAATGCCCATGACCGTCGGCGGCAGCGGACGCACAGCGCCGCGGGTCCAGACCCCCGAGGACAGCGTCTGTGGATGCACGAGGTCGTCGGTGAGGCCCGCCGCGTGGGTCAGCGCGACCGCCTCCGGGCGGCGGTTGAGCATCGCCTCCGCGCCTTCGTCGACGGGTAGCCCCGCCAGCTCCGAGACCCGCAGCTTGCCGCCGACGACGCTCGACCCCTCGTACACGGTCACCTCGAGGTCGGGGCGCTGCCGGCGCAGGCTGTAGGCCGCGGCCAGGCCGGCGATGCCGCCGCCGAGGACGGCGACGGTCTGCGCACGATCCGATGACATGCCGTCAGGACTCGGTGTGCACGAGGTCCACGATGCGGGCCAGCACGTCGGGGTCCATCGCAGGGGTCACGCCGTGACCGAGGTTGAAGACGTGGCCAGGAGTGCGCCGACCGGCGTCGAGCGTCTCACGGACCTTGGTCTGCAGCACCTCCCACGGGGCGAATACCAGCGCGGGGTCGAGGTTGCCCTGCAGGGCGTACCCGGGCCCGACACGACGCGACGCCTCCTGCAGCGGCACCCGCCAGTCGACACCGACGACGTCAGTGCCTGCCTGTGCCATCAGCGGCAGCAGCTCCCCGGTGCCCACACCGAAGTGGATGCGCGGCACGTCATGCTGAGCGACCCGCTCGAGCACCCGGCGCGAGTGTGGCTGCACGAACTCGGCGTAGTCTGCGGGTGACAGCGCCCCGGCCCAGGAGTCGAACAGCTGGATCGCCGACGCACCGGCCGTGACCTGCACCTCGAGGAACGCCGCCGACACCTCCGCCAGCCGTGCGGCCAGCGCGTGCCACACCTCAGGAGCACCGTGCATCATCGCCTTGGTCTTGACGTGGTCGCGCGAGGGCCCGCCCTCGACGAGGTAGGACGCCAACGTGAACGGAGCACCGGCGAAGCCGATCAGCGGCGTCTCCCCCAGCTCACCCACCAGCCCGCGCACCGCCTCGGTGACGAAGCCGACGTGGTCGGGCCGCAGCAACGGGATCGCCTCGACGTCGGCCAGCGTCTGCACCGGCTTGGCGACAACGGGGCCGGTGCCCGGCACGATGTCGAGGTCGACACCGACGGCCTTCAGCGGCAGCACGATGTCGGAGAAGAGGATGGCGGCGTCGGTGCCGTAGCGACGCACCGGCTGCAAGGTGATCTCGATGATCATCTCCGGCCGCGAGCAGGCGTCGAGCATCGCGACCCCTTCCCGCAGCCTGCGGTACTCCGGCAACGAACGTCCCGCCTGGCGCATGAACCACACGGGCGTGTGCGGCACCGGCCGCCGGCGACAGGCACGGACGAAAGCGGAGTCGGCGAGGCTGGCAGGCACGCCGCGATTCTACGGCGCGTCGTCGCCCGCCCGGTGGCCGCCCGACCTAGGCTGCTGGTATGGCTGTTCGCCAGGAGTTCGACGTGCCTCCGGAGGCGTTCCGCGTCGCCGTCGAGCAGTTGCGTGCCGCGGCGCTGCGACCCGAGCTGCACTGCGAGGAGATGCCGGCTCCGCAACGCATCGCGCCGCACTCGTGCGCGCTCAGCGCCGACGTCCTGGTCGGCGAGGAGGAGGTCGGGGGTGGCCGCCTGGTGCTGTTGCACGACCCGGCCGGCAACGACACGTGGCACGGCCGGTTCCGGCTGGTCGCCTACGCCCGCGCCGAGATCGAGCCGGAGATGGTCACCGACCCACTGCTGTCGGCGGTCGGCTGGGCGTGGCTGAGCGATGCGCTGGCCAACCACGGCGCCGCGTTCACCGCGCCCAGTGGCACCGTCACCCGAGTCGCGTCGGAAAGCTTCGGCGGCATGGCCGAGGAGCCTGCCAGCGCCCACATCGAGATCCGCGCCTCGTGGACTCCGACCGGCGAGACGATCACCTCGCACGTCGAGGCCTGGGGCGAGCTGCTGTGCACGGCTGCCGGGCTGCCCCCGGTGCCGGTAGGTGTGGTGCCGATGCCGAGCCACCACGTCGCCCGACACCCCGGGCAGCGCGGCCGGTGAGCAGCGAGCGACTGCCCGACGGGATGCCCGCATCCCCCGCTGAGCAGGCGGACGGGCCCAGCGAGCTGGACAGCGTCCCACTGCTGGAGCTGCGAGAGCCGCTGCCTCCGGTCGTCGACACCCGGCCGGCACTTGACGACACCCTGGCCGCCTTGGCCGCGGGCACCGGCCCGGTCGCCGTCGACGCCGAGCGGGCCTCCGGCTACCGCTACTCCCAGCGCGCCTACCTCGTGCAGCTGCGGCGCGCCGGGTCCGGCACCGCGCTGGTCGACCCGACCGCGTTCGACGGCCTCGCCGATCTCGGCGCCGCACTCGCCGACTCGGAGTGGATCCTGCACGCAGCCAGCCAAGATTTGCCCTGCCTGCTCGAGCTCGGCATGCGTCCCCGGCGGCTCTTCGACACCGAGCTGGCGGGCCGGCTGCTCGACCTGCCGCGGGTGGGCCTCGCCTCGATGGTCGAGGAGCTGCTCGGCTACCGGCTGCGCAAGGAGCACTCCGCGGTCGACTGGTCCACCCGTCCGCTGCCGCTGCCCTGGCTCGAGTACGCCGCACTCGACGTGGAGGCGCTGGTCGAGCTGCGGAAGGTGATCGGCGAACGGCTCGCCGAGGAGGGCAAGCTCGGGTGGGCGGAGCAGGAGTTCGCCGCGCTGTCGGTACGCCCGCCGAGTGAGCCGCGACCGGACCCGTGGCGCCGCACCTCGGGCATCCACCGGGTCCGCGGTCGACGCAACCTCGGTGTCGTGCGGGCGTTGTGGCAGGCCCGCGACGCGATCGCCAGCGAACGTGACGTCACACCAGGCCGGGTGCTCTCCGACGCCGCGATCATCGAGGCCGCCTCGAGCATGCCGCGCACCCGCAAGGCACTGGCGTCCCTCGCCAGCTTCCGCAGCCGTGGCGCGCAGCGGCACGTTGCCCGGTTCGCCGATGCGCTGCAAACCGCCCGCGAGCTGCCGGAGACCGAGCTGCCGCTCGCGACGGCGCGCTACACCGGGCCGCCGCCGGCGAAGGCGTGGGCGGACAAGGACCCGGCGGCCGCGGCTCGGCTCGTCGCCGCCCGGGCTGCGGTCGGCGCGGTCGCGGACGAGCACCGGCTGCCGGGGGAGAACCTGCTCGCCCCCGACAGTGTGCGGCGGCTGTGCTGGTCCCCGCCCGAGCGCGTCGACACCGACTCGATCGCGCAGGTCCTGCGCGGCCTCGGTGCGCGCGAGTGGCAGGTCGGCCTCACCGCACAGCCACTCGCCGACGCACTCGCCGAGTAGCGCACCGGCACGGCAGCCGACGCCAGACCGCAGGTGACACCGCCGGTCGAGAGTGACCCCGGGCTTGCATTGTTAGGTTAGGTAGCCCTAAGTTTGCGCTGACGACACCGCAGACGGGGAGGACCCATGCGCACCAGCCTGATCCGCCGCAGTTTGGGCGCGACCGCCGCTGTCCTGACGCTCAGCGCGGGACTGGCTGCCTGCAACGACGACGGCGCCGGGGTCACCGAGCTCGAGAACGACGGCTCCGGCTCCGGGTCCGGCAGCGGGTCCGGCTCCAGCTCCGGCAGCGGGAGCAGCTCCGGATCGGGGTCCGCGCCGACAGCCTCGCCCTCCTGACCTGAACCGACGAAACAGCCGGACGAAAAGAAGTGACCCCTGCCATGCGTACTCGCTTTGCCTCCCTCTCGGCCGTGACCTTCGCCGTCGCGCTCGCGGTCTCCGGCTGCGGCGCTGCGTTCGGCGGCGACGACGACGTGGTCCGGGTCTACTCGGCCCGTCACTACGACCTCGAGCCCGCGTTCGAGCAGTTCTACGAGGAGACGGGCATCGAGGTCGAGTTCCTCTACGGCTCCGACGCCGAGCTGCGAGAGCGAATCAAGGCCGAGGGCGAGGACACCCTGGCCGACGTCTACATGACCGTCGACGCCGGGAACCTCGCGCTGGCCGCGGAGGACGGCATGTTCCAGCCGATGCACTCCAAGGTTCTCGACGAGGCGATCCCCAGCAACCTGCGCCACCCCGACGGGCTGTGGTACGGCCTGTCCAAGCGCGCACGCACCATCGTCTACGACCCGGACGCGGTCGACCCGTCCGCGTTGTCGACCTATGAGGCGCTGGCGAAGCCCGAGTGGGACGGACGGCTGTGCCTGCGGCGCTCCACCAACGTCTACACGCAGTCGCTGGTCGCGAGCCTGATCGTCCACCACGGCGAGCAGCGGGCGCTGGAGATCGTCAGCGGCTGGGCCGACAACGCCGAGATCTTCAACAACGACATCGAGATCCTCGAGAACATCGACAGTGGCAACTGCGATGTCGGCATCACCAACCACTACTACCTGGCGCGGATGCTCGACGACGATGCCGACCTCGACGTCAAGATCTTCTGGCCCAACCAGCAAGGCCGCGGCGTGCACATCAACACCTCCGGGGCCGGCGTCACCAAGAACGCCGACAACCCCGAGCTTGCCCAGCAGCTCATCGAGTGGCTGGCCACCGACGGACAGCAGGCGTTCGTGGCGGGTAACCACGAGTATCCGGCCAACCCCGACGTCGAGCCCGACGACCTGATCGCCGGCTTCGGCGACTTCAAGGCCGACGACCTCGACGCCGAGAAGTTCGGCGCCCTCAACGCCGAGGCGATCCAGCTGATGGCCGAGGCCGGCTACGAGTGAGCCGGCCACCAGTGGAGTCGGGGTGACCGCACAGCCCAGCACCCAGGCCACGCGCCCACCCGCCCCAGACGGCAGCACCGTCGCCGGCGGGTATCGGCGCGTCCGCGACGGGCGCCGCTGGTGGCTGTTCGTCGCCATGGCGGTGGCGGTCGCCGTGGTGCTGCCCGTGGGCACCGTCGCCTCCAGCATCCTCGACCCCAGCGTCGACGTATGGACCCAGCTGTGGCGGACCGAGCTGCCGGAGATGCTGGTCACCACCGTCGGCCTGATGCTGGCGACGGTCGTCGGCACCGTCGCAGTCGGCGCCGGACTGGCCTGGCTGGTCGGCCGCTACCGGTTCCCCGGCCAGCGTGGGTTCTCGTGGCTGCTGGTGCTACCCCTGGCGATGCCGGCCTACGTGCTCGGCTTCGTGTACGTCGGGCTGCTCGACCACCCGGGGCCGGTGCAGACCACGCTGCGCGGCTGGTTCGATGCAAACGTGTGGTTCCCGACCGTGCGGTCGTTCCCGATGGCCGTGGTCGTGATGACGCTCGCGTTGTATCCGTACGTCTACCTGCTGGCCCGCGCAGCGCTGCGGGAGCAGTCTGCAACGACGTACGAGGCGGCCCGAGTGCTGGGCCAGCGTCCTCTCGCCGCGGCGCGCCGGGTGGTGCTGCCGATGGCGCGACCGTCGCTGGCGGCAGGCGCGGCGCTGGTCGCGATGGAGACCCTCACCGACTACGCCACCGTCCAGTACTTCAACGTCACCACGGTGTCGGTCGGCATCTCGCGGGTGTGGAACGGCATGTACGACCGCAACGCCGCGACCGAGTTGGCGTCGCTGGTGCTGCTGTTCGCCGTCGCGGTGATCGCGTTCGAACGGCTCGCCCGTGGCCGGGCGCGCTATACCCAGGACGGCTCCGGAGCCCGACCGATCGACGCCGTGCGGCTGCATGGTTGGCGGGCCTGGGCGGCGACCGGAGCCTGTGCGCTCGTCGTCGCGGTCACCTTCGTCGTACCCGTGGCCCAGCTCCTCGCGTGGACCAGCGTCTCCGGGATGCGCGGCGCCGGCAGCGCTCTGGACCCGCGGTATCTCGGCTACCTGGGCAACAGCCTGCTGGTCGCGACCGCGGCTGCGGTGTGCTGCGCGGTGCTCGGTGTCATCATCGCCAGCGCCACCCGGCTCTCCGCGGACCGCACCACCCGCGGCTTCGCCCGGATGGCGACCATCGGGTACGCCGTACCCGGGCCGGTGGTCGCGGTCGGCGTGCTGCTGCTGGCGGCCGCGGCAGACGCCGTGCTGGACGCTCTCGGGCTGCCCGGTGGCGCAGTGCTGGTGACGGGCACGGTGGGTGCGCTGATCTACGCCTACGTCGTGCGGTTCCTGGCGCTGGGCTACAACAGCATCGACGCGAGCCTGGAGAAGCTGCCGCCGTCGTTGACGGCTGCCGCGCTCACCCTGGGCGCGAGGCCCCGCGCGGTAGTGCGCCGGGTGCATCTGCCCCTGGTGCGCTCCGGTGTGGGGGTGGCGCTGGTGCTCGTGGCGGTGGATGCGCTCAAGGAGCTCCCGGTCGTGCTGCTGCTGCGACCGTTCGGGTTCGAGACGCTGGCGGTGTGGGTGTTCCAGCTCGCCTCGGAGTCACGGTGGGAGCAGGCGGGCCTGCCTGCGCTGACCATCGTGGCCGTCGCGGTGTTGCCCGTCGTACTGCTCTTTCGCCGTACCCTCGAACCCAAGGAGGCAGCTTCGTGAGCTCCGCTGTCGGCACGGCGACCGATGTGGTCTTGGCGCTGGAGTCGGTGACCAAGTCCTACGGTGACGTCGTCGCCGTCGACCGCGTCTCGCTCGACGTCGAGCGCGGTGAGCTGCTCGCCGTGCTCGGGCCGAGCGGGTGTGGCAAGTCGACGCTGCTGCGCTCGGTCGCCGGGCTGGTGCGGATCAACGGCGGCCGGATCCGGACCGGCGGCCGTGAGGTCGTCGGCCCGCGCACCTGGATGCCGCCGGAGCGCCGGTCGGTCGGGGTGGTGTTCCAGGACAGCGCCCTGTTTCCGCACCTGTCCGTCGCCGGCAACGTGGCTTTCGGCCTGGCCCGGCGCGCACCCGACCGGGACGCGCGTGCCCGCGAGATGCTTGCGCTCGTGGGGTTGGAGCAGATGGCCGAGCGCTACCCGCACGAGCTGTCGGGCGGTGAGCAGCAACGGGTCGCGTTGGCCCGCGCACTGGCACCCGGACCCAGCGTCGTGCTGCTCGACGAGCCGTTCAGCCATCTCGATCGCAACCTCCGCGTGCACGTGCGCGAGGAGACCGTGGCGGTGCTGCGGGCAGCCGGTGCCACCGCCGTGCTCGTCACCCACGACCAGGAGGAGGCGCTCGCGGTCGGCGACCGGATCGCGGTGATGCGCACCGGGCGGATCGAGCAGGTCGACGTGCCGACGACGGTCTTCCACCGTCCGATGTCCAGGTTCGTCGCCACCTTCATGGGCGAGGCCGACTTCGTGCCCGGCTCGCTCACCACCGGCCGTGCACGCACGGTCCTGGGGGATCTGCCCGTGCTCCCAGGCACCACCGCGGGCCCCGTCGAGGTGATGGTGCGACCGCACGACCTCGAGGTGCGCCCCGACGAGCACGGGCCGGCGACAGTGGCCCGCACGGAGTTCCGCGGCGCCACGATGCTGCACGAGCTGCGGCTGGACGACGGCGCCGTGTTGCGTGCGCTGCAGCCACACACCGCACCGGTGCCTGTGGGCACGCGGGTGGCGGTGCGGGTAGTGGGCGACCACCCACTCGTCACCTTTCCGGCCTGACGCAGCCCCATCCGGCCACGGAGCCAGTGACCACGCTCAACGGTGGTCGATGGGCGCCATACCGCGCCGCCGCAACGCGACCACGGTGGTCACCGCGAGCCCGACCAGCACGAGCGCCCACGCGACGTGCCGCACCAGGAAGTGCTCGGCGGAGTAGTCCGGTGTCACCGGCTTGAGCAGCTGGTACGCCGGTGCGAGCGCGTTGGTGTGGTCGACGACCCACTCCAGCCGGCCGCGGCTGCCCTGCCACAGCAGGGCGACCATGCCGACGACCCCGGTCGCGGCCAGCACCAGCGCAGGCGTCACCAGCCGTGGCAACGGGCGCGTCACCAGCCACATGATCGCCACCGCCGCCAACGGCAGCACGACCACGACCTGCCGCCCCGGCCACCAGAAGCCGTGCGCCGTCAGAGCCAGCCAGGTGGCGGTCGCCCACCCGGCGGCGAGCGGCGCCAGCAGGGCCAGCCACCCCAGCGAGTCCCGCCGCGGTCGCCGTACCAGCAGCGCCGCCGCAGCCGGCACCAGCAGCAGCCACGCCGGCTGCCACGGCACCAGCCCGTAGTGCCGGTCGGCCAGCAACCCGACCAGCCGAAGGCTGCGTCCGACGTAGTCGGGGGAGACCCCCACCACGGAGAGCTCTCCCGCGGCCTGGAAGTGGTCACCGGAGGCGTACACCGTCCAGCCGCCCCACACCACCTGATGCACCGCCAGATAGGCGACACCGGCCAGCGCGAGGACGATCGACGCCTGCAGCACCGGCACCCACCCACCGCGCCTGCGCAGCAGCACGGCCAGCAGGGCCGTCAGCGCGACGGCCACCGGGATGTACTTGATGCCCAGCCACGGCAGCGCGATGATCGCGACGAGCACCCACCCGGCGTGTTGCCGCCGCAGCCTCGGAGCAGTCAGCACCGCGACCGCGGCCAGCGTCGCCAGCGCAGCGGGCAGCTCGGGATAGACCTGCTGGGCGTAGACACCGAGAGGCGGCGAGGCGAATGCCAGTGCCGACCCGGTGCCCGCAACCGCCGGCGGCACCCGGAACCGGCGAGCCGCCGTCCAGGCGAGCAGCATGGCGCATCCGGCTGCCAGCAGGCTCATCGCGACCTTGGCGCCCACCCAGCCGAACAACCCGGTCGGCACGGCGATCAGCAGGGGCAGCAGCGGGTCGTGCGGTGAGACCTCGCGGCCGTCGGCCATCGGCTCGGTCTGCACCGGCAGGTCGGCCTGGTGATAGTCGCGCCAGCGCCGGTCGGCCAGCTCGTCGGAGATGTCGAGGTCGCCGTCCTCGAAGAGCGACAGCGCGCTGAGCAGGTACTGCGGCTCGTCGACCGCGGCTCGGCCCCCGTCGGTCGCGGACACCCCGATGCCGACCAGCCCGACGATGAACGCGGCCAGCGCCGGGCCCCACAGCCAGGCGTGCCGCCTCACGGACCGCTCACCCGCCGACCGCCAGCAGGCCCGACCGCGCCGCGAGGAACCGCCGGGCCACGTCATCGAGGTCGGTGTGGGGCGTGAACCCGGTCAGACCGGCGAACCGCGCCATGTCCGCCCAGGTGTCGGCCACCTCGCAGTCGGCAGCGTCCTCGACCCGCACCTGCACGTCCACCCCGAGGGCCACCGCGAGCGCGGTCACGATCTCCCGCAGGCTGCGTGGTCTGCCCGACCCCAGGTTCACGGTGCCGGTCGCGCCGGCGGTGACCAGCGCGCGGAGCCCGCGGGCGACCTCACGCACGCAGGTGACGTCACGGGTGCGGTCGAGGGAGCCGTACACGTGCAGCGGCTCCCCGGCCAGCGCCGACTCGGTCCAACGGGAGAGGGCCATGTCGGCACGCTGGCGCTCACCGACGACGGTGAACGGGCGCACGACCAGCGCATGGCCGCCCGCGTCGGCACGCACGCCGCAAAGCCGCTCGGCTCGATGCTTGCTGCGGGCGTATCCCCCCGTCGGGTGCGGTGTGTCGGTCTCCCGGCAGGCCCGGCCGTGGCGGACGCCGCCGTACACGCTGGAGGACGACACCACGACCAGCGGCACGTCGGCGGGAACCAGGCCCGACAGCAGCCGGACCGTCTCGACGTTGTCGCGCTCGCGCCGCTGCTCCACGTCCGCCCCGCGGTCGCGTACGCCGGGACAGCCGGCGAGGTGGACCACCGCGTCGGCCTCCCGCAACGCGGTCTCGACCATGGCGTCGCGGGCGAGCAGGTCGGCGGTCAGGACGGTCACGCCGGCCACGTCGGGCATCGCCCGGCGGTCGACGGCGACGACCGGCGTCGCGGCCGCGACCAGCTGGTCCACGAGCACGCGGCCGATGAAGCCCGCGGCACCTGTGACGACGACCGACACCGTGATGACCCCTCGATGAACTTAGGTTAGCCTTAGCAATCATGGACGGTATCAGCCGCCGCGTCGTGCGTGCGAGTGGTCTCCTGCTCGGAATCGCGGCGACGGTGGCAGCGGTGGCCTACCTGGCGCGGGCAGGTGACGTCGACGCGCTGACGGCCGCCGCCGGCGCCGTCCTCGACGACCCGCTCGGTCTGGGTATGGCGCTGGCCGCCTATGCCGCCGCGTTCACGCTGCGCGCCTGGGCCTGGCAGCGGGTCCTCCCCCGGCTCTCGCTCGCGCAGGCATGGGCGGCGCTGCACGTCTGCCTGCTCGGCAACCACCTGCTGCCGCTGCGGCTCGGTGAGGCACTGCGGGTCACCAGCGTGCTGCGGCGTACGCCGTTGCCGGTCGCGCCGGTGGTCGGATCAGCCGTCGTGCTCCGCACCGGGGACCTGATGTCGGTGGCGGCGATGGCGCTGGTAGCCGGGCCCAGCCTCGTCCTGGCGGCGGGCGGGCCCTGGACCTGGCCGCTGCTCGGGCTCGGCGCCTCGGTGCTGACCGCCGCCCTGCTGATGCTGGCCAGGATGCGCCGACGCGGCGGGGACATCCGCACACCGGGCCCGGTGGTCGCGATGCTCACGGTGACGGCATGGGTGCTGGAGGCCGCCGTCATCTTCGAGGTCGCCCGGGTCGCGGGCCTGGGCCTCACGCCGCTGGAGGCGGTGGCCGTCACCGCCGTGACGATCGTCGCGCAGGCCGTCGCGGTCACCCCGGGCGGGTTCGGCACCTACGAGGCGGCGGCCGCGGCGGCGATGACGGCTGCCGGTGCCGACCCGTCGACGGCGATCGCGGTCGCGTTCGTCACGCATGCGGTCAAGACCGCGTACAGCCTGCTGCTCGGCCTGGTCGCGCTGGTCTGGCCGGCCCCGCCGTACACGGGCCGGATGCGGCTGCCGGCCCGGGTGCCCGCGCGGCCGGCCGCGCCTGTCGTCGCCGCCGACGCGCCCGTGGTCGCGGTGATCCCGGTGCACAATGAGGCGGATACCGTCGCCGAGGTGGTGGCCCGGCTCCCGGCCGAGGTCTCGGGCCGGCAGGTGCGCACACTCGTGGTCGACGACGGGTCGACCGACGCCTCGGCCCGGCTGGCGGCCGCGGCGGGCGCCGAGGTGCTGTCGCAACCGGCCAACCTGGGGCTCGGTGCAGCGGTTCGGCGTGGCCTGGCCGAGGCGAGCGGACGGCAGCCCGCGGCGGTGGTCTACCTCGACGCCGACCTCGAGTACGACCCCCGAGAGCTCGCACTGCTGGCATCGCCTGTGCTCTCCGGTTCCGCGGACTATGTCGTCGGCTCGCGGTTCGCCGGTGACATCCGGTCGATGAGGCCGCACCGGCGCTTCGGCAACCAGGTGCTCACCCGGTGGGTGCGGTGGATGACTCGGCGACGCGACCTCACCGACGGACAGAGTGGCTACCGCGCCTTCTCCCCCGCCGCAGCCGCGGCCGCGGAGATCGTGCACGACTACAACTATGCGCAGGTGCTCACTCTCGACCTGCTCGGCAAGGGCTTCGTGTACGCCGAGGTCCCCATCACCTACGCGTTCCGCGAGTCGGGTACGTCGTTCGTGCGGCTCGGCCGCTACCTGCGCAAGGTCGTGCCGGCCGTCTACCGCGAGCTGAACCCCGCACCGCGTCACGAGGGTCCGACGAAGCGCCGAACGCCCGATCAGCACGAGCTCCCCGCCAGGGTCGGCACCGCCGGCTGAGCTCAGCCGGCGCGCCGCTGTGCTCGCTCGACCAGCCGGCGAACGTTGTCGATGCTGCCGCAGTCGGTGTTCAGCTGGGCGGCACGCTCCGCGGCGAACGCCGCACCCAGCTGCTCCCGGGCGTCGTCGGTGACATCGGTGCGGGCCGGGTTGAGCACGTCGCGCTCCTCCTCGTCCAGGTGATGGCTCAGCGCCTCCGACAGCTCGTGCACAGCATTGCTGAACTCCTCGCTGGAGACGTCGTCCACCTCGAGCAGCTGCAGCAGCGCCTCGTTGCTCTCCTCGTGCTCGTGCTCGCTGTGCTCGACCTCGCCGGTGTCGATCGCGGCCCGATTGCGCAGCGACGGGTAGACCTCCTTCTCCTCGGCCTCCTCGTGCGCGACCAGCGCACGGGCCAGGGTCTGACGCAGCCCGTCGCGGTCCTGCGTCGTGTCACGGACCTGCCGCAGCAGCTCCTCGAAGAGCCGGTGGTCGTCGAGGATCAGCTCGACGACGTCGCCGTGGGTGGGCTTCGGAATGACATCAGCCATCTGTGTTCTCCTTCTGGTCGAGTCGGGCCAGCTCGTCGTCGGCGAGCTGGAGGGCAGTGGCCGCGACCGAGTCACGGACGGACTGCGGCCGGGACGCCCCTGGGATCGGGATGATGGCCGGGGACTTGGCCAGCATCCAGGCCAGGCACACCTGCTGCGGGCTCGCCTGGTGGGCCTGCGCCACCTCGCCGAAGACCGGCACGGTCGTGCCGAGGTCCTTGGCGGCCTTGCCGCCACCGAACGGGCTCCACGGCAGGAAGGCCAGTCCCAGCTCCTCGCAGAGCGCGATCTCCGGCTCGCTGGAGCGGAAGACGGGCGAGAACTGGTTCTGCACGCTCACCAGCGCGGCACCGAGGATCGAGCGCGCCTCGCGGATCTGGTCGGGCCCGGCGTTGGAGACGCCCACCCGCTGCACCAGGCCGGCGTCGACGAGGTCACGCAGGCCACCCATCGTCTCGGCATAGGGCACGTCCTCGTCGGGACGGTGGTGCTGGTAGAGCCCGATCGCCTCCACCCCGAGGCGTCGGACCGACTCCTCGGCAGCGGTGCGCAGATAGTCCGGGCGGCCGTTGAGCCCCCAGTCGGCGCCGTCTCGGGTGTGCCCGCCCTTCGTCGCGATCAGGACCGCCGACGTGTCGCCGCCGTACTCCTGCACCGCCTTGGCGACCAGCGACTCGTTGTGCCCCGGTCCGTGGTCACTGGGCGTGTAGGCGTCGGCCGTGTCGATCAGGGTCACGCCGGCGTCCAGCGCTGCGTGCACCACCCGGATGGCGTCGGCCTCGTCCGGCCGGCTGTCGTGCGAGAGCGGCATGGCGCCCAGGCCGATCTCGCCGACATCCCGGTCGTCGATCCGTCGTAGCTGCATGCCATGGACGGTACCGCCCACCGCAGCGCGGCAAACCAGCCCCAACCTCGCCGCGAGATCGCAGTACTGGCTCGGTCCGGGGGTCAGTCCAGGTAGTCGCGCAGCACCTGCGAGCGGCTCGGGTGACGCAGCTTCGACATCGTCTTGGATTCGATCTGCCTTATCCGCTCGCGGGTCACACCGTAGACCTTGCCGATCTCGTCCAGCGTCTTCGGCTGGCCGTCGGTGAGCCCGAAGCGCATCGAGACCACACCCGCCTCTCGCTCACTCAACGTGTCGAGAACGGCATGCAGCTGCTCCTGCAGCAGGGTGAAGCTGACCGCGTCAGCGGGCACGATCGCCTCGGAGTCCTCGATCAGGTCACCGAACTCGGAGTCACCGTCCTCGCCGAGCGGGGTGTGCAGCGAGATCGGCTCGCGACCATACTTCTGCACCTCCACGACCTTCTCCGGCGTCATGTCGAGCTCGAGCGCGAGCTCGTCCGCGCTGGGCTCGCGGCCGAGGTCCTGCAGCATCTGCCGCTGCACCCGCGCCAGCTTGTTGATCACCTCGACCATGTGCACCGGGATGCGGATCGTGCGTGCCTGGTCGGCCATCGCCCGGGTGATCGCCTGCCGGATCCACCAGGTGGCGTAGGTCGAGAACTTGTAACCCTTGGTGTAGTCGAACTTCTCGACCGCACGGATCAGGCCGAGGTTGCCCTCCTGGATGAGGTCGAGGAAGAGCATGCCGCGGCCGGTGTAACGCTTGGCCAGTGACACGACGAGACGCAGATTGGCCTCGAGCAGGTGGTTCTTGGCGCGGCGTCCGTCCTCGGCGACCCACTCCAGCTCGTCGAGCAGCTTGGCCGACATCCTGCCGCCGGAGACCAGCTTTTCGTCGGAGAACAGGCCCGCCTCGATCCGCTTGGCGAGCTCGACCTCCATCTCGGCGTTGAGGAGCGGGACCTTGCCGATCTGCTTGAGATAGTCCTTGACCGGGTCGGCGGTGGCGCCGGCCACCATGACCTGCTGCTCGGGCTCGTCGGTGTCGTCGGCCGTCGAGATCGTGAAGCCCTGCTTCTCGTCCTCTTTGAGCGTCGGGTCGTTCTTGAGGTCTGCCTCGAACACCTCGTCGGGGATGTCGGCCAGCGCCGACTTCTTCCCGGTGGCGTCGACGACCGCCTCGGCAACCGCCTCGGTCGCGGCCATGGAGACCGTGCGCTGCCCGGACTCCTTGACGGCAGGCTGGGCGCTGGGTTGCTTGCTGCTGGGCCTGGCGGGCTGCTTGGTGGGCGCCGGGTTTTCGGCCGGCTCGGCGGCCCTCTTGGCGGAGGTCTTCTTCGCCGGAGCCCTCTTCGCGGGGGCCTTCTTGGTGGTACCGGCGGTCGCGGACACCGTGGCACGACGCGCAGCCGCCGCGACGACCTTCTTACGACCGGCGGAGTCAGCAGCAGAAACCACGACCGTGACACCTTCCTCGCTGAGCAGTCGGAGCAAAGTCTTGCTCTGTGCCGGGGTGACGTCGACCTCCTCTACGACCGAGCGTAGCTCGTCGGCAGTGACCTGGCCCCCGTCCTTGCCACGGTCGAAGAGTGACTGGACGTGCGGATGCGCAAGGACATCAGCGGGAAGCTTGCGAGACGTGCTGGACGACACGAATGACCTCTCGACATCGGGATCAGGGCGCGGGAAACCAGCCTCCGGTCAACCGCAGCATCAGCAAGTGTGCCACGTAACCCGCGCCGATCCACGTCGAGGGCACTTGCGCGTTGCCGGGCCCCCGGGCGCCGCGCCGGGGCGGCCTGCGACACGCCGAGATGATCAGCGCGATGCGGCCTTCTGCGCCTTCTTGAATGCCCGCACTCGCTCCAGCGACCCGGCGTCGACGACGTCGGCGACCGACCGAAAGGACCCCGCCTCGGCGTAGACGCCCGCAGCGTGCTCCCACCCCTCGGGGCGGACACCGAGCTGCTTGCCGAGCAGCGCAACGAAGATCTGCGACTTCTGCCTGCCGAAACCGGGCAGCGCCTGGACGCGGCGGAACAGCTCCGCGCCCGAGCGCACTGCCGACCACAGGCTCTCGGTCTCCCCGGCGTACTCGGCCTGGATGTGTGCCGCGAGCGTCTGGATTCGCCCGGCCATCGAGCCTGGGTAGCGGTGGACGGCCGGAGGCTGTGCGCACAACGCGGCGAAGGTCTCCGGGTCCGCTGCCGCGACCGCGGCTGGGTCGAGCGTGCCGAACCGCTCGCGGATCTTCGCGGGACCCGCGAACGCACGCTCCATCGGGAACTGCTGGTCGAGCAGCATGCCGGTCAGGAGCGCGAACGGGTCCGACTCGAGCACGGCGTCGGCCGTCTCGTCCTGGGCGATTCGCAGGTGTGCCTGGTATGACATCGAATGCTCCGCGTGGGCGTCACTCGGCGGACTTGACCGCGAGCACGGGACACTGCGCATCGAGCAGCACCCGCTGCGCGTTACTACCGAGGATCAGCTTGCCGACCGGAGTACGGCGACGCAGACCGATCACGATGAGGTCTGCCCGCAGCTCGTCGGCCAGGCTGACCAGGTCCTCGGCGGGGTCGAGGCCACGCACCAACTGCCGCAGCTCGTACTCGACACCGGAGGACGTGAGTTCGCGTCGCACCTCGTCCAGCTGCGACTCGACCTCCACGGCCTCGTCCCGGTCGAAGTCGCGGCCACCGCGGTGGCTGTTGACGACCACGAGCCGCGAGTCGCGCAACGTGGCCTCCTCGACGGCACGCCGCAGCGCGGCGCGGCCCTCGGGCTTGGGCACGTATCCGACAACGATGACGCCCACGCGGACCTCCTTCACGACGCTGCCGCTGTCGCGACACGCTACCGGAGACCAGGCTCGGACCGCCTGTGGACAGGTTTCGCCGCCGACCCCCGATTCGCGGCAGGCTGTCATCGTGTCCGAGCCGACTGATCTCGACCGGCTGGTGCCGTGGCTGCGCTGCCGGGTGGCCGTGCTGCGCGCATCGACCCTGCGCCGGTCGTTCGACGTCAGCGTGGAGGTAGTTCCACTGGCCGATGACACAGGCCGCGACCGGGCGCACCGCGCCGATGGGGCCGATGGGGCCGATGGGGCCGATGGGGCCGATGAGCAAGGCATGGACCGCGGCCTACAAGTGGACCTGCTGTGCCGGTTGATGGCGGGGATGGACAGCCCCGTTGCCGTCGTCGTCGTCCGTCCCGGACATCACACCGACGGTGACGTGTCCTGGGCAGGGGCCGCACACGAGGCGGCCGACGTGTGCGGTCTGCGGCTTCTCGGGGTCGTCATGGTGAGCCGGTGGGGGTGGCTCGATCTGCTCAGCGGGGTCCGCCGGGACTGGAAGCGGCTGCGCATCCGCTCCGGCTGAGCACCGCTCACCGCCTGCTGTTCATCGGGCACTGCGTGGTCGACCTGGTCGCCGCGATCGCCGCGGTTCTGGCGCATCGGCAACGGGCCGTCGATCCTCGACCGGATGATCGCATCCGAGGTACTGCTGGTGACTGCGATGCTGACGCTGCTGACCGACATGGCCTACCGTCAGAACACCACGACGCTACCGGTCGTGCGGGTGATCGCGGCGGTGGAGCTGGCCAGCGCGCGCAGCGACGAGAACAGGACCCAAGAATGACGCACGAGTCGAGCAAAGCGGCCGTCGTGGTCGGCGTGGACGGGTCCGGGCCCGGCCGCCGCGCACTGGTGTGGGCGACCGGCGAGGCCGTTCAGCGAGACGCGCCCCTGCACATCGTGCACGCCTTCCCGTTCGACCTGATGGTTGCGCCAGAGGACGACCCGCACGTTCGTCTTGCCTCGCAGCAGCTGCTCGATGTCGCCGCGCACGCTCGGCAGCTGGCCGGCGAGGCCGTCGAGGTCAGCTCCGCGCTCGTCGACGGGCTGCCGGCGAGGTCGTTGACCGAGGAGTCGCGACGCTGCGCACTGCTCGTGCTCGGCACCCGCGGTCACGGCGGGTTCGCGAACCTGCTGCTGGGCTCGACGTCCGTCCACGTCACCACCCACGCGGCGTGTCCGGTCGTCGTCGTACCCGACCGCGAGACTCCCGAGCAGGACGTGCCGCGGCCGGTCGTTGTCGGTGTCGATGCCTCCGCCTGCTCAGAGCGCGCGCTGGAGTTCGCGTTCGACCGGGCGACGACTCGTGGTAGCTCGGTCCACGCCGTCCAAGTGTGGCAGGCACCGACCGCCTACGGTTCCTATGCGGGCGTACACGTGCTCGACGACGACGCGGACCGGCTCGAGCAGGAGGCCGCGACCATGCTGGCCGCCGCGGTCGGCCCGCTGCGAGAACGCTACCCCCGGGTCGGTGTCGAGGAGCGCGTCGTGCGCGGGCACACCGTCGCCGAGCTCGCCGGTCTGTCCGGCGACGCCGCCGATGTCGTGGTGGTCGGCTCCCGAGGGCGTGCCGCGCTGGCGGGCATGGTGCTGGGGTCGGTCAGCCAAGGGCTGCTCCGCCATGCAGCGGGGCCGGTGGTCGTCGTGCGCTGAGGCGGCGCTGATCGGGATGCTCACCCACCAACGCCGCCGCCTCGGCACTCGGTCCGTGCTCAACCGGTAGCCAGCACGACGCCGTCGAAACTCACCCGCCAAACGGCCACTCAGTCGATCGGCCAGGTGTGCACAGGCTCGTTGCTGTGCATCAGCTCCCGGTAGCGCCGCACCACCTCGCGCATGGCGTCGAAGCGGTCGCGCTGACCGTTGTCGTAGAGCCGGTGGAATGCCTCCGCCTGCCACGATGCGCCGTTGCGGCCGGTCAGGCAGCGCTGCTCGATGATGCCGAGCAGCCGCTCACGCTGCTCCTGGTCGACAGCCCACAGCTGCAGCCCCTCGTCAGCCATCGGAAGCAGCCGGCGCAGCACCAGCTCGGCAGCCGACACCGAGCCGAGCCCGGGCCAGTAGACGTGCGCGTCGATGCCGTGACACGCACCCGCGTGGAAGTTCTCCTCCGCCGCGCTGAACGACATCTGACTCCACAGCGGCCGCTGTTGCTGCACGAGGTAGCGCACCAGGCCGAAGTAGAACGCGGCGTTGGCCAAGGTGTCGACAACCGTGGGACCGGCTGGCAGCACCCGGTTCTCCACCCGCAGGTGCGGGGTCTCCCGCACCACGTCGTAGACCGGCCGGTTCCACCGATAGACGGTGCCGTTGTGCAGTCGCAGCTCAGCCAGGTGTGGTGTGTCGCCGCGATCGAGCACCTCGACCGGGTCCTCCTCGTCCACGATCGGCAGCAGCGCCGGAAAGTAGCGGACGTTCTCCTCGAACAGGTCGAAGATCGAGTTGATCCAGCGCTCACCGAACCACACCCGTGGCCGCACCCCCTGGCTCTTCAGCTCCTCACTCCGGGTGTCGGTCGCCTGCTGGAACAAGCCGATCCGGGTCTCTCGCCACAGCTCCTTGCCGAACAGGAACGGCGAGTTCGCACCGATCGCCACCTGCACGCCGGAGACGGCCTGCGAAGCGTTCCAGTACGCCGGGAAGTCGTCGGGACTCACCTGCAGATGCAGCTGGGTGGAGGTGCACGCGGCCTCCGGCACGATCGTGTCTGCGGTCGCGGTCAGTCGCTCCACCCCGTCGAGGGTGATCCGGATGTCCTCACCGCGGGCCGCCAGGATCTGGTCGCTGAGCAGCGCGTACCGCGGGTTGGCCGACAACGTGTCGGACGTCATGTGGCCGGTCCGCAGCGTCGGCAGGATCCCGATCATCAGCAGGTGGGCACCCAGCTCGGAAGCTTTGGCGTCGGCGTTGTTGAGGCTGGCCCGCACATCCTTCTCGAACTCCGCGATCCCGGCGCCGGGGAGCCGCCGCGGCGGCACATTCACCTCGAGGTTGAACTGGCCCAGCTCGGTCTGGAAGTCCGGGTCGGCGATGGCCTCCAGCGCCTCCGCGTTCTTCATCGAGGGATCACCGAGGTCGTCGATGATGTTGAACTCGATCTCTAGACCCGCCATCGGCCGGTCGATGTCGAACTTGGACTCGCGCAGCATCCGGGCGAAGACGTCCAGACACCTACGGACCTTGGCGCGGTACCGGGTGCGGTCTTCGCGGGTGAACTCGGTGCTTGGTACCTCTTCGCCCATCGCGCCTCCTCAGGCTCGGCCCGGCTCGATCCAAACCTGCCTCTATCCAACCGTGCCCGCCGCGCCACCGCCAGCAAACGCGGGTGGGGTCAGTATCCGACCCAGCCGCTTCGCTGGTACTCCACGATGACCGGCTTCAGCAGGGTGGACACCTCGACCGGACGGTCATCGCGGTCGGGCGGGAACGTCGCCGCCGCCTCGAGCACCGCGTCGGTCAGGAACCGCAGGCCGGGTGGGGCGTCCTCGGGCAGTCGCAGCACCGGCTCGGACGCGGCGGCGAGCACGAACCCCCAGTCACCGAAGGACGGCACGTCGACGTGGTAGGGCACCGTCTGCAGCCCGGCCGCTGCCACGGTCGCGTCCACGCACCAGAAGGAGTCCGGCGCGAAGAAGGGGCTGCCCGCCTGCACCACCAACCGCCCGCGGTCGGCAAGCAGCCGTTCGAGTACGGCATAGAGCTCGCGGCTGTACAGCTTCGCGGTCGCGGTGGAGTCGGGATCGGGGAAGTCCGCGATGATCACGTCGTACGCGCCACCCTGTCGGCGCGCCCAGGCGAACGCGTCGGCGGCGACGTAGTCGACCCGCGGGTCCGCGAAGGCTCGGTCGTTGAGCCGGCGCAGCCGGGAGTTCTCCCGGGCCAGCTCGACCACGGCGGGGTCGAGGTCGACCAACGTCACCTGCTGCACGTCGGCGTAGCGCAACACCTCTCGCAGCGCCAGGCCGTCACCGCCGCCGAGGATCAGCACCCGGTCGTGTGGACCGCGCATCGCCGGGTGCACCAGCGCCTCGTGATAGCGGTACTCGTCGACCGAGGAGAACTGCAGGTCACCGTCGAGGAACATCCGGAAGTCCACGCTCTGCGCCCCGAACAGTGCGCCTTGGGTCAGCACGATCTCCTGGTACTTCGACCGCTCCGCGTGCACGATGGGGTCGCGGAACAGCGCCTGCCGTGCAGTGGCCTCGAACCGCGTGGCCAACGTCGCCATACCGACCAGCAGCACCACGACGGCCAGGCACGCGATGCTGGTCACCGCCAGGCCGCGCCCGGAGCCGGAGCGACGCGCGATAGCCCCTCCGACGGCCCATGCGGCCAGCACGTTCAGCGCGGCGACGACCAGCGTCCCCTCGAGCAGCCCGAAGACCGGCAGCAGCAGGAAGGGAAAGGCCAGCCCGCCGACGAGAGCACCGGCGTAGTCCACCGCGGTGATGTCAGCCACGGCGCTCGAGGCGCGCTGCGCACGCAGCCGCTGCATCAGCTCCATCAGCAACGGAATCTCGGCACCGATCAGCAGCCCGATCGCCGTTGCACACACCAGCATGGCCGGGGTGTAGACCGCGAGCCAGGCGAACGACGCATACAGCGCGGGCACACTGAACCCACCCACCACGGCCAGCGACAGCTCCACGCTGACGAACGCGGCGGCCGGCCGGCGTACCAGCGGCTTGGCCACGACCGCGCCGGCCCCCATGGCACACAAGGTCACCGAGATGACCAACGACGCCTGGGTGATCGAGCTGCCCAGCAGATAGCTGCCGAGCGCCACCAGCGCGAGCTCGTAGACCAGACCGCAGGCGGCACACACGAAGACTGCGGCGAGGATGCCCGCACGCAGCAGCCTGGACCCTGGCCCGGTGACCCCTACCGATTCAGGCCCTACCTGGTCAGGCCCTACCTGGTCAGGCCCTTCCTGTTCAGGAGAGTGCAGCAACAACGATCAGGCCGAGTGACAGCTGGGTGACCACCTTGACCCACACCGCGGGATCGTGGTGCTCGTCGGTGAGGATCTCGCCGAGGTTGCCGGGCGTGACCCAGTCGAGGACGAGGTAGGACAGGGCCAGCAGCGCGATGCCGAGCAGGCCGTAGGCCACCGTCGCGGCGAGCGCGGTGAGGAACCCGCCCTCGGAGGTCCAGATCGCCATCGCCGCGATCATCCCGATCGCAGCCAGTCCGGATGCGAGCAGGTAGGCCGCGTCCCGGTTGCGCTGCAAGAACACGAGGTGCCCCAACTTGCCCGGTGTCAGCAGGTCGATCGCGTAGTAGCCGAGCACCAGCAG
>DASSKO010000208.1:0-28662 GCA_035690425.1 Nocardioidaceae bacterium
CCATGTTCGCCGCCGGCCTTCTCGAAACTCCGTGGCGACGGTTCATCGTCGCCGACGTCATCGCAGTCGTGCTGTGGGCTTGCTACTGGGTCGGCGCCACTGCGCTCCTCGGTGAGGCGTTCTCCGACCGCCAGTGGCTGACAATCCTGATCTCCATCGGCATCGGTGTGGTCATCGGTCTGGTAGCAGAGTTGATCCGTCGCTACGCAGAACGCCGGGGGGCCGGCTGAGCATTCGAGGCTGACCGGGGATGCCGAGCAAGCGCTACGCGGATCCGTCCGTCTGGTGGTCGTTCAGACCGGCACCGGCACTCTCCACGATGTCCTTGCGGCCCTTGGCCAGCACGAACTGCCACAGCGCTGCGCCCGCGACCGCGCCGGCGACCGGCCCGAGGACATAGACCCACCAGTAGGGAAACTGCATCGCGACGATGTCCGGTCCAAGGGTGCGGGCCGGGTTCAGCGAGCCACCCGAGACCGGAAGCGCCAAGAAGATCGCGGCACCGACCCACAGCCCGATCGCCAGCCCGGCCTGGCTCGCGCCGCCGGGGGCGCGCTCGAAGACCGCAGTCGCCATCACCACGATCATCAAGACCATGGTGATCACGAACTCGGTGACACCCGCGACCCACCAGGCGATCCCCGGCCCCGGCTGGGTGGATCCGAGGATCAGCGGTTCTCGCAGCCCTGGAAACATCAGCCAGTTCATCAACGCCGCCAGCACCGCACCGGTCAGTTGCGCGAGGACATAGCCGGGCACCATCCGCCACGGAAACCGACCGACCGCGGCCAGCGCGATCGTGACCGCCGGGTTGATGTGCCCGCCCGACACCTCGGCGACCACATACACCGCGGCGACGACGCCGAAGGCGAAGGCGATGCTGATGGCGATATCTCCGACGGCGGTGAACCCGCTCTGGGCATTGCGTAGATGATGGATGGCCAACACGGTCGCGGTGCCGGAGAAGGTGAACATGAACGTGCCGACCGTCTCGGCGGTCAGCGCTCCGGTAGTCGCAACGGCCAGGGATGGGCGCGCCTGCGTCTGTGCCACGTGATCGTCCTTCGCGCTGGCTGGCGTCAATCTGGTACCGGCCGCCACCGGCCGCCCGGCCGCACCGATTGAAGCTCGGTACCCGACGACTGGCGAACGATGCGACCACTCGACGTCGATGTTCGCCCGACGCTGCACGTCCGATTCGCTGGGCGTTCTGCTGGGTACTACTGATGGATGGTCACCACCGATGACACGCGCTCCCATCGACCGCAGGCCGACGAGCCGCTTCTCGTGCGGCTCACCCGGCAACTCGAGGCGGCCCGCGGCCTGGACGACTGGGACAGACCGCTGCGGCTGGCCGCCACCGCGCTGAACTCCTCCGCTTCGCGCCGAGCCATTCTGCAAGGCAGGGCGATCGGCCACGCGGTGCACCCCGTCCTCACCGATCTCCCGCTGGGCTGCTGGACCGCTGCCTCGCTGGTGGACCTCGTCACCGGACCGGAGGGTCGGCGACCCGCCGAGCGACTGACCGGTATCGGCCTGCTGGCCGCCGCACCGACCGTGGTCACCGGGCTCTCCGAGTGGGGCGAGACCTCTGCCGGCAACCGGCGGGTCGGCTTCGTGCACGCGCTCGCGAACGTGGTGGCGTTCGGCCTCTACACCGGCTCCTGGGCCGCACGCAGAGGCGGTCGGCACTCCCTGGGTGTCGCGCTCGGCGTGGCCGGCGCAGGAACTGCCGCCGCGGGCGGCTATCTAGGGTCACACCTCGCCCTGGCTCGCAACGTCGCCAGCAGAGACCCAGCCTTCACCGAGGACCCGTCATAGCGCCCACTCAGGCGGCGGCGTCCGCGAGCACATCGTCCCAGTCGGCAAGAAACCGGCCGAGGCCGTAACGGGCCAGGGCCGCGGCCCGGCCGGCCGTCCCGGCGATTCGCGCCGCATCCGGATTGGCGACGAAGCGCCGGACCGCTCGGACCAGCTCCTCCGGGTCATTGGTCAACACCCCGGCGTCAGCCGGGACGGCGCGGCTGCTCTCGGTGGTGTCCAGGCCGACCACGGGCATCCCGAGCAGCATGGCTTCGAGCAGCGACAGCCCCAACGACGTCCACCGGGGGGTGTGCACGTAGACGCTGCGCTGAGCCAGCTGGTCGTGCAGCGTCTGCTGGCTCACGTCTTCGTGCGCCGCGATGCGGCCTTCGGGCAGCGCGAGCATCGCCGGCAGCGAGTCGACATTCATCCCGAAGACATCCACCGGTGCGGCGCGGGCGATCTGCGGAATCATGTCGGTGCCGACGACCCGACCACGGCGCACGGGGTCGTTCACGACCACGGCGGCATGCGGGCGCTCTCCCGTGTACCGGTGGCCCGGGTCGACGATGCCGTGCTCGATCACCGCCGTACGCGCCGATCCGCAGTCCCAGAAGAGCCGGTTGAAGTGCGTCACGTGCATGATCGGTATGTCCGGCTGGTCGGCCAGCGGATGCCGGGTGACTCCCGCTTGGCCACCTGGCGTGTTGTGCTCGCAGAAGACGGCCGGGACGTCCACACCGGGCCGCCGACCCAGCCACTGCGCGGCCAGCTCGATCTCGTGGGGCCGCTGCAGCAACACCACGTCGAATGCCTCCCGGCCGAGGTGCTCGGGTGACATCTCCAGCACAGACGTCGGCCAGTCCCAGGTCCGGGCGCGGCCGCGCCCGTCGGGACCACGGTCCTCGGTCACGGGCAGGACGTACTCGTGCCGGCCCTGCACGAACGCCGTCGTCCACGAGCCGTGGACATGCCACAGCAATACACGCAACCGCTGCTGCATCGCAGTCCTACCGGCCCAGCGCGGCGACGGTCCACCCGGCGGCACGCCACTTCGCCGGATCCAGCGCGAGTCTCCCGTCAAGGACGCGTGGTGACCGGACCAGCTGCCGCAGCGCCACGGGATCCAGCGCCCGGTAGTCGTCCCAGTCGGTGAGCAGCAGCAGCGCGTCGGCATCCCGGCAGGCGCCATCGAGGTCCGGCTGGTAGCACAGGTCCGGGTGCGCCCGGGCGGCGTTCGCGAGCGCCTGCGGGTCATGCACGGTCACGTTCGCGCCGTGGGCGTGCAGCCGGCCGGCGACGTCGAGGGCCGGGGAGTCGCGTACGTCGTCGGACCCGGCCTTGAACGCCGCGCCGAGCACCGTGATCCGCGCCTCCGTTACGTCGCCATCGACGAGCCGGATGGCCTTGTCCACAGCGCGATCGCGCTGTCGCATGTTGACGGTGTCCACCGCACCGACCAACTCGGTGCCTACGCCCAGCTCTTCGGCCCGGGCAGCGAAAGCCCTGATGTCCTTGGGCAGGCAGCCGCCGCCGAAGCCCAGCCCCGGCTGAAGAAACTGTGCCCCGATGCGGGCGTCATGGCCGAGCACCGTGACCAGATCAGCCACGTTCGCGTCCGCGACCTCACATACCTCTCCGAGCAGGTTCACCAGCGACAACCGCGCCGCCAGCATCGTGTTGGCCGCCACCTTCGCGAGCTCGGCGGTGGCCAGGTCCGTCACCAGGTACGGCACGCCGGCAGCGACCACCTGGGCATACACCTCCCGAAGGCACGCCTGCGCGGCGTTGTCCTCAGCGCCCACCACGAGTCGGTCGGGGTGCAGCGAGTCGGCCACGGCACGTCCCTCTCGCAGGAACTCCGGGTTCCACGCGACCTGCACCTGACTGCCAACCGGCGAGGAGCACTGCAAGAGTTCCCGCACGGCCCGCGCCGTGCCCACCGGAACCGTCGACCTGCCAACCACTACGCAGGGCCGCTCGAGCATCGGCGCGAGCGCCCTCAGCAGGTGCCACAGCGCAGAGAGGTCGGCCGCCGAGCCGTCACGGCACTGCGGAGTTCCCACGCAGACGAAGTGCACGTCGGCCTCACGGGCGGCGTCCAGACGAGTATGGAAAGACAGCCGACCGGACTGCACGCCCGCCGACAACAGCTCGTCGAGACCTGGCTCGCGAAAGGGTGCGCGACCCGACGCCAGTGTCTCGATCCGATCGGGATCGGTGTCGACGCCCACGACCTCGTGACCCCATGCCGATAGGCAGGCCGCATGAGTGGCGCCCAGATAGCCGGTGCCGAGCACAGAGACACGCATGCCTGCACAATGCCCGTATCGAGCGTTCGTATGCACTCCGTGACCGACTGGTCGACACGCTCGCCGTCGCTGCCTTGTCGACAAGGATTCGCTCGCCGGCGTGAGACAGTGCCGTCAGTCACCGACGTGCAGCGGGAGCACCACTTCTGGCGGGGAGCCGTTTCTCCCTGTCGCGAAGTGGGCACTTCTCGGCCATAGTGCTCGCGAGTAGGTGAACGTGCTCGGATGGTGGCCGCACGGACCGTCAGATGAGAGAGGAGGGCCTGCGTGAAGGTGCTCGGAGTCAACGCGATCTTTCATGACCCCGCCGCGGCACTCGTGGTCGACGGAGTCACGGTCGCGGCCGCCGAGGAGGAAAGGTTCTCCCGCCGCAAGCACGGCAAGCGTCCAGTGCCCTTCTCTGCCTGGGAGCTGCCGGAGCTGTCGGCGACGTGGTGTCTTCAGCACGCCGGCCTCACTCCGGCCGACCTGGACGCGGTCGCCTACTCGTTCGATCCGCGGTTGTCGCGGCCCGCTGCCGACATGGGCCTGCATGACCCCTGGGACTATCTGCGCGTCCAGTACGCCGAGTCGGCGCCCGGCTTCTTGTCGACCGCGCTCCCAGGACTCGACCCTTCCACCGTGCGGTTCGTGCCCCACCATGTCGCGCACGCCGCTTCTGCCGGCCTGGCCGCGCCACACCCGTCCTCGGACGTCTTGGTGGCCGACGGGCGCGGCGAGGTCGCGAGTCATCTGGCGGGTCACTACGACGACGGCACGCTGACGACCCTGGCGGGACAGGAGTTGCCGCACTCCCTCGGCCTGCTGTACGAAGATGTCACCGAACACCTCGGCTTCCGCCGTAGCAGTGACGAGTACAAGGTGATGGCGCTTGCCTCCTACGGGCGGCCACGCTATCTGGAGACACTGCGCGCGGCCGTGCACGCCACCGGCGACGGCGGGTTCCACACCCATCCCATCGACTGGGCCGACATCGTCGAGGCACGCAAGCCGGAAGCGGAGTGGACGCCGGCGCATGCCGACCTGGCCGCGAGCGTGCAGACGTGTCTGGAGGAGACCCTCCTCGACCTCGCATCGTGGTTGCACTCCCGCTCGGGCACCGATGTCCTCACGTTTGCCGGCGGGGTGGCGTTGAACTGTGTCGCCAACACGCGCCTGCTGGAACGCGGTCCCTATCGCGAGATCTGGGTGCAGCCGGCCGCCGGGGACGCCGGGACAGCGCTCGGTGCGGCATTGCACGTGGTCCAGGCCGCCGGCGAGCGCTCCCGCCCGATGCCCGGCGCAGACCTGGGGCGGTCCTGGAGCGATGCCGAGATCGAGGACTGGCTGGCGACGGCGCAACTGCCCTACGAGCGGCCCGACGACGTCGCCGACACGGTGGCTGCGTCCCTTGCCGACAACGGAGTCGTGGCGTGGTTTCAGGGGCGCAGCGAGTTCGGCCCGCGCGCGCTGGGCCGGCGGTCCCTGCTCGCCCATCCGGGTCATCAGGAGAACCTCGAGAAGCTCAACGCGGTGAAGGGCCGCGAGCAGTTCCGGCCGGTGGCGCCGATGGTGCGCTCCGAGCGAGCCGCGGAGATCTTCTCCCGTGGGCCGAGATCCTCGCCCTACATGCTCTTCGTGCACGACGTCGCGCCCGAGTGGCAGCACCGGATCCCCGCCGCGGTGCACGTCGATCAGACGGCGCGAATCCAGACCGTGGACGCCGACACCGACGCCCTGCTGGCTCGCATGCTCGCACGCTTCGAGCTGCGCACGGGGCTGCCGGTGGTCGTCAACACAAGCCTGAACACCGCCGGCCGCCCCATGGTCGACACCCCCCGCGACGCCTTGGAGTGCTTCGGCTCGACACCGGTGGACCTGCTCGCTATCGGACCGTTCGTCGTTCGCCGACCGAAGGCGTCCGGATGAGCGAGGCACCGACGCAGCTGCCAACGAGCGTGGTGATTCCCACCGTCGGCCGCCCCAGCCTGCGGGTGCTCCTCGACGGGTTGCGGCGGGCCTCCGGGCCACGGCCCGCCGCGATCCTGGTCGTCGACGACGGCGCCGAGTCCACGGCCAGCGGCGGGTCTGCCGACATCGGCAGGCAGGTCACCGACCTCGGCGTGCCGGACACGCGCGTGCTCTCCTCGGGCGGACGGGGCCCCGCAGCCGCTCGCAACCTGGGTTGGCGCAGCGCGCGCACCGAGTGGGTCAGCTTCCTCGACGACGACGTCGTTCCCGACGACGACTGGCTGCTGCGGCTGGCGGAGGATCTACGCGACGCCGCGGCCGACACTGTCGGCAGCCAGGGCCGCGTACGGGTACCCACTCCGGCCGGCCGGCGCCCGACCGACTGGGAGCGCTCTACCGCCGGTCTGGCCGACGCGCGCTGGATCACGGCCGACATGTCCTACCGACGGTCCGCGCTGGCGGCCGTTGGCGGGTTCGACGAAAGGTTCCGTCGCGCGTTCCGAGAGGACGCCGACGTCGCGCTGCGCGTGCTCGGCAGCGGTGGCCGGATCGTCGCCGGGCACCGCGGTATCACCCATCCCGTCCGGCCGGCGGACGGCTGGGTCAGTCTTCGGCAGCAGGCGGGCAATGCCGACGACGCACTGATGCGACGGTTGCACGGTCCGCACTGGCGGGAGCGGGCGGCGGCCCCGCGCGGGCGCCGAAGGCGCCACCTGGCCGTGACCGCCGCGGGCCTGTCGGCGCTGGTGCTGGCCGCGTCCGGGCGTCGTCGCAGCGCTGGAGTTGCCGCCTCGGCATGGCTCGCCGGCACCGTGGAGTTCGCGGCTGCCCGGATCCTGCCGGGTCCCCGCGATCGCACCGAGGTGCGTCGGATGGTGCTCACCAGCATCGCGATCCCGCCGGCCGCGGCGTGGCACAGCGCGCTCGGCTGGTGCCGTCATCGCTTTGCGGGCCCGTGGCGAGGCCTTCCCGACCTCGTGCTGTTCGACCGTGACGGCACCCTGGTCTACGACGTGCCCTACAACGGCGACCCCGAGCAGGTGCAGCCGGTGCCGGGTGCCCGCAAGGCGCTGGACCGGCTACGCGCCCACGGCGTACGGCTAGGGGTCGTGAGCAACCAGTCGGGCGTCGGCACGGGCCGGATCACGATGGCCGAGGTGGCCGACGTCAACAGTCGCATCGAGGAGCTGCTCGGCCCCTTCGAGACCTGGCAGATCTGCCCGCATGCACCGGACGACGACTGCAGTTGCCGCAAGCCGGCACCCGAGATGGTCACGCAGGCCTGCGGCGAGCTCGCCGTCGACCCCTCGCGCGCGGTCCTGGTCGGCGACATCGGCCGCGATGTCGATGCGGCCGAGGCCGCGGGCGTGGTCGGCATCCTCGTGCCTACACCGGCCACCCGACGCAGCGAGGTGCTGGCTGCCGCTACCGTGGTCGCGGACCTGGACGGTGCAGTCGACCGGGTGCTGGAGGGGGCATGGTGAAGCGTTACCTGTGCGTACGCCTGGACAGTGCCGGCGACGTGCTGCTGACCGGACCCGCCGTACGTGCGGTCGCCGCGGAGGCCATGGACGTCACGTTCCTCGCCGGGCCTTTGGGCACGGACGCGGCCCGGCTGCTGCCCGGCGTCGACGAGGTGCTGACCTGGCACTGTCCGTGGATAGCCGCCGATCCCCCGCAGGTGGATGCCGGCGATGTGCGCGACCTCGTCGCGCTGCTGAGTGAGCGTCACTTCGACGGCGCATTGGTGTTCACGTCGTTCCACCAGTCCCCGCTGCCGACCGCGCTGCTGCTGAGGCTGGCCCGCATTCCGTGGGTCGGCGCGGTCAGCGTGGACTATCCCGGATCGTTGCTGGACCTGCGGCACCACGTCGCCGACGACGTACCCGAGGCCGAGCGAGCGCTGTCGCTCGCCCGGGCCGCCGGCTTCGGATCGGCTGCCGACGACGGCCGGCTGCGGTTGCGTACGCCGTTGCCCGATGTGGGCCACCTGGTCGGCGCGACGCCGTACGTCGTTCTGCATCCGGGGACCTCCGTGCCCGCCCGCGCCTGGCCGGCGGACCGCTTCGCCGAGACCGCGCGGGCCCTCGTGGCCGCCGGCCGTCGTGTGCTCGTAACCGGGTCCCCGTCCGAGCGCCACCTCACGGCTATCGCAGCCGCTGGTGTCGCGGAGGACGTCGGCGGACGGACCGATCTCGCCGGGCTGGCGGCGGTCGTCGCCGGCGCCGAAGCGATCGTGGTCGGCAACACCGGGCCGGCCCACCTGGCGGCAGCGGTCGGCACGCCCGTCGTCTCGCTGTTCGCCCCGACGGTGCCGGCGAGCCGTTGGGCCCCCTACGGCGTGCCCCGCGTCCTGCTGGGCGACCAGCGCGCGCCCTGCGCCGACAGCCGCGCTACCCGGTGCCCCGTCCCGGGGCACCCGTGCCTGACGTCGGTGACGGCGCAGCAGGTGGTGGCCGCACTGGACGATCTGGTTCCCGCCGGCCGCGTCGGCGGAGGGGAAGGAACGCGCGAGGAGGTGGCGTCATGAGAATCGCCATGGTTTCTGAGCATGCGAACCCGTTGGCCGCACTCGGTGGGCACGACGCGGGTGGCCAGAACGTCTATGTCGCGGCGCTGGCGGGACGACTCGCCCGGCGGGGCCACGAGGTGACCGTTTTCACCCGCCGTGACGACGCGAGCGCTCCCCTGCGGATTACCGCACCGGACGGCTACGTCGTGGAGCACGTGCCCGCGGGACCGCCGACAGAGATCCCCAAGGACGAGCTGCTCGGGCACATGAGCGAGTTCGCCCAGTACCTGCGGCTGCGGTGGCTGAACGAGAAGTTCGACATCGTGCACTCGCACTTCTGGATGAGCGGCCTGGCCGCGGTCGACGCGGCGGAGGCGTCTGGGCTGCCGGTCGTGCACACCTTCCACGCGCTCGGATCGGTCAAGCGACGCTTCCAGGGCAACCACGACACGAGTCCGGCGTCGCGGGTGTCACTGGAGGCTCGGCTGTGCCGCACCGTGGACCATGTGCTGGCCACCTGTGACGACGAGGTGCAGGAACTGGTGCGGCTCGGCCTCGACCCGGGTACGGCGACCGTGGTGCCTTGTGGGGTGGACGTGGATCTGTTCCGGCCAACCGGGTCCGTCGAGCCGACGGCGCCGGGACGGCAGCTGCTGACGGTCGGCCGGCTGGTCGAGCGTAAGGGCACCGCGGACATCATCCGGGCGCTGCAATGGCTGCCGGGCGCCGAGCTCACTATCGCCGGCGGACCGAGCGCGGACTCGCTGGTGCTCGATCCCGAGGTGATCCGGCTCACCGAGCTGGCACAGAGCCTCGGGGTGAAGGAGCGAGTGCACTTCGCCGGGTCGGTCTCGCACGAGCAGATGCCGCAGCTGTTCAACGCCGTCGATGTGGTCGTCACCGTCCCGTGGTACGAGCCGTTCGGGATCGTGCCCCTGGAGGCGATGGCGTGTGGCCGCCCGGTGGTCGGCTCGGCGGTCGGCGGACTGCTGGACACGGTCGTGCCGGGCAAGACCGGGGAGCTCGTGCCTCCACACCGTCCGGACCTGCTGGCGCAGCAGCTGCGCCGACTGTTGGAGGAGCCAGCGCGCCGCGCGGCGTACGGCGAGGCCGGCCGGCGGCGGGTGCACAGCCGCTACCGCTGGGAGGAGGTGGCCCGGCGGATGGAGCAGGTCTACGACGGTGTCAGCGCACGGGTGACGTCCGAGGTGGTGTCATGACCGGCTTCGCACCGTGCGGGCAGGCGCACCTTGCGCAGCTCCGACACGCACTGGAGAGCTTCGGTCCGGGTGCCGAGCAGGCCGACCGCTGGGGCCAGGACCTGGCCACCGTGTTCGCCCGAGGCGGCCGCCTGCTGGCTGCGGGCAACGGCGGCAGTGCCGCCCAGGCGCAGCACCTCACCGCGGAGCTGGTCGGCCGGTACTGCCACGAACGCCGGCCGCTGTCGGCGATCTGCCTGAGCGCGGAGACCTCGAGCCTCACCGCGATCGGCAACGACTACTCCTCGGAGGAGCTGTTCGCCCGCCAGGTGGAGGCGCATGGCCGGCCGGGTGACGTCTTGGTGCTGCTCTCGACGAGTGGCCGTAGCGCCAACGTCGTGGCCGCCGCTCACCGCGCCCGCCGTGTAGGTGTCGCGGTGTGGGCACTCACCGGATCCGCACCCAACCCGCTGGCGGCGGCGGCCGATCGAGCGCTGTGCGTGCGCGCGGAGTCGACCGCGACCGTGCAGGAGCTGCATCTGGTCGCGGTGCACATGGTCTGCGCCGGCCTCGACGCTGTCCTGGGTGCCGGCGGCGAGACCGCCGACGGTGCCCAACAGCTGGTGCCGCTCGGCACAGGTGAGCTGCGATGAGCGGGCCGCTGGTCGTGATCGGCGACGCGCTGCTCGACGTCGACGTGATCGGCCGCGCGCAACGGCTGTGCCCCGATGCGCCCGTGCCCGTCCTCGACGAGCTCACCGAGCAGCCACGGCCCGGCGGTGCGGCCCTCGCTGCCGCGCTGGCAGCCGACGACGGCAACGACGTGGTGCTCATCACCCCGCTGGGCGACGACGAGGCCGGCGAGCAGTTACGCGCGCTGCTCGAGCCGCGAGGGCTGCGGCTCGTCGCGCTGCCCCAGCAGGGGGGGACGGTGGTCAAACGACGCGTACGCAGCGGCGGGCAGTCACTGCTGCGGCTGGACAGCGGCGGCGGTCGTGCGCACCTCGACGCGCTGCCGTCGGCCGCCGAGGAGGCACTGTCCGACCCCAGCGGCGTGCTGGTCTCCGACTACGGCCGAGGGCTCACTGCGGTCGCTGCGGTGCGCGACCGGCTCACCGAGCTCGCCCGGACGGTGCCCGTGGTGTGGGATCCGCATCCGCGCGGTAGCCGGCCGGTGCCCGGTGTTCGCCTGGTGACTCCCAACGCTGCCGAGGCTGCGGCGTTCGCGCTGCCCCCGGCCGACACCGACCGAGCGACCGGTGCGGCAGGCGCTGCGGCCGCGCCGTCGGCCCGCACGGACGTAGCGCTGCACGGTGCACGTGCGGCACAGCTCGTGCACAGGTGGCAGGCCCATGCAGTGGCGATCACCCGTGGCTCCGAGGGTGCGGTGCTGTCCCACGGGCACGGGTCGCCGATGGTGCTGTTGGCGCCGTCGGTGCAGTGCCTGGACCCATGTGGTGCAGGCGATCGCTTCGCTGCCACCGCTGCCCAGCTGCTGGCCACCGGAGCGGTCACCAGCGAGGCGGTGCAGCGGGCCGTGGACAGCGCCGCGGTGTTCGTGGCGTGCGGTGGCGCGGCCGGGGTGCTGCAGCCGTCCGGGCCGCCGCGCGACGACACGCCGGAGCCGAGTGCGGTGGCAGTCGTGCGCCGGGTGCGTGAGCGGCCGGACGGGGCCGGCGCCGTCGTAGCGACCGGCGGCTGCTTCGATCTGCTGCACGCCGGTCATGTGGCCAGCCTGCGGGCGGCCCGGCGGCTGGGCGACTGTCTCGTGGTCTGCGTCAACTCCGACGCGTCGACTCGACGGCTCAAGGGGCCGACCCGGCCGCTGGTGCCGGCCGCCGACCGGGTGCGGGTGCTCGAGGCGTTGGAGTGCGTCGACGCGGTGGTCGTCTTCGACGAGGACACCCCCGCAGACGCCCTCCGGGAATTGCGGCCCGACATCTGGGCCAAGGGCGGGGACTACGAGGCCCAAGACCTTCCCGAGGCGGCGGTGCTCGAGGAGTGGGGCGGACAGGCGGTCGTGCTGCCCTACCTCGCCGGCCGGTCGACCACCCGGCTGGTGGAGTCGGCGGTGGCTCCCTCGACCGAGGGCAGGCACTGACCTCACCGCATGGCACAGCGGCGCCGGTCACGGCGCCGCCGACCCGAACGACATCGAAGAACCCGATCTGGAGGTGCACATGACACCGGACAACAGCGCACGCAAGCCGGCGGGCGACAGCCTGGGCAACGTGCTCATCACCGGGGGCGCGTCCGGCCTCGGAGCGGCCGTGACACAGGCCGTCGCCGACGCCGGCGGCACGCCGGTCGTCCTCGATCGCCGGTCGCCCGCGGACGGCGTCGTCCACGAGCTGGTCGACCTGGCCGACCGCCGCGAGACCGAGGCACGGGTGCGTGCGGTGAGCGAGCGCGTCGGGGGGCTCGACGCGGTGGTGACCTGCGCGGGAGTCGACTCCTGTGGTCGGCTGGAGGACGTGCCGGCGCAGGAGTGGGAGCAGGTGGTGCTGGTGAACCTGCTCGGCACCGTCGCCGTGGTGCGCGCCGCCCTACCCGACCTGCAGCGCCGCGACGGCCGCGTCGTCACCGTGGCCTCCACGCTGGGCATCCGGGCGCTCAGCGACGCAACGGCGTACTGCGCGTCGAAGTTCGGTGTGGTGGGATTCTCCCGCGCCCTGGCGGCCGAGACTGCCGGGCAGATCGGCGTGACCATGCTGATCCCAGGTGGTATGCACACGCCGTTCTTCGACGACCGTGACGAGCAGTACAAGCCACCGCCGGACGCGAAGCTGAACCGTCCGGAGGACGTCGCGCAGACCGTCGTGTTCGCGTTGCGCCAGCCGCCCGGCTGCGAGGTGCGCGAGCTCGTCGTCACACCGTCGGTCGAGGGGTCGTGGCCCTGAGCCAGCCGGCTGCGGTGGTCCTGCGGGCGCTGGGACTGGGTGACCTGCTCACCGCCGTCCCAGCGCTGCGCGGGGTACGACGGGCGCTGCCGGGCCACCGGCTCGTCCTCGCGACCGATCCGGCATTGGAGGAGCTGGTCCACCGGATCGGTGTCGTCGACGCGGTCCTGCCCGCGCACGGCCTCGATCCGCTCGAGTGGGCGGGCCCGCCCCCTGACGTCGCCGTCAACCTGCACGGCCGTGGACCGCAGAGCCATCGGCTGCTGGGGAGTCTCGGCGCGTGCCGGCTGGTGGCCTTCGGCTGCGCGGACGCGGGCGTGTCGGGGCCACCGTGGGTGCCAGAAGAGCATGAGGTGCGTCGGTGGTGCCGGCTGGTGAGCGTCGGACTGGACGTTCGCACCGACCCGGCTCACCTGAGACTGCCTGCCCCGCGCCCGCCCGTGCGGATGTCCGGCACCGTGGTCGTGCATCCGGGGGCCGCGCATCCGGCCCGGCGCTGGCCGGCGGACCGGTTCGCCGCGGTCGCGTCGGGGCTCGCCGAGCACGCCCGGGAGGTCATCGTGACAGGCTCTGCGAACGAGGCTGCGCTTGGGGAGGAGGTTGCCGCCGCCGCAGGGCTGACGCCGACGGCGGTGCTGGCGGGCAAAACGTCGATAGCCGAGCTGGTCGGGCTGGTGTCACATGCGCGGCTCGTCGTGTGCGGAGACACCGGGATGGCACATCTGGCATCGGCCTTCGGCGTGCCGTCCGTCGTGCTGTTCGGTCCCACGCCGCCACGGTGGTGGGGGCCACCGGCTCATGGTCCGCACATCGCACTGTGGCACGGCACCCAGCCCGGCGACCCGTGGGCGCAGTCCCCCGACCCGGCACTGCTGGCCATCACGGTCCCCGAGGTGCTCAGGGCCGCACAGCAGCTGCTGGAATGACGGCCTCGGCGGCCGCCGCTGTCCGCATCCACGCCACCGTCTTGGCCAGGCCCGCGTCGCGAGGCGTGGTGGGATGCCATCCGAGCAGACGCTGCGCCAGGCTCGTGTCCGGGCACCGCTGCCCGGGGTCGTCGACCGGTCGATCGACGTACTCGATGGCCGCGCTGGTGCCGGTGAGCTCGACGATGTCGCGGGCGAGGCCGAGCATCGAGATCTCCGCGGTGTTGCCGATGTTGACCGGCCCGGTGTGCCGGCTGAGGGCCATGCGCACAATGCCGGCCACCGTGTCGTCGACATAGCACAGCGAACGGGTCTGTGAGCCGTCGCCAGCGACCGTCAGCGGCCCGCCGCGCAAGGCCTGGCCGATGAAGGTCGGGACCGCGCGTCCGTCGTCGGTTCGCATCCGCGGGCCGTAGGTGTTGAAGATTCTGACGATGGCAGTATCGACACCGCGGTCCCTTCGGTAGGCGCTCGTGAGCGCTTCCGCGAACCGCTTGGCCTCGTCGTAGACGGCCCGAGGCCCGATCGGGTTGACGTTGCCCCAGTAGCTTTCCCGCTGCGGGTGCTCGGTGGGATCGCCGTACACCTCCGACGTCGATGCCAGCACGAAGCGGGCGTGCTTGCGCTCCGCGAGCTCCAGGCCGTGCAGCGTGCCGAGGCTGCCGGCCTTCATCGTCTCGATCGGCAGCGCCAGGTAGTGCACCGGCGAAGCGGGCGAGGCGAGGCAGAGAACGAGGTCGACACGACCGGGCACGTCGAACGGCTCGGTCACATCCCATGGCAAGCAACGAAAAGCCGGGTCTGTGAACAAGTGCCCCACGTTCTGCGAGCGACCCGTCGACTCGTTGTCGACCGACACCACGTCGTACCCCTGCGCCAGCAGCACCTCGCACAGGCGTGAGCCGATGAAGCCGGCTCCGCCGAGCACGACCGCGCACGCCCGACTCGATCCGTTTCGTTGCTGCAGTTCCATCGAGCTCCTATCGGCTGAGGCTGCGCGGTGAGTACCCGGGGTCGAGCACCTCTAACCCACACCACACCGCTGCTGGACGGCGCTACTCCTCCTTCAGACTGATCTGCTCGGTGGAGCTGTCCGTCTCCTCCTTCTCCTGCCGTTCGCGACTGTGCAGTCGTTGCGTGACCGGGGCGGTGTCCAGCAACACGATGCCGGCGAGGACGCATGCCAGCGCCGCGACCGCGATCGCACGACGCAGCAGCCCGTCGGCGATTCCCTCGTTGAACAGCACCACACCGATGGTTACGGCCACCGTAAGCTCGACGGTGTTGACGACCGGGAGGCTCGCGGCGAGTGGGCCCGCCTGGTAGGCACTCTGGATCAGCAGCAGGCCGCCGATGCTCGCGACTACCAGCAGGTAGGTCTGCCACGCGGTGAACAGCGGCACGAACCCCTGCGCCATATGCGCGATGGTGGCCGCGAAGAGCGCCGACTGCGAGCCCATCACCGTCGCGCCCGCCAACGCGAAGAGCGACGCTCGCACTGTCCCCTCGCGGGTGCGCCCGACGAGCACCGAGCCGCCGGCGAGCACGACCACGGCAACGACGAGACCGAGCCAGCCCGCGAGTGATGCTTGCGGGTCCCCCTCCTCCGGGGCGGCCGCGACGATCGCAACCGCGAGCCCACCGCCGACCGCGACGGCACCGATCCAGCTGCGCCAGCCCAGCTTCATGTTGTGCAGGCGCGCCGCCACCGGCAGGGCGAAAATCAGCTCCGAGACGATCAGGGGCTGCACCAGTGACAGCGGGCCGAAGGCCAGCGCCAGCCCCTGGAAGGCGTAGGACAGGAACGCCAGGCTGATGCCGGCGACCCACAGCCGCTGCCGGACCAGGTCGCGCAGCAACCGTGGGGACAGCGACTCCCCTTCCGGGCGGGTGGCCGCCACTCGCTGCTGCAAGATGCCAGCAAAGGCGAAACACGCGCCCGCAGCCAGCGCAGCGACGACGGCGATAAGCATGCGTGGCCCCATTCCATTGACGATCCTCGTTGCCGGCAGCCTGTCTTCGAGGCCGGAATCAACAGTCCACTGTCGCCGGCCCGTCGACACTCTTTGGCCCACATAAGCCGACATAAGCGCTATTACCACAACGCGCCCCGGGTAACACGGCTGTCATGGTGGTCTACCTGCTCGCGTTGGGCGCTGCGCTGCTCTTCGGTATCGGTTCCGTCGTGCAGCAGCGCGTCGCCTTCGACGCCCCCCCGGGCAAGAGCCTGCGGCTGAGCCTGCTGTGGTGGCTGGTACGACAGCCGCGGTGGCTCATCGGTGTCGGCACGGCGTTGGTCGGCAACCTGCTCGCCGGCGCCGCGCTCGGGTTGGGCAGCGTGGCGCTGGTGCAACCGCTGCTGGTTTCGCGACTGCTCTTCGCGCTGCCCCTGTCGGCCGCGTGGATGCAGCAGCGCCTCAGCCGCCGCGACTGGGGAGGAGCGGTCGCCACCGCCGGCGGCCTGGCGGCCTTCATCGCCGTCGGCCAGCCGGAAGCCGGACCGGAGACACCGGCACCGCTGTGGCGGTGGGCGGTGGCTGCAGTCGCCATCGGTGCGATCACGCTGACCCTGGTCGTCCTGGCCCGACGCCTGAGCCCTGCCCACGAGGCACCGATGCTGGGCGCCGGCGCCGGGATGCTGTTCGGTCTGCAGTCCGGGCTGACGCACAACGCCGTGAACAGCTACCTCGACGACGGGCTCGTCGCGCTGCTGTCGAACTGGACGACCTATACCGTCGCCGTCACCGCTGTGCTCGGCACGTTGCTGGCACAAAGCGCCTACGAGATGGCGCCGCTGCCCTCCTCCTACCCCGTGCTCGCTGCCGTCGAGCCGCTCACCGGCATCGGCATCGGCGTGGGCGTCCTGGGCGGGGCGATCTCCCTCGGCGCGCTGCCGCTGACACTCGAGCTCGTCGGGCTGGCCATCATGACCGGGGGCATCCTGCTCCTCGCGACGTCACCGCTGGTCACCGGGCAGATCGGCGCGATGGACCGCAGACAGGCAGAGGAGCGGGCCTACGGCATCGAGGAGCAGCTCAGGAAAGACATCGCCAGGCTGGGACGCGACCTGCGACATCTCGAGAGCCCGGGCGCACCATCGGAGTTGAGCGCGCGCGGGGTCAGCGACCACTTGGATCAGGTCGAGGAGCAGCTAGGCGCGCTCGCCGCGCTGAAGATGAAGGAGGAACCACCGGAATCGAGCCCGCCGCAGCGCGAGCGTCCGCTGCTGCCGGAGCACCGGGAGGCCATGGACCGGTGGCAACAGGACATTGATGCACGCGAGGCTGAGCTGCGTGAACAGGCGAAGGGCCTGCGCGCCCGTGTGCAGGCCCTGAATACCGACACCTGAGACGAGTCGATGGTGTGGCAGGCGCATAGGCGGCCCGCCGTGATGCCCGCTGATCGGCACCACACGGGCCTACCTACGCACCACCTGGCAGTTGAGCTAGTCAGCTCTTGCCGAGGTCCGACAGCAGGTAGTCGATCATCAAAGCGACGAGGCTGGCTGCCGACAGACTCATCAGAGCAGCACGTGCTTTCTTGCCCATAAGGACCTCCTTCATACAGCCAGGAGCGACCGGTTCGCCCCTTCGTACGGGTCGGTGCCCGTCGCCTTCCAACCTAAACGGCGAAGCGGGGCGGCGAAAGTGCGGCTTCGCCGGGCTGCGGCAGGCGCCGTACCCGCTTGACGGACACGATGCCGGGTATTGACCACAGATGCCTGCCCCGAAGCCGTTGTCCGTCGCCGTGCTGCTGGAGCTCGAGCGGAGCCCCAGGTCCGGCGGCCACGTGAAGTGCTGGGAACGATTCGCACACGCGGCCACCGGCGTGGCCGACATCGACCTGACCGTCTACGTGCTGGGGCGTCACCGTGGCGTGGACCGGGTCGCCGACAACGTCCGTTTCGTCACCTTGCGCCCGATCGTGCCCACGGGCGGGGTCAACAGGATCGTGGGGGGCGTCGATGCCTCGGATCTGGCTCCGTACCATCCCGCGCTCGCACGTGAGCTGCCGCAGCACGACATCTGGCACCTGACGCACTCGCTGGCGTTCGCGGCGACCGCCGTGCGGGTGCGAGGGTCCAGGCGCCGACCGATGGTCGCGTCGGTGCACACGGACGTGCCGACACTGAGCCAGATCTACACCCGCCAGGTCGTGGACCGGATGCCCGCCGCCCCGCGCATGGTTGTCCGCCGCACCAAGGCCGACCAGGTGCCCCGCGCATTGGCGCAACGCCGCCGGGACAGGGTCCTGCGTGCGTGCGACTGCGTCCTCGTCTCCAATGCCGACGACCACGACGACGTCGCACGTGCCGCTCCGGGCGTGCCGATCTCCGGGCTCCGTCGAGGCATCGACACCTCGATGTTCCGGCCCGGCCTTGCCGACCGAGGCTGGCTCAGCCGCAAGTACGGCGTACCGGCAGATCGGCCCACGGTGCTCTTCGTCGGCCGCGTCGACGCCACCAAGGGTGTGCCGCTCGTCGCCGAGGCAGTGCATCGGCTGCACGTGTCCGGCCACGGCGTGCACCTCGTGGTCGCCGGCGACGGAGCGGAGACCGGGCGCCTGTCCAAGCTGCTCCACCGCAACGTGACGTTGCTCGGCAGCCTTCCGCAGGCAGAGCTCGCGCGGGTCTACGCCAGCTGTGACCTGCTGGCGTTCCCCTCGTGCAGCGAAACAGCCGGCAACGTCGTCGCCGAGGCGATGGCCGCCGGGCTGCCCGTCGTGCTCCCCGACGGCGCCGCGACGACGCAGTGGCTGGCCGAGCCGGGGCACGACGGCATGCTTGTCGACCACGACTCCCCCGAAGCGTGGGCCGCTGCGTTGGCGAGGCTGCTGACCGACACCGACCACCGTCAGGCGATGGGCCGGCGGGCCCGCGCCACCAGCCGCGCCCGGCACGCGTCGTGGCTCGACGTACTGCACGAGGACTTGCTGCCGGTATGGAGAGACGTCCACAAGAGGTCGGCCGCAGCTCGATCGGTGGCCACCGCATGAGGCGAATCACACCAAGGAAGGGGCTCCGGCGCCTGTGAGCATACTGTCCACGTTGCCAGGTTGGCTTCGCCGTACTCTCGCTTACTGCCTGGTCGTGATCGCGGTGGTCGCGGTCGGCTGGCTGGTGGTGTCCGCCCTGCTCAGCTTGGGATTGGTCGCGTTCACCGTCACGGTGGCCGTGCTGCTGACCAGCCTGCTGTGGCCGCTGACGTCGCGACTACGACGGGTGGGGCTGCCACCCGCGCTGGCGTCGCTGGTCGCGCTGGTTCTGCTGGTCGGACTGCCGTCGGGCATTGGCTTGCTCCTGTGGGCCCGGATATCAGACCGGTTCCACGAGCTGGCCACCGCCGTGACCCAGGGGATCGACCAGATCCACACCTGGCTGACGACCGGGCCGCTGAACCTCAGCGATTCCCGTGTCGACGCCCTCCGCGACCAGCTCGTCGGCTACGTCAACAGCGCGATGCCCAGTCCCGTGGCCGGTGCCCGGACGGTGCTGCTGGTCCTCGCCGGCCTCGTGCTCGCGCTGTTCACCGTCTTCTTCCTGCTCAAGGACGGGCCGAGCATGTGGACGTGGCTGCTGCACCGCGTCCCGGACAGCAGCCGTCGACGGGTCGACGGCGTCGGTCGGCGTGCATGGTCGACCCTGACCGCGTACGTCGTCGGTGTGACCGCGGTCGCGCTGATCGACGCGGTCCTGATCGGACTCGGTCTGCTCCTGCTCGGTGTGCCGCTGTGGTTCACCCTTAGCCTGCTGATCTTCGTCACCGCGTATGTGCCGATCATCGGTGCCACGGTCAGCGGTGCGGTGGCAGTCCTGGTGACGTTGGCGACCAACGGATTCGTCGAAGCGCTGATCGCGCTCGGGGTCGTCCTGGTGGTGCAGCAGATCGAGGGAAACGTGCTGCAGCCGGTCATCATGCAGCGGGCCGTGCACCTGCACCCAGTCGTCACCGTCGTCGGCGTCACCGCGGGAACGATTCTCCTCGGCATTCCTGGGGCGCTGCTCGCGGTCCCCGTGATAGCCGTGGCCTACGGTGCCGCGGAGTACCTCCGGACGGACGCGCCGCCGTAGTCCGGTGGGTCACGGGCACGTCACAACCCTGCAACAGGCGGCGAACGCGACGAATCGGCCGTCGCCTTGCCGGAAACCGGTCTGACAACGCCGCTCGGGGTTGGCCAGTCGCCACGGATGGCCCGGCAACAGACTGGCAGAGACGGAGACTTCATGACACGCAGACTCATCACACGCCCGGTGGCGCGCACCGTCGTCGCGGGGATGTTCGCGTTCTCAGCACTCGGTGTCACGGCCTGTTCGGAGACATCCGGAGACGAAGCGGGCACCAGCGTCGAGGACGTGCAGGAGGAGGCCGTCACAGACGACCTCGCCTACCAGGGCGCCTTCGACAACGAGTTCCTCACCGACCTCGACGGCTACGAGGGTCAGCAGGTCACGGTGTCGGCCGACGTGGACGAGGTCATCTCCGACCACGCGTTCACCATCGCCGGCGGCGACGTCGAGCCGTTGCTGGTGGTCAGCGCGGACGAGATGAACGACCTCCAGGCCGGCAACGTGGTCTCGGTGACCGGGACCGTCCATACCGCGTTCGATCTGCCCGCCGTGGAGGAGCAGATGGGGACCGACCTCGAGGACGACCGCTTCGCAGACTGGGGTCAGGAGCCCTACATCGAGGCGTCGGGCGTGGACACCTCGCCCGAGGAGAACGAAGGGTAGGTCCGAGCTGGTGCGGGGCACCGACGCCCTGGGCCCCGCACCTGCCATGCGACGGAGACGGGTCGCCGCGCGAGGCCGACACGGCTCCGCGGCGCCCTACGGGCCGTCTGCTGCCGCGGCGCCGGCCATTCGATGCTCGGCAAGCAGACAGCGGGCCATCGCCTTGGCGCGGCCGGCGGCCTGGTGGTCGCCCTCGGCGGCGGCGACGATGGATCCCTTCATCAGCAGGTGCCACGAGTGCGCCAGGGTCTCGGGCTCGGACAGCCCGGCCTGCTGCGCGAGCTGGGTGACGAAGCCCCGGATGGTAGCGAGGTGAGTGATGCTGGCCCGCCCCAACGAGTGGTCGGCGCGCATCTCGAGCAGGGTGGTGATGAAGGCGCAGGCGTCGAAGTCGGCGCGATGGAACCAATCATCGAAGACGTCGAAGATCGCCAGCAACTGGTCCTCGGGCGTCTCGCCACGGCTCAGGGCGCCGGCCTGGACCAGGTCGACGGTCCAGCGTCGCTCACGTTCGGCGAGGAATGCGGCGGCCAGGTCGTCCTTGCCGTCGAAGTGGCGGTACAGCGTCGCCTTCGCCACACCGGCGCGGTCGATGAGCTCGTCGATGCCGACGTCGCGGATCCCGCGGGTGGAGAACAGTTCGTAGGCGGTGTCGATGAGTCGGTCTCTGGCGGGACTCGAGCGGGGTCTGGGCTCTGTATCCATCAGGCAGCTGAGTATACCTGGACAGACCTGTCTGTCCATGGTAGACAGGTCCTCGAATTCCCTTCGGTTGTCCTGCAGCGGACCATCGACGCGCCCGACTTACCGGAATTACGCAGAAGGTGGCTGATGCGAGATGACTGACCTCACCTCGGGCCACTCCGCCGGGGCGACCACCGCCACGGGATTGCCGGGCGCGACCGCCGAGTCGACGTTTGCCCAGCAGGGGATGTCGTTCGCGCGGGTCGAGCATGAAGGATGCACCGTGGTGCAGGCGGCCGGCGAGGTCGACCTGTGCTCGGCTCCGCTGATGCGGCAGGTGCTGACGGGCGTGGCGTCGGCACAGATCGTCCTCGACGTGCGCGAGGTCACGTTCATGGACGCCGGCGGGGTGAATGTGCTCGCCGGGGCGCACCGAGACGCCCGCCTCGACGGCGGATGCCTGCGGCTGGTCGGCCAGACCGGCGCCGTGCACAAGGTGATGACGATCACCGGCCTGGACCAGGTCGTCCCGGTCCACGCCACCCTCACCGATGCCATCGGGGCAGCCTGCGTGCAGGGCGCCGTCACCCCAGGGACCGACGCGCTGACGGCCCGCTCCGATCGCCCGGCCGACGCCAGTGGCTTGCTAGCGCGTCGGCACCGGAGCCACGTTCGCAGCGCCACGGACAGGGGCGCCGCACCCGGAACGGGCCCGGCAATGCGAGCCGAGACCAACCGGGTCACGGCCACACTCGGTGCGCTCGCCACGGTGGTCGCCTCCAGCGCCGCTGAGCAAGATGCGGCCCAGGCGATCGTCGACCTGGCCAAGGCGCACCTGGAGTGTGACTACGCCGGAGTCACGGTCCGCCGCAACCGGCAACTGGTCAGCCTGGCCACGACCGACCCCCTGGCGGCGAAGTGCGACGAGCTGCAAGACCACTTCGGCGAGGGCCCGTGCGTGGACGCCCTGAACGGGCAGCACAGCTTTGCCGTCGACGACATCGCCTCAGACCCGCGGTGGCCACGCTGGGGCCCAGCGGCCGCCGAGCTGGGGCTGGCCAGCCTGCTCGCCGTCCGGATGACCGCCGCCGGCGAGGCGGTCGGGGCACTCAACCTGTACTTGAGGCGCCCGCTGGGCTTCACCGGCGACGACGCAGTGTTCGCTCAGTCTTCGCCCACCACGCCGCGGTCGCGCTGAGCGGCGTGCGCCGGGTGGAACAACTGAAGACCGCGGTCGCCAGCCGGGCCCTGATCGGCCAGGCCCAAGGCGTGCTGATGGAACGCTTCGGCCTCACCCGCGAGCAGGCGTTCGCGGTGCTGCGCCGCTGCTCCCAGGACACTAACACCAAGCTGCGCACGATCGCCGAAGAGCTGGTCGGCACCCACGGTGCGTGACTTGATTTTGAGTTGGGCCGGCGGAGGTGCCCCGGGCCCACCCGGGTCGACCGCGGCCCCGTACTCTAGGAACTGGCTTGCCCCAGTGCCCCCACGGTTTGGGTCCGAAGCCCGCAGCGAGGATGTGGCACATGGGGGCCGCAACTGTGGGCCACGGCGCGGCCGCGCCGGGAGGGAACCGGATAGTTGATGGCGACGGCACGGGTACGGCAGATCCTGTCGCAGGTGCTGGACCAGCACCGCGACGGCACCACCCTGCCCGGAGTGCTGTGTGAGCTGTGCGCACGGCAGCTGTTGGTCACCGGGGTCGGTCTGGCCCTGTTCACCGACGCCGGCCACGAGGGCGTGGTCGCGGCAACGGACCAGACCGCGATGACGCTGGAGGAGCTGCAGTTCACCAGCGGCGAAGGACCGTGCGTGGACGCCTCCCGTGGCGGGCGGCCGGTGCTGCAGCCGGACCTGGCCACCACCGCACCACGCCGTTGGCCCGGTTTCGCATCGGGGGCGGCCGAGGCCGGGATCGCGGCGGTGTTCGCGTTCCCGTTGCAGGTCGGCTGGGTCCGAGTCGGGGTGTTGGACCTGTACCGAGACACCACCGGCAGTCTCGACGGCGAGGATCTAACGGAGGCGCTGGCGTTCGCCGACGCCGCCCTTGCCCTGCTGCTCGACCTACAGGAGCTGACCCCATCGGCACAAGACATGCACCCGAACCTGGCCGACCCCGTCGGTCGGCGCCCGGAGATCCACCAGGCCACCGGCATGATTGCCGTGCAGGCCGCCGTCGGGCTCGCCGAGGCGCTGGTGCTGCTGCGCGCTCGCGCCTTCGGGTCCGGACGCACCGTGGCCGAGATCGCCCGCGAGGTGGTCAACCGCACGCTGCGGTTCGACAATGGAGACGAGCAAACATGAAGAACAGTGCGGCAGCCCTCCGACGGCGAGCCGGGAAGGACCAGCCACGATGACTACGGACATAGATCGAGAACAGCGCCTCGCCGCCACGTTCGTCGAGCTCGCCGACACCCTGGTCGCCGAGTTCGACATCATCGACTTCGCCCATACCCTCATCGACCGCAGCGTCGAACTGCTGCACGCCGACGCCGCCGGGCTGATGCTGGCCGACCAGCGCGGCGAGCTGCGGGTGCTGGCCTCGACCACCGAGGAGACCCGGCTGCTGGAGCTGTTCCAGCTGCAGAACGACGAGGGGCCCTGCCTGGACTGTTACACCTTCGGTGAGCCGGTGGTCAACATCGACCTGGCCGAGGCCGAGGACCGGTGGCCCAACTTCTGCGCCGCGACCACCGACCTCGGGTTCCGGTCCGTGCACGCCCTGCCGCTGCGGCTGCGGGACGAGTTGATCGGCGCGATGAACTTGTTCTGCGCCCACCACTCCACTCTGTCCGAGCACGACCTCGCCCTCGGGCAGGCACTCGCCGACGTCGCCACCATCGTGCTGCTGCAAGAACGCTTCGTCACCCACCACGAGATCCTCGCCGAACAACTCCAGGGTGCCCTCAACTCCCGGGTGCTGATCGAGCAGGCCAAAGGCATCTACGCCGAACGAGCCGGCATCACCGTGGACGAGGCGTTCACCCGGATACGCACCCACAGCCGCAACACCACCCAACCGCTGAGCGCCGTCGCCACAGGCGTGATCGACGGCAGCATCAGCACCTCCGCACTCACACCAGCCGACCCAACCGCGGTCCGCTCGAGGCACTAGCCTGGACGGCGCCATTTGCACCGGCGCTCCCGCAAATGGGCCTCGGTGCCTGGAGCGCTCCGCTCACCATCGGTGACGGATGATCGCTCGCGGGGAACGGCCGTCAGGGTCGAAGAGCAGCCCTGCGGCGACCGGGGCCCACCACCGCGCGGCCGGCGCGACGGCAGGGGTGAGATGGGGGCGCAGCCGCCCCGGAGGTCGCGGCCCGGTGCGCCCGGCGGCGTGCCAGACGTCGAGTGCGTGGGCGGCACGGCGGACCATCTCGACAGCTTGGTCGGGGTCGACGAGATCGTCGTCGGCGCCGTCGGTGCGGTCGAGATGCTCGCGCCACAGCTCAAGCCGCAGATCGCGGGCGAATGTCCGAGCCCGCTGGGCGCCACCTGCGCGCGAGCCGTTTCGGTCGTCGGGGGTCTGGTCCAGCACAGCAGCAGTGAGCTCGGAGTCGTGAGTCCAGGAGCGCCGGTTGGCGTTCGCCGAACCAACTGCCGCCCACACATCGTCGATCACGCAGACCTTGGCGTGGACGTAGACCGGCAGTCCCTCGTGGTTCTCCGGGGAGTAGACGTCGACCCGGTCCCCACCGGCGGCATAGAGGGTCTGCAGAGCGCGCCGCTGCGCGCGGTCGCTCGCCTGGACCGCCATGCGGCCGTCGCTGTCGGGATGCGTCGGCACGACCGCGACCATCCGGAGCCGTGGCTGGTCACGCAACGCCCGCGCGAAGACCTCCGCCACGAGCGGGGACCACAGGAACTGGTCCTCGACATAGATCAGCCGCCGTGCGTTCGCCAGCGCCTTCTGGTAGCCACGGGCCACGCTGCGCTCGCCATGCGGCGCGAACGGGTACGCGATCACCTTGTCGGGGTAGGTGCGTAGCAGCTGGACCGCGTGCGGGCCGCACTCCGCCGGTGGCGGCAACGCCCGCGGCAACCGCGTCGGGCCGGTGATTCGGCTGCGCACACGGTCACGCACCCACAGCCATGGCAGATGCCGCACCGCGGTGGGATCGTCCCAACGCTCCCGGAAGCAGTGTTCGACATCGGTCACCGCCGGACCGTGGATCTCGAGGTGCGCGTCGTGCCAGGCCGGCGTCGCGCCGTACGCCGCGGCCATCTGCCGGGGCTGCGGGTCGCCGCGATGAGCGGAGTCATCACGCCGGCTGAAGCTCAGGTCGATCCCGCCCACGAACGCCACATCGGATGCGGGGCGGTCGGGACGACGGATGACCACGAACTTCTGGTGGTGCGATCCACCCTTGCGCACTCGCTGGTCCACCATCACGTGGCCACCCAGCTGCCGCAGGATCTTCACGAAGTCCTTGTTCTCCCTCGCCTGGCGCTGGACCGTGTCCAGGTGCGAGCGCCACACCAGCCCGTATACACTGACGCCCGCGCTGGCGGCACGTCCAAGCTCGACGACGGCGGCGGTGCCCGGTCCGTCGAGGCGTTGCGCCGGGTCGCCACGCCACGCCGCGACGTATACCTGGTCTCCCTCACGGCAGTCGCGCAACTCCTCGAGCAACCGCCTGAAGTAGGTCGCGCCGTGGATCAACGGCCGCACCTGGTTGCCTCGTGACCAGCCCTCGCCACCGTCGCGTCCCGCATCGATACCGGTGGCGGCGTTGCCCCGCTCGTCGGCCGTCAGCAGCCAGTCGGCGTCAGTCATCTCACGTTCCCGGGTCGACAAGCTACTGCTCCTTCAGGTGGATCTGCTCGTCGCCGCTGGTCGCCTCCTCGGCCTCGCTTTCCTCGGCATGCAGACGCTGGGTGGCCGGGGAGGTGTCGAGCACGACGATCCCGATGAACACGACGATCATCGCCGCGGCCGCGATGACACGCGGCACCAGGCCGTCTGCGATGGCCTCGTTGAACAGTGAGAGGCCGATCGTAATCGCCACGACGGCCTTGCCGGCGTTGATGACCGGCGTGGTGGCCGCGAGCGGACCGGCCTGATAGGCGCTCTGGATCAGCGTCAGGCCCCCGATGCTGGCGATCACCAGCAGGTAGGTCTGCCATGCCGTGAACAACGCCACGAACCCATCGGGGATGCGCTGAGTCGTTATGGCGAACAGCGCGGACTGTGTGCCCATCACCGTTGCAGCGGCCACCGCGAACAGCGATGCCCGCACCGTCCCCGACAGCTTGCGCCCGAGCAGCAACGCGACGGCGGTGACCACGGATGCCGCGACCAGCAGTGCTATCCAACCGATGAGTGGAGCCGACGTCGGGTCCCCGCCATGGGGGCTCGCGGCGGCGATGGCCACCGCGAGCCCGCCGCCGACCGCCACTACGCCGCACCAGTTGCGCCAACCGACCTTCATATGGTGCAGCCACGCGGACACCGGGATCGCGAAAACCAGCTCGACGACCAGAATCGGCTGCACCAGCGACAGCGGGCCAAAGGCCAGCGCCAGCCCCTGGAAGGCGTAGGCCAAGAACGCAAGGCCGATACCCGCGACCCACAACCGTTGCTTGACGAGATCGGCGAGCAACCGTGGCGACAGCGACTCGCCCTCGGGTCTGGTGTTGGCCACACGCTGCTGGAGGATGCCCGCCATTGCGAAGCACGCGCCGGCCACTACGGCGGCGAGGATGGCGATCAACATGTCCGTCCAATCGGTTGTGCAGCCACGGGGGGGTATTACCCACCCCAGCGGGATTCATTGCCGGGCAGATCAACGAGTCGGTGTGTGCGGGCCGCGGCCACAGCGGGTATAGGAGCGGAATGACCGAGACTCACTTTGAGCCGTTCCTACATCTGGTCGACGTGACTCACGACCGGGCGCTGATCGCCTGGGGAGGCTTCTACTTCCAGCGCGCCGACGCCGAACACCAATGGCGGGTGGTCGACGACGAGCAGCTGAGCCAGCTCGACCAGGGCCGGACCGGGAGCATCGGCGCGTCGTCCGAGCCGTACGGCGAAGCGGCGGTCGAGGCCTACGACGAGACAGGGGCGCTAGCCGCACATGCGGCGACCCGCCAGGTCAACCACGTGTGGCTGGAGGGCCTGGCTCCAGACACCACCTACACCTACCAAGTCGTCGTCGACGGCCAGCCGTGGGCCGACGGGGAGCGCTGGGACTGGGGTCCCGGCGCTCGGGGCGGGCTCGACTTGGGGCCGCGCGGACGGTCCTACCGCCGCCGGTTCCGCACCCATCCCTCCCCCGATGTGTCCGTCCCACTGCGGTTCAGTGTGCTCGGCGACTTCGGCGTGGGCGTGATCGCCGACGCCGAGCCCGGTCGTCGGCAGCGACGGGTCGCGGCGGCACTGGACCGACTGGTCACCGAGCACGGTGTGCGGCTGGTGCTCACTGTCGGCGACAACGTCTACAAGGGTGAGCCGGGCAGGGTCGAGCAGGAGAGCGGGAACGACGACGACGACTGGTACTCCAAGTTCTATGCCCCGTACCGCTATCTGCTCGGGGAAATCCCGGTCTATCCGGCGGTCGGTAACCATGACACCGGTGAGACCGAGACCAGCGACGAACCCGACCAGATCGCGGACATCTTCCACACCCGGACGCGGTTCGACCGCACCGATGTCGACGGCCGAGCGGCGATCTCGGTCGGGCTGAACTACCGGTTCGGCTATGGCGCGGACGTCGAGTTCACCAGCATCGACACCACGGAGACACCGGGCGGCCTGCGTGGGAACTACTACTTCCAGTACGCCGAGCACAGCGAGTTCCTCGACCATGCGTTCCCGCAGGCAGCGGGCCCGCGGTGGCGGATCCCGTTCTGTCACCACCCCGCCTACTGTGCCGGCCCCAAGGTGGAGAACAACGCCGCGGTGCTCGACCGGCTGGTGCCGCTGTTTCAGCGCGCGGGAGTGCGGGTGGCGTTCGCCGGCCACGAGCACAACTTCCAGATCTCCCAGGTGGACGGCATCGCCTATGTGACCACCGGAGCAGGGGGCAAGGTGCGGGAGCAACCTCCGACCGAGTTCGCCGCAGCTGGCACGCAAGCGTGGGGTATGCAGGCCCACTGCCTCCTCGTCGACGTCACCCGCGACCGGATGGCGATCACGCCGGTTGCCGCTCTCGGTGCCGATGGCGAGCTGGAGCTGATGAGCGCGCTCGGGCCGGACGACACGCTCCTGCGCCCACCGTTCGAAGTCAGCGCAGATGAGAGGGTGTAGGGATGAGCATCAGCACCAGCCGGTTCCGACAACTGATCAACGACTTTCAGTGGGTGCACCAGGGGATCGGGATCCTCGGGGGCGTGACCTTCTTCGTCGGCAGCATCTTCTTCTTGTGGGAGAGCACAAAGGTCTACGGGGTGTGGCTGTTCATCGTCGGCTCGTTCGGGATGCTCGTCGGCAACCTGGGGTCGTTCCTCGTCAAGTATGAACGCCACGAGCTCGACATCTGATCGCCGGTGGGTGATGGTTTCCCGGCATCGTGGCGCCCGTAGGGTTCAACGATGACAGTCGCTCTCGGAACCAGCCTCTCCTTCGCGGCGGTTCCCGCAGTGATCGCGCTGGTCGTCGGCGCGTCCATCTTCGTCGCGATCGGCGCGCTCACGCCCGAGCGTGA
>DASSKO010000209.1:0-23122 GCA_035690425.1 Nocardioidaceae bacterium
GACTTCGTCGACACCGCCACCGGCAGCATCGTGCTGAGCAGCGAGCGCAGGAAGTCGATCCGCGACACCTACACGATCGACGTCGTCGACCAGCGGATCGACTTCCGCCTGGCAGCCGCGATGGCGGTGGCCCTGGACGCGCTGCAGAGCAGGTAACGACCGGGCGTTTGGGCGGCGATTACAACACCTGGCCGCTCGGACGCGCTGGAAAGCCGGCAAACTGGCCGCCGTACGTTCGTTGACGCACCATTACGAGGCGCCTACTGTCTGTCTGGAAAGGGGGAGCCGGACCAGCCCACGGCCCGTCGGCGAGCGCCTCGGCAGCGGCCAGTGATGCCTGTCTTCGTCCTCATCACATGTCGTCCCATGACGCATTCACTGCTTATGGAGGATCCGCATGAAGAAGCAGACTGTCGGCGCGATCGCGGTCGCAGCCACGCTCGGTGCCACCACCCTCGCCTGGTCGTCTCCCGCCAGCGCCGAGTTGAACACCCGCTGCGTCGGCGAGGCCGGGGCGGTCACGGTGCCCGGTGACCTCGTCGTACCGCGGGGCGAGGTCTGCATCCTGACCGGCACCACGGTCCAGGGGGACGTCCGCGTCGCGCGCAATGCCGACTTGCTCGCTGACGGCGCCACGATCGGCGGCCGTGTCGCCGCGAACAACAACGCCTACTTCGAGGCGGTCGGCAGCACGGTCGACGGTGAGGTCGTGCTCAACGGTGCATACGGCAGCTACCTCGAGAGCAGCGACCTGGGGGCCCGAGTTCTCACCCGGCCCAACGCGATCACCGACACCGGTGGCTTCGTCTACACCTTCCAGTCCTCCGTCTCGGGCAGTCTGGTGTCGCGCAGCGCGGAGCTGTTCGTCGAGGCTTCCGAGATCGGCGGCACCGTCAACTCCCGCAACTCCCTCTACGCCGACCTCTACGAGTCGTTCGTCGACGGCAGGGTGCTCGTCCGCAACAACGAACGCGGCGGTGTGGTCTGCGCCAGCGCCGTGCAGGGCGACTCGCGCTTCGTCGGCAACGGTGTGGTCGTGCAGCTCGGCTCCGACGGGCCGTTCGCCGACTGCGCAGACGGCAGCTACTGGGGCGGCGACGTGACCGCCAACCGCAACACCGGCGGCGTGTTCGTCGACAACAACATCGTCAACGGCGACCTGACCCTTCGCAACAACGACCCGGTGGCCCAGGTCGGTGACGACAACATGATCCGCGGCGAGATCGTCGGCCAGTACGAGGACTGGGACGCGGCGGCGCCGATGACGCTGCAGCATCGTTCGGTTGCCCCGCAGAGCAACCCGCAGCGGCGCGACAACATCCTCGACCAGAAGATCGAGCAGCGCCACGCCGGTGCGGTCAAGAGCGCAGCCCGCGCCGGTGCGGCGCACATCGGCCGCTGACTCCACCAGCACCGACAACGGCAACACCGTCGAAGGCCCGCCCCGGTATGTCCGGGCGGGCCTTCGGCATGGTCAGCCCGGTGACCTCAGCCCAGTGTCCTGGTGCTCGGGTCGCGCCGTACGATGCCGAACATCAGCAGGGCCGCGCCCACCGTGACCGCAACCATCACGGCGCCCATCGGCACGGCGCTGCTGCTGCCGAACAGGCCGACCACCGGGGCGACCAGGGCACCGACGCCGAACTGCACCGAACCGAGCAACGCAGCGGCCGTACCCGCCGCCTCTCCGTGTCGGGTCATCGCCAGCGCCGGCGTGTTCGGCAGCGCCAGGCCGGCCGAGGCCACGATCATCGCCAGCGGCACGAGTACGCCGGCCAACCCGCCGAAGCCGGTGACGGCCGTGGCGAGCAGAGCCGACGATGCCGTCACCGCGAGCAGCAAGGCACCGGAGAGCACCGTCGCCGGTCCGAAGCGGCTCAGCAGCAGCGGGTTGGCCTGCGTGAACAGCACGAGGCCGATCGCGTTGGCCCCGAACACCAGGCCGAACGTCTGCGCATCGAGGCCGTAGACGCCCTGCAGCACGAACGGCGCACCGGAGACGTAGGCGAAGATCGCCGACATCATCAAGCCGGCAATGAAGACGAGCGCGACGAAGGTCCGGTCGCGCAGCAGCATGCGGTAGGTGCCGAGCGTGGAGCGGAGCCTGGCCGACCGCCGTCGCTGCATCGGCAACGTCTCGCGCACGCCGAACACCGCGACCAGGACCAGCAGCGATGCCGCGGCCGCCAGCACGACGAAGATGCCCCGCCACGACGTCCATCCCAGGATCAGGCCGCCCAGGCTCGGCGCGAGGACCGGTGCAGCCCCGATCACCAGCATCAGCCGTGACATCAGCCGGGCGACTGCGATGCCGGAGAACAGGTCACGCACGATCGCGAGTGCCACGACGGAGATCGCGGCCCCGGCGAAGCCCTGCACCACCCGGACCACGCTGAGCATCTCGACCGTCGGCGAGATCGCGCACAACAGCGAGGCGAAGCCGTGGGTGGTGACACCGAAGATCAGCGGCTTGCGCCGGCCGACCGAGTCCGACAGCGGGCCGATGACGAGCTGTCCGACCGCGAGCCCGGCGAGCATCCCGGTGAGGGTGAGCTGCACGGCCGAGTTGGACGCCTGCAGCTCCTCCGCGATCGCCGGCAACGCCGGCAGGTACATGTCGATGGTCAGCGGGCCCAGCGCGATCAGCGCACCGAGGACGAAGACCAGCTGAACGTACTTGCGTCCGGTCGGGCCGGTGGGCGTGGCGGCGCCGGACGCGGTGGGTGCGGGAAGTGTCGTCGAGCTGGTCACACCGGGGTGCAAGACACCGCGGCCGCCATCTATTCCCCTCCGCCGTCCGAGGTCACGAACCAGCCGCCCGGCTTCAGGTCCCACACCCGGTCGACGACGGCGGCTGCGTCACGGCACTCCGGCTGAACGCCGCAGCGCTCAGTGCTTCTTGCCGGGTGGCACGATCTCGGTCGGATTCTTCGCCGCGGCCTTCGCGTGCTTGGCGGCGCGCTTCTCCTTGAGGGATTTCCCTTGCTTCTTGGACAGATGCTGCCGCGGGGACTTGTCGGCCATGGTCGCTCCCTGGTCGAGAGCCTGGGTGGCTCCGCAGACTCGACAGTACGCCTCTCAGGCCAAGGGCGCAGCCATCAGTTGTGGGAGAACTCACCGCTTGCATTGGTAAGGCTTACCTAATATGTTCTGCCGGTGCCGCCGCCCCTGTTGACCAGCACCACCACACCGGGCATTGCCTTCGTCGACCAGTTGGTGCGGTTCGGCGATCGGCCGGCTCTGATCACCGCGGACGGGATCGTGTCCTACCGCGAGCTGTCCGGCCGCGTAGCCGACACCGCTGCCAGGCTCGGGTCGCAACGCCGGCTGGTCGTGGTGGTCGGTGCGAACCGCGTCGAGGCGGTCGTCGGCTACCTCGCTGCGCTGGCCGGCGGCCATCCGGTGCTGCTGACCGGCCCCCGAGACGACACGGGCAGCGACACGGGCAGCGACACGAGCCTCGACCCGCTCATCGACGCCTATGACCCGGACGTGGTCATCGGGCCGGTCCACGGCTGGGACGTCCTCGAGCGCCGGGAGGGCACTGCGCACGACCTGCACCCCGACCTCGCACTGCTGCTGAGCACCTCCGGCTCGACCGGCTCCCCCAAGCTGGTGCGGCTGTCGCACGAGAACGTGAACTCCAACGCCGAGGCGATCGCGGACTACCTCGCTCTCCGCGACACCGACCGCGCCGCCACGACGCTGCCGATCCACTACTGCTACGGGCTGTCGGTGCTCAACAGCCACCTGCTGCGCGGTGCCGGGATCATCCTCACCGAGCTCTCGGTCGTCGACCCCTGCTTCTGGCGGCTGTTCCGCGAGCACCGGGGCACCACGTTCGCCGGGGTTCCCTACACGTTCGACCAGCTCGACCGGATCGGCTTCGACCAGATGAGTGTGCCGGACCTGCGCTACGTCACCCAGGCGGGCGGGCGGCTCGCTCCGGACCGGGTACGGCGGTACGCCGAGCTCGGTCAGCGTCGCGGCTGGGACCTGTTCGTGATGTACGGCCAGACCGAGGCCACCGCCCGGATGGCCTACCTGCCGCCGGACCTGGCGTCCGTGCATCCCGGCGTGATCGGCGTCCCGATCGCGGGCGGCTCCTTCACCGTGCAGCCGTTGCCGGACTGGCCCGAGGCCGATGTCGGTGAGCTGGTCTACTCCGGCCCCAACGTGATGCTGGGGTACGCCGAGACAGCCGCCGACCTGGCCCGTGGCCGCACGGTGCGGGTGCTGTACACCGGCGACGTCGTCCGGCGTACCCGCAGCGGGATGCCCGAGGTTGTCGGCCGGCGCAGCCGGTTCGCCAAGATCTTCGGCCTGCGCATCGACCTGCAGCAGGTGGAGTCGGTGCTGGACCAGCACGGCGTCGCCGGGTGCTGCGCCGACGGCGGCGACCGGCTCGTGATCGCCATCGAGCACCCCTTCCCGGCCGAGCGGATCCAGCGACTCGCTCGGCGCCGGTTCGGCCTGCCGGCGTGGACGGTCGCCGTGCAGCACGTGCAGCAGATCCCGCGGCTCGCGACGGGCAAGCCCGACTACCGCGCGATCGCCGCCCTGCGCGGGGACGAAGACCGCACACCCGCCACGGCCGCGGTGCCAGACGTCCGTGCCTTGTACGCCGAGCTGCTCGACGCCACCGACGTGCGCGACGACGACACCTTCGCCGGCCTGGACGGTGACTCGCTGTCCTACGTGGAGATGTCGATCCGGCTCGAGGAGCTGCTCGGCCACCTGCCCGCACACTGGCACACCACGCCGATCCGCGACCTGGTGCCGAGCACCCGACCGCGACGCGGCTGGCGGCAGATCGAGGTCAGCGTCGCGCTGCGCGCGCTGGCGATCGTGCTGATCGTCGGTTCCCACACCAACCTGTTCACGGTCCTCGGCGGGGCGCACGCGCTGCTGGCCGTGGCGGGGTTCAACTTCGGTCGCTTCCAGCTGACCGCTGCGCCGCGTCGCACGCGGGCGCGCCACCTGCTGACCGCCATCGCCCGGATCGTGGTGCCGAGCGTGGCCTGGATCGGGGTGGTCACCGCCACGACCGGGTTCTACCCGTGGACCAACGTCGCGCTGCTCAACGCCGTACTGGGGCCCGACCACTGGACCGAACCACAGTGGCAGTTCTGGTTCGTCGAGGCGCTCGTCTACACGCTGCTGGCCCTGGCGGCGCTGCTGGCGATCCCGTGGCTGGACCGGGCGGAGCGGCGGTGGTCGTTCTGGCTGCCGATGGCCGCGGTGGGGCTCGGCCTGCTGTTTCGCTACGAGCTCGTCCAGACCGGCACGGGCGACCGCATCCACACCGCGCTCGCGGTCTGGTGGCTGTTCGCGCTGGGGTGGGCGACGGCGAAGGCGTCGACCCGCTGGCACCGGGTGCTGGTGTCGGTGGCGGTCGTGGCGACCGTGCCCGGCTTCTTCGACGACACCGCGCGCGAAGCGGTGGTGGTCGCGGGCCTGCTGGTGCTGATCTGGGCGTCGAGCGTGCGGCTGCCGCCGGGCCTCGGTCGGCTGACCGGTGTGCTGGCCGCGGCGTCGCTCTACGTCTACCTCACCCATTGGCAGATCTATCCGCACCTCGAGGACGACTATCCGCTGCTGGGGCTGCTCGCCTCCCTCGTCGTCGGGGTGGCCTACTGGCAGTTGGTGACCCGGGTGCCGCGGCTGGTCAGGCGGCGTCAGTCGGCGTCGGCGCGGTAGTGGTCGCGGTAGGGGACGTGGATTCCTTCGCGCCGACATGGGAAGGTCTCCCCACAGGCAGGTGCTGGTCCGACGGCAGAGGCTGAGGACATTGGCTGAGGAGTTCAGTCGCGGCAAGACCTATCGCACGCTCGACGAGCAGGCGGAGCGACTGTCGCCGGCGGAGGAGCGGTTCGAGCGCGGGCGCCGCACGATCGGCCTCTTCCTCGGGCCGCCCGCCTTCGTTGCGATGCTGCTGCTTCCGCTCGATCTGACCTGGGCACAGCAGGCGCTCGCCGCGATCATGCTGTTCACCATCATCTACTGGCTGACCGAGGCGATCCCGATCCCGGTGACCGCGGTCGTGGCGATGGCGTTGTGCGTGCTGCTCGGCGTGGCACCGGTCGACGACGTGTTCGCCGCGTTCGGCAGCTCGACGCTGTTCGTGTTCATGGGGGCGTTCATCATCGCCGAGGCCATGACCACCCACGGTCTGGACCGCCGGTTCGCCTTCCGCGTGCTGTCCCTGCCCGGAGTCAGCCGCTCGACCTACAGCGTCATCATCGCGTTCGGCGCCATCGGTCTCACGCTCAGCGCGTTCATCTCCAACACGGCGGCGACGGCGATGCTGCTGCCCATCGGGCTCGGCATGATGGGGGCGCTGTCCGGCCTGATCACCGAGCGGACCGGCGAGTCCGATCCCACCAGGCTGCGCTTCGGCACCGCCCTGATGCTGATGATCGCCTATGGCGCGAGCGTCGGCGGCCTCATCACCCCCATCGGCAGCCCGCCCAACCTGATCGGCATCGGCTTCATCGAGGAGCAGACCGGCACCACCATCTCGTTCTTCGAGTGGACCATCACCGCGCTGCCGATCGTGCTGGTGATGTTCGCCGCCCTGTGCGTCGTGCTGATCGCCCTGAACCGTCCCGAGATCAGCAAGATCCCCGGCGCCGGCGAGTACGTCGCGCAGGAGCGCCAGAAGCTCGGGGTGATGTCTGCGGGCGGACGCAACACCCTGATCGTCTTCGTGCTCGCCGTCACGTTCTGGATCCTGCCCGGCCTCGTCAACCTCGTCCTCGGCGAGGACTCCGCGATCTACACGGCGCTCAGCGAGCGGCTCGACGAGGGCGTCGTCGCGATCGTTGCCGCTGCCCTGCTCTTCGTGCTGCCGGTCAGTTGGCGGGAGCGCAAGTTCACCCTCACCTGGAACCAGGCGGTCAACATCGACTGGGGCACGATTCTGCTGTTCGGCGGCGGCATCGTGCTCGGCACCCTGCTGGCCGACACCGGGCTCGCGGAGGCCATCGGCGAGGGCCTGGTCGATGCACTCGGGGTGACGAGCCTGGTCGCCATCACCGCGATCTCGGTCGTGATCGCCGTACTCATCTCCGAGACGACGTCGAACACCGCCAGCGCCGCGGTGGTCGTCCCCATCGTGATCCCGATCGCGGTGGCGGCCGACGTGGGACCCATCATCCCCGCGCTCGCGGCCACGTTCGGGGCTTCCTACGGGTTCATGCTGCCGGTTTCGACGCCGCCCAATGCCATCGTCTACGGCTCCGGACTGATCTCGATCACCAAGATGGTGCGCTCCGGCGTCGTGTTCGACATCATCGGGATCATCCTCGTCGTGATCGGTGTCTCGGTGATGGCGCGCCTCGTCGGCATCGCCTGAGTCAGCCGCGCGCCCTGCGGTGCGCCTTCTGGTCCTTCTTTGTCATCGCGACGTAGGACTTGAACGCCGTGCCGGCCCGGAACGCCGGGACCGACGTCTTCTTGATCTTGATCGCCTCGCCGGTCTGCGGGTTGCGCGCGGTGCGCGCCGACCGGTCGCGCTTCTCGAAGGTGCCGAAGCCGGGCAGTGTGACCTTCTCGCCGCCGGCGACGGCGTCGCTGATGGTGTTCAGCACGGTCGACAGCGCCTGCTCGGACTCCCTGCGGCTCCAGCCGGTCTGCTCGATGAACGCGTCGACCAGTTCCTTCTTGTTCACGCTTTCTCCTTCGAGTCGGCGATGTGCCGAGAATCCTGCTCGTCGCGCACACCCTAGTCACGCCGTCGGCCGCAGTCAGCGCCCCACGCCGGGCGCCGGCCACCGCCTCGGGCGTTCGCCGGACAACGGGCAACTACGGAAAGTAGCATCCCGACACGTTGTGCTATAGACCCGTCGCCGACCTGGCCCTGACGACTGGAGCTGTCCGTGTCCCGTTCCCCCGTGCTGGCAGCCGTGGCGATCGTGGCGACGGCCGCCCTCGGCCTCGGCGTACCCGCCACCGCCGACGCCGCGGAGACCGCGGGCGCACCGACGCCCACCGTGCTGACCCTCACGGCCCGCGACCGCGCCTTCGTCGCGACCGACACCCGGCTCACCGTGCGGCTGGCCGACGTCGCGGGCAACGCCGTGGCCGGTGCCGCGGTGCGGGTGCAGCGCCGGGTCAACGGCGGCTGGCGGTTCGCGCAGCGCCTGACCACGAACGGCAACGGCGTCGCGCGCACCGACGTGCGCGTCCGCACGGTCGGCGACGGCAACCGGTTTCGCGCCGTCTGGGACGGCCACACCGGCGACGACGGCACCGACTACGCCGGGGACACCAGCGCCGCCGAGGCCATCACCGGGCGCCGGATCGCGACCTCGCTGCGGCTGGGCGGGCCCGGTCGCGTCGTCGACGAGCGGAGGGTCTCGCTGACCGTGACGTGGCACGCCGTCGACGGGCGGCCGATCACCCAGCGGGTGCGGCTGTATCGCAAGAACGCCGGGCAGCGGAGGTGGCAGCACGTGCGCACCCCGCTGGTGCGCGACGGCCGCGCCGCGCTGCGTGTGCGGCCGCGGGTCGACTCCCGTTGGCGGGTCGCCGGGGACTTCACCAGGTGGCACACCAGGGCGCGCTCGGCCGTGCACCGCGTCGACAACGTGCCGCCGGGGTCGCCGGTGGTGCTGCCGTCGGCCGCTCCCGATCCGGCGATCCGCCTGCGCCCGCAGGCGCGCGCCGCCGGCGCCGGGCTCGATGCAGCGGTGCGCCGCATCCCGCACCGCATGTGGCGCGAGATGGTCGGCAGGTCGTGGCACCGCGGCTGTCCCGTCGGCCGTGGCTCGCTGCGGCTGGTGCGGATGAACTACTGGGGCTTCGACGGATACCGCCACCGCGGCGAGATCGTCGTGCACCGGCGGATCACCGGGCCCACCGTGGGCGTCTTCCGCGACTTGTACCGGGGTCGCTTCCCGGTGCGCGCGATGCACCGCGTCGACCGGTTCGGCTGGTCGGCGAGGCTGCGCGGCGCCAACGACTACCGGTCGATGAAGGCCGACAACACCAGCGGCTTCAACTGCCGGCGGGTAGTCGGCAACCCTGGCGCCGTCTCTCCGCACTCCTACGGCACCGCGATCGACATCAACCCGTGGGAGAACCCCTACGTCTCCCGGCGGGGTGTCGTGCCCAACCGGTGGTGGCTGCACCGGTCGCACCCGCGGGTGGCGTGGCGCTCCTACTCGCACCCGGTCGTGCGCGCGTTCACCCGGCACGGGTTCAGCTGGGGCGGGGCGTACTCGGACTTCCACCACTTCGAGGACTGACGGCGCCCCGGGCCGCTCCCGACCGGCACGCTCGGGCACGATGGGCACCACCATGTCTCTCGCCGACCTCATCCCCGAGAACTCCGACCCCGAGAGGTCCGGCTCTGCGCAGCCCGACCCGGACAGCCTCTTCGACGCGTTCACGCGGTGGAGCACCGAGCAGGGCCTGGACCTGTACCCCGCGCAGGCCGAGGCGCTGATCGAGATCGTGTCCGGCTCCAACGTCGTACTCGCCACCCCCACGGGATCCGGCAAGAGCCTGGTCGCGACCGGCGCGCACTTCGCCGCGCTGGCTGAGGGCCGCCGCAGCTACTACACCGCACCGATCAAGGCGCTGGTGTCGGAGAAGTTCTTCGCGTTGTGCGACTCCTTCGGTGCCGACAACGTCGGCATGCTGACCGGCGATGCCTCGATCAACCCGACGGCGCCGATCATCACCGCGACCGCCGAGGTGCTGGCGAACACCGCGTTGCGGCAGGGCAAGGACGCCGACATCGGCCTGGTGGTCATGGACGAGTTCCACTTCTACGCCGAGCCCGACCGCGGCTGGGCCTGGCAGGTGCCGCTGCTGGAGTTGCCGCGCGCGCAGTTCCTGCTGATGTCGGCAACGCTGGGCGACGTCAGCCGCTTCGAGGCCGACCTGACCCGGCGCACCGGCCGGCCGACCGCGGTGGTGAGCTCGGCCGAGCGACCCGTGCCGCTGCATTTCGAGTACGCCGTCACGCCGATCCACGAGACCCTCGAGCGGCTGCTGTACGAGCGTCAGGCGCCGGTCTACGTCGTGCACTTCACCCAGGCGGCCGCGATCGAGCGCGCGCAGGCGCTCACCAGCGTGAACGTCTGCACCCGCGCGGAGAAGGACGAGATCGTCGACCTCATCGGCGGCTTCCGGTTCTCCGCCGGCTTCGGCAGGACACTGTCGCGGCTGGTGCGGCACGGCATCGGCGTGCACCACGCCGGCATGCTGCCGCGCTACCGCCGCCTCGTCGAGACGCTCGCGCAGGCCGGTCTGCTGAAGGTCATCTGCGGCACCGACACCCTCGGTGTGGGGATCAACGTGCCGATCCGCACCGTGCTGTTCACCGCGTTGAGCAAGTACGACGGCACCCGCACGCGGCACCTGAAGGCGCGGGAGTTCCACCAGATCGCCGGGCGTGCCGGCCGCGCGGGCTACGACACGATCGGCACCGTGGTCGTGCAGGCACCAGAGCACGTGGTGGAGAACGAGAAGGCGTTGGCCAAGGCCGGCGACGACGTCAAGCGGCGGCGCAAGGTGGTGCGCAAGAAGCCGCCGGAGGGTTTCGTGTCGTGGGGAGAGCCGACCTTCCAGCGCCTGGTCGCCGCCGAGCCCGAGCCGCTGAGCTCCAGCTTCGCGGTCTCGCACGCGATGCTGTTGCACGTGCTCGCGCGGCCGGGTGACCCGTTCGCCGCGATGCGGACGCTGCTGACCGACAACCATGAGGACCCGGCGGCACAGCGCCGGCACATCCGACAGGCGATCGCGGTCTATCGCGCGCTGCTGGCCGGTGATGTCGTGGAGCGCCTGGACGTGGCGGACGCCCACGGGCGCACGGTGCGGCTCACGGTCGACCTCGGTGCGGATCTGGCGCTGAACCAGCCGCTGTCCCCCTTCGCCGTGGCGGCGTTCGACCTGCTCGACCGCGAGTCCCCGACGTACGCGCTGGACGTCCTCTCGGTGCTGGAGGCCACGCTGGAGAACCCGCGGCCGGTGCTCTCCGCGCAGCGGTTCAAGGCTCGCGGCGAGGCGGTGGCGGCGATGAAGGCCGAGGGCATCGAGTACGAGGAGCGGATGGAGCTGCTGGAGGAGGTGACCCACCCGCAGCCACTCGCCGAGCTGCTGGAGCACGCCTACGAGAGCTATCGCCGCGGGCACCCGTGGGTCGCCGACCACGAGCTGCGCCCGAAGTCGGTCGCGCGGGACATGTGGGAGGGGGCGATGACGTTCCACGAGTACATCGGCGCTTACAAGCTCGCCCGCTCGGAGGGGCTCGTGCTGCGCTATCTTTCCGATGCCTACAAGGCGATGCGGCAGACCGTGCCCGACGCGGCGCGCACCGACGAGGTCGACGACCTGACCGCCTGGCTCGGTGAGCTGGTGCGGCAGACCGACTCCAGCCTGCTCGACGAGTGGGAGGCCCTGACCGCCCCGTCGGAGGCTGTCGCGCCCGTGCGAGCCGGTGCGACGGCCACGGACACGCCGCCACCGGTCACTGCGAACGCGCGTGCGTTCCGGGTGCTGGTGCGCAACGCCTTGTTCCGCCGGGTCGAGCTGGCGGCGCTGCGACGGTGGGCCGAGCTCGGTGAGCTCGACGCCGACGCCGGCTGGGACGCCGACCGCTGGGCCGAGGCGATGCGGGGCTACTTCGCCGAGTACGCCGACCTGGGCACCGGCCCGGATGCGCGCGGACCGCAGCTGCTGGTCATCGACAAGGGAGCCACGACGTGGAACGTGCGACAGATCTTCGACGACCCCGAGGGTGACCACGACTGGGGCATCACCGCCGAGGTCGACCTGACCGCATCCGACGAGGCCGGCGAGGTCGTCCTCGCGGTCAGCGCCGTCGGCCCGCGCTGAGCGCCGACAAACTCCGGCATCACGAGCTGCTGGTCGAGACGGTCGTCGCTCGGTGTCACCGGGAGCCGCACTCCGTCCCGCCGGCAGCTACGCGGCTGGCCCAACGCCGTTGTGACGACTCGCTGTTCGCCCTTCCTCAGTGCTCACCCGAGGCCTACAGTTTGCGCATGGCCGATCACCGGTTCGACGGGCTGGCCTTGCTGGTCGTCGACGTCCAGCAAGGCTTCGAGGACCCGCGCTGGGGCACGCGCAACAACCCCGACTGCGACGCCAACATCGCCGCCCTCGTCGACGAGTGGCGCACCGCCGGCCGGTGCGTGGTCTACGTGCGCCACGACTCCGAGGCCCCGGGGTCCCCGCTGCGAGCCGGCTCTGCGGGCAACCAGCTCAAGCCCTACCTGTCCGCACCTCCGGACCTGCTGATCACCAAGTCGGTCAACTCCAGCTTCCATGGACGTCCCGACCTGCACGCCTGGCTACGTGACCAGTCACTCGAGGGGTTGGTGATCTGCGGGATCACCACCAACCACTGCTGCGAGACGACCGCGCGCGTCGGTGGCAACCTCGGCCATCGCGTGCTGTTCGCCCTGGATGCCACGCATACCTTCGAGCGAACCGGTCCCGATGGCCACACGCTCACCGCTGACGAGCTTGCGCGGGCGACGGCTACCAACCTTCACGGTGAGTTCGCCGACGTCGTGCGCACCGCCGACCTGCTCTCCGTCGCCCGCCGCCGTCACTCACCGGTCTGATCCGGCCGTAGCGCAGCTTGCTGTCTCACGTGCGGGCCCGGCTGGCGGGCGTCTTTCCACGACTGCCTCGGCCGCTACAGATGGCGTGGCGGCTCGGTGAGCGCACCGTGCGCGACAGCATCGCCGATCGGCTCCCAGGGCTGGCCGCAGAGACCGCGCTGTTCACCCTGCTCTCGCTGCCGTCGCTGCTGCTGGTGATGCTCGGCTCACTCGGCTATCTCGCCGACGCCTTGGGTCCAGCCGGCAGCGCTGAGCTGGAGCGGCTGGTGTTCGACCTACCGCAGGCGTTGTTGTCCGCCCAGACCTACGAGTCCTATCGGGACATGGCCGAGACGGTCCTGCAGGACGGACGCGCCGACGTGGTCTCGATCGGCGTCGTCGTCAGTCTGTGGACGGGCTCTCGCGCGATGACCCGATACCTGGAGACGATCACGATCGCCTACGACATCGATGATCCGCGTCCGATCTGGCGACGGAGGCTGCTGGCGTTCGTGCTGACGGTGGCCGCCCTGGCCACCATGATCGCGCTGCTGCCGGCCCTGGTGCTCGGCCCGCAGATCATCGAATGGGCTGCTCCCCCGTCCGTGGCGGGGGCAGCCGTCGACGCCGCAGACGTCCTCTTCTGGCCTGGCATGGCCTTGCTTGCGTTGGTCGCCCTGGCATCGCTGTATCACATCGGGGTGCCCTGGCCCGTGCCGTGGCGTCGGGACCTGCCCGGCGCCACGCTCGCTCTCGGCTTGTGGCTGCTGGCCTCGGCCGGCCTGCGCACCTATGTCGCCGTTGCGGTGCAAGGCCAAGGCGTCTACGGGCAGCTGGGTACGCCGATCGCGGTCGTGCTCTGGCTGTACGTCACGGCGTTCGCCGTACTCCTCGGAGCCGAGCTCAATGCCGAGATCGAGAAGATGTGGCCGCACGGCAGGTATCCGTGGCGGCTGCGGTCGACTAGGAACCCAGCAGAGCCTTGATGTCGTCGGCCGTCAGCGGCGCCGAGAGCAGCGCGTCCTCGTCCATCACGCTGCGGAACAGGTCGGACTTGCGCTCCTTGAGCGCCATCACCTTGTCCTCGATCGTGCCCTCCGACACCAGCCGGTAGACCACGACGGTCTTGTCCTGCCCGATGCGGTGGGTCCGGTCCACGGCCTGGGCCTCGGTGGCCGGGTTCCACCAGGGATCGAGCACGAAGCAGTAGTCGGCCTCGGTGAGGTTCAGCCCGAAACCGCCGGCCTTGAGACTGATCAGGAAGACCGGGGCGTCACCGTCCTTGAACGCATCGATCGCCTTGCCGCGATTGCGGGTGCGCCCGTCCAGATAGCAGTACGGCACTCCGTCGGCGTCGAGGCGGTCACGAATCCGGCGGAGAAAGCCGGTGAACTGGCTGAACACCAGCGCCCGGTGTCCCTCACGCACCACCTCGTCGAGATGCTCCAGCAGCGCGTCGACCTTGCTGGAGCGCACATTGGCGTGCTTGGGGTCGACCAGGAACGGGTCGAGGCTCAGCTGCCGCAGCAACGTCAGCGACTTCAAGATCGTGAAGCGGTTCTTGTCGAGGTCGCCGATCAGTCCCAGGATCTTCTGCCGCTCGCGCTGCAGGTGGGTGTCGTAGATCTGGCGGTGCCGCGGCGTGAGGGTCACCTCCAGGACCTGCTCCTGCTTCGGCGGAAGCTCGGCGGCCACCTGCTCCTTCGCCCGGCGCAGCATCAGCGGGCGTATCCGCCGCCGCAGCGAGGACAGCAGTGCCGGGTCGGTGCCCCGCTCGATCGGGCGGCGGTAGAGCTCGGTGAACTGTTGTGGGCTGGGGAACAGCCCGGGTGCCGCGATGGACAGCAGCGACCACAGGTCCATCAGGTTGTTCTCCAGCGGCGTCCCGGTGACCGCAAGCTTGAACGGGGCAGGCAACCGGCGTGCGCACTGGTACGTCTTGCCCTGGCGGTTCTTCACGAACTGCGCCTCGTCGAGCACCAGCCCGCTCCACGGCAGTGCGCCGTACGCGTCGTAGTCGATGCGGAACAACGCATAGGAGGTGAGCACGACATCGGCGTCCACGACGTCCTGCGACAGCGGCACTCCCCTCCGTGCCTCCGTCTCGCTCACCGTGACGACGCTCAGGCCGGGCGCGAACCGTGCGGTCTCGTTGGCCCAGTTCTGGACGACGCTGGCGGGCGCGACGACGAGGACCGGCGCCGTGAGCTCGCCGGCTTCCTTGGCCCGGCAGAGCACGGCGAGCGTCTGCACGGTCTTGCCCAGACCCATGTCGTCGGCGAGGATGCCGCCGAGCCCGTGGTCCCACAGGAAGCTCAGCCAGCGATAGCCGTCGCGTTGGTACGGACGCAGGTCGGCGGCGAGGCCGGGCGGCACGGCGGGCGGCTCGACATCCTCGAAGTCGACCAGGCCCTGCACGATCGTGGCCCAGCGCTGACTCTGCGCGTCGACGACCCCGAGCGCACGCAGCTCCTCCCACAGACCCGCCTGGTAGGGGCTGATACGCAGGCCCTCCGACGGAGCGTCGGGCAGGCTCCGGGCCTCGTCGATGAGCCGGCGCAGCTCGTGCAGCTCCGGTCGGTCGATGCGCAGCCAGGTGCCGCTCGCCAGCAGCAGGTGCGTCTGGTCCTGCGCCAGCGCCGTGAACAGCTCGTCGAAGCCGATCTCCTCGCCGTCGACCGAGACGGTGACGCCGAGGTCGAACCAGTCCGAGCTGTCGGCGGAGTCCGCGGCCGACATCCGCACGGTCGGTGCGTTCTCGGCGGGCCGGAACGTGGGCGGGGTGCCGACCTCTTCGATCACCACGTCGTCGCGGTCTTGGAGCTTGGGCAAGATCTCGTCGGTGAACACCACGGCGTCCATGCCGGCGAGGATCACCGCAGGCACCAGTCGCCGCTGACCGGACTCGGTGACGCACAGCTGCGGTAGGCAGTCGTCGTCGAGATCCAGCTCACGCAGCAGACGGCGCTCGGCGGCCGGGTCACGGGCCGCGTCGTCGTCCTGCCCCGTCAGCGGATGCCTGTTCACGGTGTCACCGAGCCGGTACTCGAAGCTCCACTCCAGCGCCAGCCGGTGACCGTCGCGGTAGGTGATCGTCAGGGCCAGCCGCGGCGGGCGGATCTCCGGCAACCTGATCGAGTCGTCCGAGGAGACCACCGCAATCGACTGCCGAAGCCGCGGATAGAAGTCATGGACGAACCGGTCGACATCTCCGGACGGGATCCGCAGCGTGCGGCTGTCGCGCACGAGCTGCGACACGGTCGGGGCCATGGGTTGGTCGAGGCGGGCGAGGAGCAGCCCCGGCTCGGTGCTGACCGCCACGCCGTGCGGCGTCCGGCCGATGAAGTCGACCGCCGCCGGATCCACGACCTGGTCACCGACCCTGATCACCGCGGCCAGCGTCGACTCGGATGCGTTGCTCCGCCGGGTCAGGTCGAGGACGACCGTGGCCGCGCTCGTGGCCACCATGACCGGCCCGTCGGAAGCCTTGGCGGGCACCAGCTCGACGCCGGCGTCGGCCGCCTCCTCGAGCAGTCGCCACAGCGAGGGTCCGAACTGGTCGAGGAAGACGGCGTCGTCGTACCCGTAGACGGACATGCTGCTCGCCTGGTAGGCGACGTAGAGCTCGCGCAGGGCGGCATGGTGCTCGGCGAGATAGCGGGAGTGCGCGAAGTCGTAGCGCAGGTTGTTCCAGGAGACGCCGGTGCGCACCCACTTGCCGCTGCGACCCGGGACCACCGGTCGGAGCCGCACCCGCCGGTGCGGCAGCGTGGGGGCGCTGCCGTACACCGGTGGGTAGCCAGGCCGCGCGAGCTCCACGTCGAGCTGCAGCGCCATCGGGATGTCGCTCTCCGACGCGGCCCGGGCGCCGGACCGGATGACGGGGGCCAGCGAAGCCTCCCATTGCGCGGTGGGAACGTCGGCGGACGCGGCAGGGCCGAGCTGCGCACGAGCGGCGATCAACACCGCCGCAGCGTGCTTGCAGTCGATGCCGACCGGGCACGTGCAGTACGCGTCCACGTAGGCGTCCGCGTCGTCCTCCTCCGGGTCGATGCTCACCGTGGTCCGGTAGCGCCGGCCGGCGCTGCCGACCACGACGGCGAACACGGTCTGCCCGTCCTCGTCGACGACGAGGTCGAGCACCCTGCCCGCCTGCGCATACGACGCGCCGCGGCGGTATGCGTCGGCGCCGAGGCTGGCGCGAATCACCGAGTCGTCCATCTGGGTGGCCAATGTCAGCTGCACGCCTGACAGCGTAGGGGCGGCCGCGGACAGTTCGGCGTATCGCTGCCGGTGTATCGCTGTGTATCGTGAGGCGTGTCCCCGATCCGCCGCTGGTTCCTCGTGCTGCTGGGAGTCCTGGGGTTGCTCGCGGTTCCGGTGGTCGGGCGGATGCTGCCGGTCCCCGACTCCGACACCAGTGCGTCGACGCTGCTCGACCGGGTCCATCGGTCCGCCGCCGTGGCGTACTCGGGCTTCGTCGAGTCCACCGGCGGGCTGAGCCTGCCGGCCAGCGACGACTTCTCCGACCTCGCCACGCTGCTGGGCGAGCGCAGCAGGATGCGGGTGTGGTGGCGCGGTCCGCAGGACTGGCGGGTCGACGCTATCGAGCCGACCGGAGAGACCGACCTCATCCGCGACGCCGGCGCCACCACGATCTGGGAGTACGAGTCGAACCGCGCGACGCGCACGGTCGACGCCGACATCCGGCTCCCCCGCTCCTCGGACCTGCTGCCCCCGACACTGGCGCGCCTGCTCCTCGCCGAGGCTACGGCCGCACAGGTGAGCAGGATCGAGGCCGAGCGCATCGCCGGACGCAATGCGCCCGGCCTGCGTTTCACACCCGCCGAGCCACAGTCCAGCCTCGACCGCGTCGACGTGTGGGTGGACCCGGAGACGGGGCTGCCGTTGCGGGTCATGGTGTACGGCGGGAGGCAGCGCACACCCGCGATGACGACGACCTTCCTCGACCTGTCGACCGACGTACCCGAGGCCGCGATGACCGAGTTCGCCCCGCCGCCGGGAGCCGACCTGCGCTTCGACGCCACCATCGACATCGCGGCGGCGGCGAACCGGTTCGCGCCAGCGACGCCGCCCTCGACACTGGCGGGGCTGTCCCGCAGTGCCGAGCGCGACCTGGGTGCCGTCGGCGAGTACGGCCGGGGCGCGACCCGGCTGCTGGCCATCCCGATCTGGCACGAGAGCGCCGAAGCGCTGCGTGACCAGCTGGCGGCCACACCAGGAAGCAGGCAGAACGAGCGCGGGATCCGCGTGAGCGCGGGGCCGCTGGGTCTGCTGCTGACACCGTGCGGCCGTGACGAGGAGGTGGTCTGGCTGCTCGGTGGGACGGTCACCGACCGCACCTTGCAGCGGGCCGCTGACGAGCTGGTTGGGCTGGCGGGTCGGTGATCCGCGTCCGAGGGTTGACCAAGCGATACGGGCCGATCCTCGCCGTCGACGACATCGACCTCGACGTGCACCAAGGCGACATCTACGGTTTTCTCGGCGCCAACGGCTCCGGCAAGACCACGACGATCCGGATGCTGCTGGGTCTGGTGCTTGCGACCGACGGGCAGATCGAGGTGCTGGGCCGGTCGATGCCGAGGTCGGCACGGCACGTGCTGCCTCAGGTCGGTGCCCTGGTCGAGGGGCCGGCGGCCTACGGACACCTCAGCGGACCCGCCAACCTGTCCCTGCTGGACGCCATGGTCGCTGACCGTGGACGGCCCGGTCGGCGCAGGCGCAGTCGCCGGCGACGTGTCGAGGAGGTGCTGGAGCAGGTCGGGCTGGCCGGTGTGCGGCGGCCGGTGCGGACCTACTCGCTGGGTATGCGGCAGCGACTGGGCCTGGCCGCGGCACTGCTGGGCAGCCCTCGACTGCTGGTGCTGGACGAGCCCACCAACGGGCTTGACCCGCAGGGCATCACCGAGATCCGCGCGCTGTTGCTCGGCCTGCATCGCGAGGGCACGACGATTCTGCTGTCGAGCCACCTGCTGGCCGAGGTCGAGCAGCTGTGCACCCGGGTCGGCGTACTCGACCGTGGGCGGGTGGTGCTCGAGGACGAGCTCGCCGCGTTGCGGGCACCGACCGGCCGCACCATCGTGCGCACGCCGGACGTGGACCTGGCGCGGGCGCTGCTCGACGGACGGGTGGAGGAGCACGACGGCCGGCAGCTGCTCGTGAACGGAGCCGACGACGCGGCGACTCTCAATGCAGCGCTGGTCGCGGGCGGCGTGCGAGTCGACGAGCTGCGCCCGGAGCGGCCGACGCTGGAGCAGGTGGTGCTGACCGCGATCGCGCAGCGGCAGCTGCCGCGGGAGGACGCCGGATGATCCGGGTCGAGCTGGTGAAGATGCTGCGCCGCCCGCGCACCTGGATCACCATCGCACTGCTGAACTCGCTCCCCACGCTGGTCGCGGTGCTGCTGGCGCTCACCGACCTCGGGCCGCGGCCCGGCACGGGTCCCGCGTTCTTGGCGGCGGTGCTCGCTGACGGCACGCTGTTCCCGCTGGCTGCGATGGCGATCGTGCTCCCGCTCTTCCTGCCGGTGGCGGTGGCGGTGATGGCCGGGGACGCGGTCGCCGGCGAGGCCCAAGCCGGGACGCTGCGCTATCTGCTGGTCCGGCCGGTCGGCCGCACCCGGCTGCTGGTGGCCAAGCTGGTGAGTGTCATCGCGTTCGTGCTGCTGACCGTGGTGGCCGTCGCGGCGGTCGGGTACGTCGTCGGGGTGCTGCTGCTCGGGGACCAGCCCCTCGCGACGAGCGTCTCCGGCACGACACTGACGCAGCAGGAGCTCGCGGTGCGGACCCTCGGCGCGGTCGGCTATGTGACGCTGTCGATGCTGGGAGTGGCTGCTGTCGCCCTGCTGCTGTCAACGGTGACGGACTCCGCACTCGGCGCGGCGCTGGGGGCGTTGGCCTTCCTGATCGCCTCGACCGTGCTGCTGACGCTCGATGCCGCCGACGCGCTGCGGCCCTATCTGCCGACGCGCTATTGGCTGGACTTCGTCGACCTCTTTCGCGACCCGATCCTGTGGCGCGACATCGTCCGCGGGGTCGGGCTGCAGGGCGTCTACGTGGTGGTGTTCCTGGCGGCGGCATGGGCGAACTTCACCACCAAGGACATCACGAGCTAGCGGCTCGGCACTCCCGTGCCGACGGTGTGGCCGGGGCCGCCGACGCCAGCTCGTCGGCCACGATGGTGGCCACGGTCGGGTTCGATGGGAGGTCGGCATGGGACAGCCGGGAGGACTCGCAGACGCTCTGCACGGTGACGTTGAGCGCACCGTCGAGGCGTGCGGAGTCGGGCGGGGTCACGACCTCGTCGGCCGTCGACCAGATCGAGACGAATTCTGGTCCTTCCGGTGTCTCGTCGCCGGCGTTGAGACGGCGCAGCAGGTCGCTGTCGGGCGCCAGCTGCCGGCAGGCCGTGGTGCAGCGGACGACGCCGGCGGCAAGGTCGGCGACGGCCGTGCCGTGATGTGGCGAGCCGAGGGTGAGCACCCGGCGGGCGACGTCCGCGCCGCCGTACTGGTCGACCCAGATCCGTGCGACCACGCCACCTGCGGAGTAGCCGACGACGTCGACGGACCCGGCGCCGGTGCGGGACATCGCCTGCTCGGCGGCCTCGCCGAGCGTCTGGGCCTGTACGCGCAGATCGATGGTGCCGTCGCCGGCTGAGTCGATCACCGTGACGTCGCGGCCCTGCTCCCGCATCCGACGGGCGAGGGGCTGCAACGAGCCACCGTCACCGCCGTACCCGGGCACCAGCAGCACGGGGCCGGGCACGTCCTGGTCGACCGCCTGCACGTCGGACTGGGCACGGACCCCGAGCACGACGCCAGCGGCGACTCCGGCGGCGGTGACGATCGCCACCACGCCCCAGACGAACCGGCGGCGGGCCGGGGACAGTGAGCTCAGCACGTGCCCATTCTCGTCCGGCAGCCAAGCTCGGCGCAGCGATGCTCGCCGGCACGACCGTCAGGTGGTGTCTGCCGCCCGGAATGCACCCCAGATCTCGGGACGTAGTCGGCCACGATCCGGCACGTCATACCCGTGCTCTCGCGCCCACGCCCGCACGCGCGCCGTCGTGGGCTCCGCCGCGGGGACCGCCCCGGCGACCGGCAGATCGGCCACGACCGCACCGGCGGGAGCGTCCTCGCGGGCCTCCGCGACCGCCGTCGCAAGGAAGCGGTAGGTCCACTCCTGCGCCAGCGCCCTGCTTTCGCAGAACATGATCGGCACCTGCGGGAACCGCACCTGACACTCGGCGACCGCATCGGCGACGACCGACGGCCGGACCCGCGTCACCTTGAAGACCTCTGAGTACCGCGCTTCGACGACGACCGCGGCCCGCTCCAGGGCGGAGAGGTCGGCCAGGAGGTAGCGCATCTTTCCGCTGGTCAGCGTCGCGACCAGATCCTGCATGCTCTTGCGTTCCACGGCCGCCACGAGTGTGCCCGCGACTTCCACGCCGTAGTCCCCCGCCTCCAGCGCCCGGCGGATGGTCGTCGCCTGCTGCTGGGTGAAGCTCCAGGCGTAGCGCTCGTGGGAGTCGACCAAAATCTCGAACTCCGGCATCCCCGCTGCGCGCGCGGTCGGCAGCGACACGTTGGGCCGCGCCTGCTTCGCGGTGCGGGCGCTCTGCCAGAAGATCGCCTGTCGCCCCCCACGGATCCGGGTGAAGACGATCTGCGAACGGTTCTCCCGGCCGCGATCGAGCACCAGGTCGATCGCCGCGCCCCGGCGTACACAGGACCGAACGGCGACCCGCTCGATGATCTCGGCATCCCCGGGCCAGCCGTCCGCCGCGTGGCAGTAGACCTTGCTGGTGCGCGGCCAGGTGTCACGTGCCTTCAGCACGACGCCGTCATTCCCCAGCGGCAGTCGCAGCAGGTACGGCAGTGAGGAGTCTGGGTCGGGGTTCCGCGCGATCAGGAAGTCATCCGGCACGACACCAGTCTGCCTGGTGAGGTCGACGTCCTCGGCGGCTGTCGCTCGAGGGCCAGCCGACCTCGTGCGGCAGGGACCCTGGCGCTATGCGGCGAGGATGAGCTCGCGGAGGAAATGTTCGAGGCGGCTGGGCGTGGGCGGGATCAACCCGGGTGATCTCGCCGTCACCGGTGGGTGTTTGCCCGGTGGATCGGGTGGTCGGCTGGTGTAGGTGTGTCCGGTGGGGGTGGTCGTGACCACGGTCTGACCGGCACCGCCGACACCGGGTCTGGCCGACCAGCCAGATGCCTGCTTGGCGTAGTTGCACGCCTCGCACAGCCCCTGCCCGTTCGCGGCGCTGGTCGGGCCGCCGTCCTCGAACTCCAATGGATGGTCGAGGTGGCGGATCGGCGCACCACACCAGGGCGTGCGGCAGTACTGGTCACGAGTGATCAGGAATTGACGCAGCCCGCCCTCGAACCGCCGCCGGTGAGACTCCATCGCGACCAGGTCGCCGGTGTCTGGACGGGTGAACAGTCGCCGCACCCAGGCCCGGGTGGTGTCGTCGGCGTCTCGCAGCAGCCGCCGCGCGAGCGGGGCCGGGACCGGGCCGTAGCCCTCCAGCACCGCCGGCTCGTCACCGCCGGCGAGCAGCGTCTGGTCGGTCACCACCAGGTTGACCTCCACCGGCACGTCCTGGGCGGTGGCCTGGCCGGTGACCCGCTCGACCAGCGTGTCCGCCATGATCTGCCCCCGGCTGCGCGGGTCGCCGCCCGAACGCAGCGTGTCGGCCTGCTGTTTCAGGCTGGCGTGCACCGCCACCCCCTGCGCCACCGGCAGCAACGCGGACAGCATCGACATCGTGTCCGGCGCCGGCCGCAGGCTGACCCGCCGCTCGGACTCCTGCTGCCGGGACCGACCCACAAAGCCGTGCGGATCCAGCCGGTACGCCAGCCGTCGGGTCTCCGCCTCCACCCTCCGGTCGCCCCACTCACCCAACCGGCCCGCCAGGTCGGCATCGACCTGCGCCCGGTGCTCGACGGACAGCCACCCCGTCTCCCGCGCCACGATCATCGCCCGCCACTCGCTGATTTCTCCGCGCCGCAACGCAGCAAACGTGTGCGGCAGCTCCGCGACCAGGATCCGCGCCCAACCGACGTACCGGCGCGCCCGAGCCGGAGACTCCCGTTTGGCCAACCCCACCTGCGCGGCCACGCCCTTGCCGACGTGGGCCCGCCGCACCCCAGCCTCGCGCTGCGCGGCCTCCTGCGAGCGCACGAAATCCGCCGTCACCTCGGCCTGCGCGGCCGCCGCCGCCGACTTCAGCTCCTCCAGTAGCCGGATCTGCTCCACCCGCTCAGCATCCGACACACCCGAGCCCAGCCGCTCCAGTGCGGACGCCATCGACGCCAACTGCCCGACGGACAGCGCGCCTGCCTCTTTCCCGCTGCAGCCGTCGCCGCCGGCATCGATATCGAACATGTGTCCTGCATCTCTGCTTGAGTGCAGTTGAGGCTCAGCGGCCGCCGATCAGTTCCTTGAGTGGATGTGGGTCGGTGTCGACGGCTTGTTGGAGCAGGCGGTAGAACAGCATTCCTCGTGCCTTGGAGGTTC
>DASSKO010000210.1:0-25905 GCA_035690425.1 Nocardioidaceae bacterium
ACCCTGTGGCCCGCGACCGGAGCGCACCTGTTCGGTGCCGGACTGCTCGCGATCACCACGTGGCTGACTGTCTTCGACGTCGCCCGGCACACCGTACGAGCCAGAGCCCTGCCCCGCTACCTCGCCGTGGGCCTGCTGGCCGGCTACGGATGGCTGGCGCTGGCCGGGCTGCTGTGGGCCGGCGCCGGCCCCACCCTGGACGGTCCCCGCTACGACGCCACGCTGCACGCGGTCTTCCTCGGCTTCACCATGTCCATGATCTTCGTGCACGCACCGGTGATCCTGCCCGCCGTGCTGCGCCGCCCGCTGCCCTACCGTCCGGCGTTGGCCGCGCCGGCGGTGCTGCTGCATCTGTCGCTGGTACTGCGCGTGTGGGTGGGTGATGCGCTCGGCGTCCAGCTGGCCTGGCAGGTCGGTGGCGTGCTGAACATCGCCGCGGTCCTGATGTTCGTGGCGCTGGCCGCCTGGGCGACACTCATCGCTCCTCGCACCACTCGGGGTAAGCAGTGAGCCGCAGGGCGCAGAGTGCGCGAGGATTCTGGCCGCTGCGTGACCTGCCCGTCGTGTTCTGGCTCCTCTGCGTCCTGGTGACGAGCGTGGTCCATCCATTCGTGCCCGCGCCGCGCTGGCTGATGATCCATCTGTTGCTGCTTGGCGCGGTGACGCACGCGATCTTCGTGTGGAGCCGGTACTTCACCGACGCGTTGCTGCACACCGCGCCCGGGCCGGCCGATCGGCGGGTGCAGAACCTCCGGCTGTTGCTGCTCAACGCCGCGGTGCTCGCCGTGGTGGCCGGGGTGCTGGCCGCGTGGTGGCCGGTGACCGTGGCCGGCGCCACCGCCGTCACCGCGGCGGTGGCCTGGCACGGGGTGGCGCTGGTGCTGCAGTTGCGTCGGGCCCTGCCGTCCCGCTTCGGCGCGACGGTGCGCTACTACGTGGCCGCCGCGGGCCTGCTGCCGGTCGGCGCCGGGCTCGGTACGGTGCTTGCTCGGGGCCTGCCGGATCCGCTGCACGGGCAGGTGACGCTGGCGCACGCGGTCGTCAACCTGCTCGGCTGGATGGGGCTGACCGTGCTGGGCACGCTCGTCACCCTGTGGCCCACCATGTTGCGAACCCGCATCGCCGCCGGCGCCGAGACCGCCGCAGCCCGGGCGCTACCGGTGTTGCTGGTGTCGATCACCGTGGCCGCCGGCGGCGCCGTGGCCGGATGGCGCCTCGTCGCCGTGCTCGGTGTTGCGGGCTACCTAGGTGGCCTCGTCGTCCTGGCGCGGCCGTTCGTGGCCGCGGCCCGCGGCAAGCCACCGTCGTCGTACCCGACCTGGTCGGCGCTGGCCGGCCTGTCCTGGCTCGTGGGCTGTCTGGTCACGCTGGCGGTCGGTGTAGGCACCGCACCATCGTGGTCTGCGGCCGGGGATCGGTTCGGGTGGCTCGTTCCGTTCCTGGTGGCCGGGTTCGGCGCGCAGGTACTGCTCGGTGCGCTGTCGTATCTGGTACCGGTGGTCCTGGGCGGAGGGCCGGGCCCGACCCGGGCCGCCAACACGGTGCTGGACGAGGGCGGCGCCCTACGGATCGTGCTCGTCAACGCCGGGCTGTTGGTCTGTGTGCTGCCCGTTCCCAGCGTGGTCCGCGTGCTGGCCTCCGGGCTGGTGCTCGGCGCGCTGGCCACCTTCCTCCCCCTGCTGCTCCTGGCCATCCGCGCCTCCCGGCGCGCCAAGCGCGCGACGACAGCGGCACTCGCCACCTCCGGGCCCCGACAGCGCAGGCGACCCGAAGGTGAGCGGCCCCCTGGTCAGGTGACCGGGCAGGCCGCCACCGGGCTCGCGGTGGTGGTGCTCGCGGTCGCGGCCGGGGTGGCGCTCGACCCGACGGCGCTGGCCGGCACGTCGTCTGTGGTCACCGCGTCGGCTGGTGCGGCCGCGACCGGGGACACCACCACGGTGCAGGTGCAGGCCCGCGACATGCGATTCACACCAGCCAGCATCGAGGTCCCCACCGGTGATCGGCTGGTCATCGTGCTGTCGAACACCGACGACGAGGACGTGCACGACTTGGTGGTCGACTCGGGCGACCGCAGTGGCCGGCTCGCGCCCGGGGAATCGGTCCGGATGGATCTCGGTGTGGTGGGCCGGGACCTCGCCGGTTGGTGCTCGGTGGTCGGGCACCGGCAGATGGGCATGGTGCTGCAGATCCACGCCACCGGCGACCACGCCAGCGCTGACCACGCCAGCGCTGATGATGCCAAGGAGGCCGCCCCGTCCGCAGCCGCGGACCTCGACTTCCTGGCCGAACCCGAGCCTGGCTTCGTCGCCCACGACGCCACCGTGCCGCCGATGCCTGCCGGGCGGCTGCACCGGCACACCTTCACGGTCCAAGACATCGAGCGGCAGGTGGCCCCCGGCGTCACCCAGCGGCTGTGGACCTTCAACGGCACCATGCCCGGTCCGGTGCTGCACGGCCGTGTCGGCGACGTCTTCGAGATCACCTTGGTCAACGACGCCTCGATCGGGCACTCCATCGACTTCCACGCCGGTGCGCTGGCGCCGGACCGACCGATGCGCACCATCGCGCCCGGCGGGTCGTTGGTGTACCGGTTCCACGCGACCCGGGCCGGCGTGTGGATGTACCACTGTGCGTCGATGCCGATGTCGGCGCACATCGCCAACGGCCTGTTCGGCGCAGTGGTCATCGAGGCGAAGGACCTGCCGCCAGTGGACCGCAGCTACGTGTTGGTGCAGTCGGAGCTCTATCTGGGGCCGCAGGGCGGTGTGGTCGACACGGACAAACTGCAGGCGGAGGCACCCGACGCGGTGGTGTTCAACGGCTACGCGAACCAGTACGACCATCAGCCGCTGCGAGCTCGTGTGGGTGAGCGCGTCCGGGTCTGGGTGCTCGATGCCGGCCCCAACCGCAGCACCTCATTCCACGTGGTCGGCACCCAGTTCGGCACCACCTACCGCGAGGGCAGCTATCTGCTCGAGCCGGGCAGCGGGGGAAGCCAGAGCCTCGGCCTGTTCCCGGCCCAGGGCGGTTTTGTCGAGCTCACCTTCCCCGAGCCCGGCCGCTACCCGTTCCTCTCCCACATCATGGTCGACGGCGAGCGAGGCGCACACGGCTACTTCGAGGTCACCGACTGACCGGTCCGGTAACGCCGAGCCCTGGCTTCGGCGACCGAGACGCGGCAAGTGACATCAGGCGAGCTTGGCGACGGTCAACAGCACGGCCGCATCGGTCAGCGCCTCCAGGCTGTGCCGGGCGGGCGGCACGATGATGAGGTCACCCTTGCGACCCTCCCAGGCCGCGGTGGCCGAGGCCAACCGCACCCGGCCGTCGAGCACGAGCACCGTCGCCTCGCCGGGGTTCTCGTGCTCGGTCAGGCTGGTGCCGGAGGCCAACGCGATTACCGTTTGCCGGAGTACCTTCTCGTGGCCGCCGTACACCGTTTCGGCGCCGCGGCCACTGCTGGCGGTGGCCGCCTTGTGAGCCTGCTCGCGCGCAACGGCGTCCAGACTGAGCTTCTCCATGTGCCTTCACCTCTCACTAAGCTGGTGGTCGTGCATGCGGGAATCTGGCCGCGCCAGGTGTGTCCGGCCTCGCTCACTTGATGCGTTCCCAGCCGCGCCGGGGAGTGTGGCTGCCGAGCTCCTGGTAGTCGCGGCTCCGGTAGACGATGTAGGGCCGAGTGAGATATCCCAACGGCGCGCTGAACACGTGCACCAGCCGGGTGAACGGCCACAGCGCGAACAGGAACATCGCGACCAGCCCGTGCAGCTGGAAGCCGAGCGGCGCCTCGGCCATCAGCCCCGGGTGCAGGTCGAACCAGAAGATGCCGCGGAACCAGATCGAGACGCCCTCGCGGTAGTCGTAGTGGCCGAAGATGTTGGCGATCACGGTGTTGACCAGTCCGAGCAGGATCACGGTGGCGAGGACGAGATACATCGCCTTGTCCATCCGGGTGGTCGCGGAGAACACCGGGCCGACGGTACGGCGGCGGTAGATCAGGATCGCCATGCCGACGACCGTGCAGACCCCAGCGACCGTGCCGAGGGAGACCGCGGAGAAGTGGTACATCTCTTCGGACATCCCCACCGCCTCGGTCCACGACTTCGGTACGCCGAGGCCCATCACGTGGCCGAGGAACACGACCAGGATCCCGAAGTGGAACAGCGGGCTGCCCAGCCGCAGCAGCCGGTTCTCGTAGAGCTGCGAGGAGCGGGTGGTCCAGCCGAACTTGTCGTACCGGTATCTCCATACGTGTCCGACCACGAACACCGTCAGGCAGATGTAGGGGAAGATCACCCACAGGAACTGCTTCATGCACGTGCTCCCGGGAAGGTGGGCATGGAGAGCGGCTCAGGGCCGGCCGGCACGCCCGACGCGGACGCCGCCGGGCTGAACTCGGGCGTGGCGAAGGGCGCCAGGCCGACCTCCTCCTCCGGCGGCCCCTCGGCGGCGAGGCGGCGGACGGCGTCGCGCTCGTCGCCGCGCAGGGGAGGCAGCGTGGCGGTGACGGCGTCGATCACCGTGGCCCAGGGCGAGCCGGCGTCACGCAGCGACAACCGCAACAGCTCCAGGCCGGCACGGTGGTCCAGGAGCAGCCCACGGCCCAGCCGTTGGTCGACGGTCGCGGCGTACTCGAGCACCACACACAGATGATCGGGCAGCTCGGTGTCGTCGAGCACGAACCCCGACCGGAGGTAGGTCTGTTTGAAGCGCAGCAGCGCCAGGCCACGCTTGCGGGTGTCGCCGTGCGCGAAGTAGGTGAGGAACAGGTTGCATCGCCGGCGGGTGTCGAACGTCTCCACGTACTCCGCCTGCAGCTCGGTCAGCGGTGTCGCCCGCAGGTGCCCGACGAAGGCCCGGATCGGCCCACCGACAGCCGCAGGCAGCCGGTCTGCCGCGGTGAGGATCATCTCCAGCTGCCCGAGCAGCTCCTCGTCGGGATATCCCATCAGCAGCGAGGCCGACTGCCACCCGATCGTCAGCTGCTCCGGCGGGAGCGACGGTCCTGCCCGGCCGAGGTTCTTACCCTTCACCGGAAGTCCGCCCCTCCGGTGAGCCCGCCGGTGCCCCCGGGTCCGGTGGCGCCGTCGTCGTGCGTGTCCGGGGTCGGCGTCTCCACGACCGCGTCCGGACCGTCCGAGCTGGGTGGGAACAGGCCGCTCGGCGAGCCCTTGCCGTCCCAGTTGAGGAGATTCACGCGCGACGTCTTGCCCGAAGGTGCGGCCATGGTGTCGGTGGTCTGCCGCTCCTGCAGCATCGCGAAGTTCTCCACCGCGATCGGCATCGCCTGGTTCCCCGACCCCTCACCGAAGGGTCCGGAGCCACCCATGCCGGGGCCGCCCTCGTAGTTCAGCGAGCACTCGGTCGCGAGCTCCTCGAGCGAGTGCGCCTGCTCGGTGTGCGCCGGCGGGATCACGTAGCGCTCGTCGTACTTCGCGATCGCGAGCAAGCGGTACATGTCGTACATCTGCTCCTCACTCATGCCGACCGCCTCCGGTATCGAGCCGTCGGGCTCGCGGCCGAAGTTGATGTCACGCATGTAGGCCCGCATCGCCGCGAGCTTCTTCAGCACACCGTCGACCGGTGCGACGTCGCCGGCGGTGAACAGCTCGGCGAGGTACTCGACCGGGATCCGCAGCGCGTCGATCGCGGCGAACAGGTTGCCCTTGTTCTCGGCGTCCTCCCCGGTGTCCTTCACGACGTCGATCACCGGCGACAACGGCGGGATGTACCAGACCATCGGCATGGTGCGGTACTCCGGGTGCAGGGGCAGCGCCACCTTATAGGTGTTGACCAGCGCGTGGATCGGCGAGCGCTGCGCCGCCTCCATCCAGTCCCGTGGGATGCCCGCCTTCTCCGCCTCCCGGACCACCTCGGGGTCGTGCGGGTCCAAGAACACGTCCCGCTGCGCCTCGTAGAGGCCCTGGTCGTCCGGCGTGGAGGCGGCCTCGAGCACCTTGTCGGCGTCGTAGAGCACCAGGCCGATGTAGCGCAGCCGACCGACGCAGGTCTCCGAGCACACCGTGGGCAGGCCCACCTCGATCCGCGGGAAACAGAACGTGCACTTCTCGGCCTTGCCGGTGCGGTGGTTGAAGTAGACCTTCTTGTAGGGACAGCCCGACACACACATCCGCCAGCCGCGGCAACGGTCCTGGTCCACCAGGACGATGCCGTCCTCCTCCCGCTTGTAGATCGCGCCGCTCGGGCACGACGCCGCACACGAGGGGTTCAGGCAGTGCTCGCAGATCCGCGGGAGGTAGAACATGAACGTCTGCTCGAACTCGAACTTCACCTTGTCGGCGATGTTCTTCAGCATCGGGTCGCGTTGCCCGGTCTTGGTGGAGCCACCGAGGTCGTCGTCCCAGTTGGCCGACCACTCGATCTTCATGTTCTCACCGGAGAGCAGCGACTTCGGCCGGGCCACCGGCGTGTGCTCCTGGGCGGGTGCGTCGGTGAGCGTGGCGTAGTCATACGTCCATGGCTCGTAGTACTCGTTGATGGACGGCAGCTTGGGGTTGGAGAAGATCGTCAGCAGCTTCTTGAACCGCCCGCCGCCCTTCAGCTTGAGCCGCCCGCGCCGGTTGAGCTCCCAGCCGCCCTTCCACTTCTCCTGGTCCTCATACGTCCGCGGGTAGCCGAGTCCGGGCTTGGTCTCCACGTTGTTGAACCAGACGTACTCCGTGCCGGAGCGGTTCGTCCACGCCTGCTTGCACGTCACCGAGCACGTGTGGCAGCCGATGCACTTGTCGAGGTTCATCACCATGGCCATCTGCGCCATCGGTCTCATCAGTACTGCACCTCCTGGCTGCGCTTGCGGATGACGGTCACCTCGTCGCGCTGGTTCCCGGTGGGACCCAGGTAGTTGAAGGCGAACGACAGCTGGGCGTACCCGCCGATCAGGTGACTCGGCTTGACCAGCAGCCGGGTCAGCGAGTTGTGGATGCCGCCGCGTTTGCCGGAGGTCTCCGCGACCGGTACGTCGATCAGTCGGTCCTGCGCGTGGTACATGTAGACGGTGCCCTCGGGCATCCGGTGCGACACGATCGCGCGGGCGACCACCACCCCGTTGCGGTTGACCGCCTCGATCCAGTCGTTGTCGCTGACCCCGACCTTCTCCGCATCCTGCACGCTCATCCAGATGCTCTGCCCGCCGCGCGACAGCGAGAGCATGAACAGGTTGTCCTGGTACTCCGAATGGATCGACCACTTGTTGTGCGGCGTGAGGTAACGAACGGTCACACCGGCGACGTCCTCGGACGACCCGCCCGAGACGTTGCCGATCGAGGGCTCGCGGAACAGCGCCGCCATGTTCAGCGGAGGCCGGTAGACCGGCAGGCCCTCACCGAGCTCGCTCATCCAGTCGTGGTCGAGGTAGAAGTGCATCCGGCCGGTCAGCGTGTGCCACGGCTTGAGCCGCTCCACGTTGATCGTGAACGGCGAGTAGCGCCGACCACCGGTCTCCGACCCCGACCACTCCGGCGAGGTGATCACCGGGACCGGCGGGCCTTGGGTGTCGGCGAAGGTGATCTGCTTGCCCTCGTGCTCGGCGGCGAGGTCGTGCAGCCGGGTTCCGGTCCGCCGCTCCAGGGTCTTGAACCCCTGCGTGGCCAGGTGGCCGTTGGTGGTGCCGGACAGGGCGAGGATCGTCTCGCACACGTGGACGTCGCGCCGGAGCGACGGCCGGCCGTCGGCGACGCCGCCGCGGACCGTCCCGTTCTTGTGGCGCAGGTACTCGACCGCCTCGCCGAGGTCGAAGGTGACGCCCTTCGTGGTGGCGCCGAGAGTGTCCATCAGCGGACCGAGCGCGTTCATCTTGTCGCTGACCGCGGTGTAGTCGCGTTCCACCTCGACCAGCTTCGGCATGGTCACACCCGGAACCGGCTGGCACTCCCCGGCCTTCCAGTCCCGGACCACGCCGTGCGGGTTGGCCATCGCGTCGGGTGTGTCGTGCATGAGTGGCACGGCGACGACATCCCTGCGGGTGCCGAGGTGCTCGACGGCGAGCTCGCTGAACTTCGCCGCGATGCTTTGCCAAGCGTCCCAGTCGGTGCGGGTCTGCCACGGAGGCGCGATCGCCGGGTTGAACGAGTGCACGAACGGATGCATGTCGGTGGTGTTCAGGTCGTGCTTCTCGTACCAGGTCGCCGCCGGAAGCACGACGTCGGAGAAGATCGTCGTGCTGGTCTGCCGGAAGTCTAGGGTGAGGAGCAGGTCCAGCTTGCCCTCCGGTGCTTCCTCGCGCCATCTCACGTCCTTGGGCCGCTTGCCCTCGGGCGCCTCGGTTGCCCGCAGCGACGAGTCCGTGCCGAGCAGGTGCTTGAGGAAGTACTCGTTGCCCTTGCCGGAGGAGCCCAGCAGGTTCGCCCGCCAGATCGACAGGATTCGCGGAAAGTTCTCCGGCGCGTCCGGGTCCTCGCCCGCGAAGTCGAGCGCGCCCGTCTTCAGCTGTTCCACGACGTACTCCCCGACCGGTTTGCCGGCCTCGGCGGCCTCGTCGCCGAGCTCCAGCGGGTTCCGGTCGAAGGTCGGGTACGACGGCATCCAGCCCATCCGGGCGCTCTGTGCGATCACGTCGGCGGTGGTCTTGCCCGCGAGCTGCCCGCTGCCAGTCCTGGCCGACAGGGTGTCCGCGCCGAAGTGGTCGTAGCGGAACTGGTTCGTGTGCAGGTACCAGTACGCGGTCTGGATCATGTTGCGCGGCGGCCGGTTCCAGTCCAGCGCGTTGGCGACCTGGGTGTAGCCGGTCAGCGGCCGCACTTTCTCCTGGCCGACGTAGTGCGCCCAGCCGCCGCCGTTGACGCCCTGGCACCCGGTGAGCGTGGTCAGCGTCAGGAACGCGCGGTAGATCGTGTCGGAGTGGAACCAGTGGTTCGTCCCGGCACCCATCACGATCATCGAACGGCCCTTGGACTCCTCGGCGTTCCGGGCGAACTCCCGGCCGATGCGTGCGGCCGACGAGGCCGGGACCCCGGTGATCTGCTCCTGCCAGGCGGGGGTGTAGGGCGCGGACGCATCGTCGTAGGAGGCGGGCCACTCTCCCGGCAGGCCACTGCGCGCGACGCCGTACTGCGCCAGCATCAGGTCGAAGACCGTCGTCACCAGGTGACCGCCCACCCGGCGGACGGGCACGCCGCGCGGCACGTCGTTCGCGGCGCCATCCGGGGTGTCGAAGCGAGGTAGCTGGACGAGCGCCGAGTCCCACGAGGTGTCGATCAGCGACAGCTTCGGATCGGCGCCGGCGAGGTCGAGGTTCCAGCGGCCCATGCCCGTCTCGCCGTAGCGGTGCCCCAGCGAACCGTTGGGCACCAACGGCTCGTCGGTACGGGCATCGATCAGCACCGTCTTGAACGCCGTGTTCTCCTCATGCTCGTGGGACGGGAGGTCCGCGGCGGTGAGGAATTTCCCTGCACGGTAGACCTTCCCGCTGGTCGAGCTGCCCGAAGCCGATGCTGTTGAGGCCTCCTCGAGACGGACCAGGTAGGGCAGGTCGGTGAACTTCTTCACGTAGTCGGCGAAGTACGGCGTCTGCCGGTCGACGAAGAACTCCTTGAGGACAACGTGCCCCATGGCCATTGCGAGCGCACCGTCGGTCCCGGGACGTGCCGGCAGCCACTCGTCGGCGAACTTCACGTTGTCGGCGTAGTCAGGGGCGACCGCCACCACCTTCTGCCCGCGGTAGCGGGCCTCGGTCATCCAGTGCGCGTCCGGCGTGCGGGTGACCGGCAGGTTCGACCCCCACATGACCAGGTAGCCGGCGTTCCACCAGTCACCGGACTCCGGCACGTCGGTCTGGTCACCGAACACCTGGGGAGAGGCGACGGGAAGGTCGGCGTACCAGTCGTAGAAGCTCAGCATCGAGCCGCCGATCAGGTTCACGAACCGCGCACCCGACGCGTGCGAGACCATCGACATCGCCGGGATCGGCGAGAAGCCGGCTACCCGGTCCGGTCCCCATTTCCTGATCGTGTGCACGTGCGCGGCGGCGACCATCTCGGTGGCCTCCTCCCACGTGGCACGGACCAGGCCGCCCTTGCCGCGCGCGGACTTGTAGGCGTTGGCGCGCAGCGGGTTGTCGACGATGTGCGCCCAGGCCCTCACCGGGTCGCCGTCATGCTGCAGCTTGGCCTCGCGGTACATCTGCAGCAGCACGCCCCGGACGTACGGATAGCGCACTCGGGTCGGCGAGTAGGTGTACCAGGAGAACGCGGCTCCGCGGGGACAGCCGCGTGGCTCGTACTCCGGGGAATCCGGCCCGACCGAGGGGTAGTCGGTCTGCTGGGTCTCCCAGGTGATGATCCCGTCCTTGACGTAGACCTTCCATGAGCACGAGCCGGTGCAGTTCACTCCGTGGGTGGACCGCACCACCTTGTCGTGGCTCCACCGGTCACGGTAGAAATCGTCCGCGGCGCGCCCGCCGGTCTTGTGCAGTGTGCGGAGGTCGTCGGACACCTCCGCTTTGGTGAAGAACCTGCGGCTCCGCACGAGCGCTTCACTCATGCCCCCATCGAGACCGGCCTGTCGAACGCCGTCGTGCTTGCCCTGAAGGTCAGCCTCGGTGCTCACGCGCAATCCTCACTTCGGGGTTACGGGATTGTTCGAACTCTACGCACAGGTCGCCACTCCGGCACGTCAGCCACCGGATGTCTGCGTGGCGGCGCTGCGCCTGACCACCGTCAGCGTCAATAGGAGGGTCAGCGTCGCGGTCGCGGCGAGCATCCACAGGCCGATCGCGTAGGAGTCGGTCCGGCCGTAGACGTAGCCCATGATCAGCGGTGGTACGAAGCCTCCGAGTCCCCCGGCGGCCCCCACGAGTCCAGTGACCCCTCCGAGCCGGGACGGCTCGGTGACGCGGGCGATCAAGGCGAACGTCGCGCCGCTGCCCGAGCCGAGGGCCGCCGCCATCGCGAGAAACGCGACCGTCCCGACGTGGTCCAGCAGCGGGGTGGTGGCCGCGACACCGGCGCCCACGGCCACGACGGCGTACCCGCCGGCCAGGATCGGGATCGGACGGAAGCGGTCGGAGAGCCAGCCGCCCACCGGGCGCATCACAACGGCCACGACGACGAAGCCCGCCATCCGGTTGGCGGCGTCCGCCGCGCCCAACTCGTAGGCGGTCCTCAGGTACGACGGCAGGTACACCGAGAAGGCGACGTAGCCACCGAACGCGACGGCGTAGAGCACGCAGGCCTGCCAGCTGATCGGCAGCCTTGCGTTGGCCGCGAGCCGGCTCACCAGCGTCCCGGCCGGAGCCTGCCGCCCCGGCGCGTCACGCAGCACCAGCCAGGCGACGATCGCATAAGCGGCCAAGAGCGCCGCGGTGATCAGGAACGGGCTTCGCTGTCCGAGGTCGTCGTACAGCTGCACGGTGGTCAACGCGCTGATCGCCGTACCGCCCATGCCGGCGCCGAACACGCCGACCGCGAGTCCGCGGCGCTCGGGCGGGAACCACGCGTTCACGAAGGGGACACCGACCGCGAAGGTCGTTCCGCCGATGCCGAGGAAGAAGCCGCCCACGAGAAGCGCGCCGTACGAACTGAGCCCGACGAACCCGATGAACAGCACCGGAACGATCGTCGCGGCCGACACCAACGGAAACATCAGCCGCCCGCCGAACCTGTCGGTCAGCGCACCGACCGGCACACGACCAAGCGAGCCGACGACCACCGGAACGGCAACGAGTAGTGCCACGTCCGACTCCGAGAGCCGCCCCAGCGTCCCCTCGGACCGGAACAACGGTCCCAGCGGACTGAGCAGCGCCCAGGCCCAGAAGTTGACCGCGAACCCGATCGTGGCCAGCGCCAGCATCAGAGACGGTCGGCCCGTGACGGCCGTCTCATCCCATGCCGCGGGCTCCGTGGTGTTGGTCACCGATGCTCCCCGTGCTCGCACGTCATGTCCGTCTCGGTCCTGGTCCACCATGAACGATTGCAGAGCGGCGGCCGCCACGAAAAGACCAAAGGTCCGGGTGGTTGCTCATCGGCGAGGCTGCGCCACGTCACATTGCCGGGCCTCGGCAACGGTGCTGTACTGAGGCCCATGCCGATCGGAACGCCGCGCAGTAGGTACGCCGGGACTGCGGGGTGAGTGGGATCGGCCACGGCCGTGGTCCTAGGAACAGCCGGCACGGTGATGGCCCGGACGAGGCATGGCTGACCGGGATCGCCGAGGCCGCCGCGGGCGAGGACGAGGCGTTGGTCGGTCTGCTGGTGGAGTATCTGACCATGCTCGCGGACGCCGCTATTACCTTTCGGCGGCCTCGAGCGCACGAGGCGGCGGCGGTGCGCGAGCTCGGAGGTCGCGCGGCCGAGCAGGGTGTGCCGGCGGGCCGGGTCGTAGACCTGTATCTGTCGGCTGCCTGGCGGATGTGGCGAGAGCTCCCCGATGCCGTGGGCTACCGCGGCAGGGACGCCGTACGCGCCTCCGCGGAGTCGGTGCTACGGGCAGTGGGCGAGGCGGTCGCGGTGCTCGTGGACAGCTACCACGTCGCGGGACGGCAGATGATCCGGCGGGAGGAATCGCTGCGCCGCGAACTCATCGACGATCTGCTGCGTGGCGACGCCGACGTCGCCCGGATGGTCGAGCGGACCGAACCATTCGGGCTCGACCTCGGCCAGCCCCACCAGGTCGCGCTGGCCGCATCCAGCGACGGACTGACGGAGGCGGCGGCCGAGGCTGTCAGCATGCTCGAACGGGTCATCCTCGACCGGTTCGGGGACCGCGACGTGCTCGTGGCCACCAAGGACGGCGGACTGGTGGTACTGACGCCGACGTCCACGTCGTCGAAGAGGCCACATGCCCGGGTCGTGGACGTAGGACAGCTGCTGCACGACGCACTGACCCGGCACCAGCCCGGTCGCGAGTGGCGGGTCGCGACCGGGCGAGCGTACGCCGGCTCCTACGGGATCGCCCGCTCCTACGAGGAGGCTCGCGAAGCCCTTCTGCTCGCTCAGCGGCTGCACCTCGACGCTAGCGTGGTGGATACTCGCGACCTGCTCATCTACCGGGTGCTGGGCCGGGACCAGGCCGCGATCGCCGATCTCGTCCAGGCGGTCCTCGGGCCGCTCACCCAGGCTCGTGGCGGCGCCGAACCATTGCTGAGGACACTGGAGACCTACTTCGCGACCGGTGAGGTCGCCACCGAAACCGCCCGCCGACTGAACGTGTCCGTGCGAACGGTCACCTACCGGTTGGCCAAGGTCAAGACCATCACCGGGCACGACCCGGCCGACGCCGGGCAGCGGTACACCCTGCACTCCGCCGTACTCGGCGCACGGCTGCTCGACTGGCCCCCACCCGGCACCCGAACCGCCAACGCTTGAGACGGTCACGACGCCGCTCCCCGGTGGGGGTCCGGAATTGCCGGTGACGGGCAACCTAGCAGGCCGAGCTTCGCCGACCGTGCCCCTACCCGCCGAAGCACCCGAGCGGCATTCTCACAGACATGCAGGTCAGGCGTTCGGGCCTGATGACGGTCTGCTGGCTGCAGAGCGTCGCCGGCACACGGTCGAGGAGTAGGACAGTGAGGACTTATCGAACCCTCTGGTTCACCCTGTGCGGTGTCCTGACAGTCGTGGGCACGGGTCTCGCGTTGATCTGGACGGTCACGGCGACGCTGATCTTGTTCAGCGGCGCGGCGGCCGCGGGCGGTGCCGCCACGGTCAAGGTGTGCAGGGACCGCGCCGAAGCCGGGCGGGCATGGCAAGACGCCGTGCCGGTCGTGTCGGTGAACGCGCTGCTCACCGGGAGCATATCGGTCGCAACCGTTGGTCTCGGCGCGCTGTTGGGCCCATGGGCGCTGCTCATCGTGGCGCTGGCTGCCGGCACCTCGCCGTACGCGGTGCGTCGAGGTGGCCGCTGCCTTCGCGCGCACCTCGGACGGCAGCCACGCACCGATACAGAGCCATCTCCGGCACCCGAGACTCCCATCGAGATGCGCCCGCTGAGCGACGCCGAACTGTGCCTCACCTGGCGTACCAGCTTCACCACCCTGCAGCGGGCAGCCTCGTCCACGCAACGGTTGCGAGTCGTCGAGATCCGACAGGGCTGTCTCGACGAGCTCGAACGGCGGCACCCGGACCGGTTGGTGGCGTGGCTGGCATCGGGACCACGGGCCGCAGGCGACCCCGGCAAGGCCGTGACGAGCCCCAACGCCGTCACGGCAACCATCGACTGGGATCGCCTGCTGCACGAGCTGGACACATGACGGCCCCACCCCGGAGCACGTCGCGTTGCCCGAGTCGATGACCGGTCTCACGAACTGGGGAGTCGGCTATGGCGCTCCGTCCTGGCTTGCGCAGACAGGGCAGCCGACGCCGTAGCCGAGCTCCCCGCCAACTCATCCGCCGCAACGCAGCACACTGCTTGTCGACGCACCTCTGAGCCACCGTGCCCGGGTGTGCGTAGGTGTAGCGCGCCGCGCCTCAGCTCAGTGTCAGGTTGCCTCCGGGTGTGTTGCCCGCGGCTACCTTGGGCTCGTGTCGGCGCGCGACCGCGCCGGCTCGTCAGCGGTCACCTCATCGGCCCCCGAAATCCGCGGCCCCGTACAACCGAGTCCGTTGCTCGATGTAGGCCCGACGCTAGACCAGATGTTCGGTTCTCTCGCACATCGAATCGCGCAGCGCATTGGAGTCACCCATGGAAACAGTGCTCAACGTCCTCCACGTCGTCACCGCAGTCTTCATCATCGGTCCGATGGCGGTCCTGCCGATGATCGCGATGCACGCCCTACGAGCACGCCAACCGGCAAGCGTTGCCAGCTTGGCCAGACTCACGACCATCACCAGCTGGGGCTCCCTGATCGTTGCGATCCTCGGCTTCGGCGTACTCGGGATGAGCGATCCGCAATACGACCTCTCGATCACGACGCCGTGGGTGTGGACCTCGCTGATCCTCTACCTGGCCGCGTTGGCGCTGAGCTTGCTGGGCGTCGCCCCGGCCACGCGCCACGCCGGTGAGCGTTTGCAGACCCTGTCCGGCGACGCCGAGCAGGCACCCCGCCACTACGCCCGAATCGCCGCATCGTCGGGAACCGTCTCTGTCCTGCTGCTCGTCGTCGTCGTTCTGATGGTGTGGAAGCCGTGACGGCGGAGCCATGCCGAGGCTTTCGATGGGCCGCCGCGACGCACCTCCAGCTCGTCGAAGCAGTAGGTGAGCAGGCCCGTACGGTTTCGGTGGCGTACCCGTGCCCGGTGTAGGCGGGGTCGAGGACCCAGCCGATCTCGGCTTAGGTGTTCCGGGCCTGGTCGGTGGCGTGCACGGCGAGGAGCGTGGCGCCGATGTCGCGCAGCCGGTCGAGGACGCCGTGGAGCTGTGCCTGGTCGGCGACTGTTCCGGTGAGGGTCGAAGTCCCGTCCTCGCCGTGGGTGAGGGTGAGCGCGCCCAGCCAGCTCGCCCAGTGGTCGTCGAGATGGCCGGCGACGCGGAACTCGTAGAGCATGCTGGTGCTGCTGCGCGCGCTGTTCTCGCTGGGGCCGGCGCTCATGACGGCGCTCCTGCGGGTGACTGTGTGATGACCGGTGGCAGGCGGCGCCGGATCGGGCGGCGTCTGATCGCCAACTCGGCGACGGCGATGTTGATGGCCCACCCTGCCGCCTTGGCGAGGTCGCCTCGGAGTTCGCCGGTGCCGAAGATCGCGGCGCCGATGCCCTCGGTGAACGCCTGCGTTCCGGCGGCCAGGGCGATGGCGTAGGCCCGGATCATCCAGGCACGGTGGGCGACGATGTCGCCGCGACGTACGGCGGCGAACCCGAGGACGAGGCAGGCGATCATCGCGGAGCCGAACAGCAGGCGAAGGACGTAAAGCAGGTCCCCGGTGCCGGGCTTTCGCGCGTACAGCAAGGTCATCATCAGCGCAGAGCCGGCCACCAGCAGTCCGGCCAGGACCAGGGCGCGGCCGGCCCGACGGTGCCAGGTCGGGTGGTGTCGGCGGATGCGCGGCACGAACTGGAACACTCCGACGAGGGCGTAGAGGGCGGCGCCGACGATGTGGACCACGACGGGTGCCGTGAACCCGGCGAACCGGTCATCGGCCGGCACCACCGCCGGACCACCCGCGAGCTGAACCAGACGGAAGGTTCCCGCGGCGAGCGGGATGGCGCTCAACGCGATGAGCGCCACCGGCACCGTCCAGCATGCCTTCCCGGTGGTGCGGTGGGATGTCACCAGGGTGCGGCCGGTCATCCTCGCCACCGGTCCCCGGTGGCGAGGAAGTAGCGCTGCCACGCGTACCGCCACGGGACGACCGCCAGGATGATGACGACCAACGAGCAGTTGAACATGATTCCGGCCGTGGCCGTGCCCAGGTCACCACTGGTCGCTCTGGGGAGGGCGACCAGGGAGAGCCAGAGGAGTTTCCAAGCCGACTCGAACAACAGCACCGGCAGCAGTTTCACCGGGTAGCGAAGGCCGAGCAGCGCCAGCAGTGACATTGCCGTCAGCAGGCAGAGAGTCACGCCCTCGTACAGCGGCAGAGTGGGAGCGTCAGGTAGGAGCGGCCACTTCACCAACGCGAGTCCGCCACCCATCACGAGGTAGCCGACGCGCATCAGGTGCAGGCGGGTCAGCGACAGGTCGGAGGAGATGGTTGGCGTTGCAGTTGCGGTTGTCATCGGGTTACTCCCGTCATTCCGCACCGGCGGTGGTGACGCGAGGGCCGGGGATCGCAGCCGGCCGAGTCGCGAGGTTCGTGCGGGCGGTGCTCCACAGCGAGTAGCCAAGGGCGATCATCGCGATGCCGTTCGGGAAGGCCAGCAACCGGTAGAAGGCATCAGGCATCACCGAGAGCACCACGGTGACGACGCCACCCACCGCGAGAAGCACGGCCGCCCAACGGGCGAGAACGCCTGCCCGGTACAGCGCGATGCCGAACACCAGGCCGCCGGCCAGGTAGGTGAGGTCCTGTGCCCGTAGCGCAATGCCCAGTGCCCCGAGGTCACCGGTGGGTGTGCCGCCGGTGGTCGCGGCGATGACGTCCTGGACGAATGCGGGGTCGGTCCGAGCGATGGAGGGGAGGACGTAGGCCGCCAGGAAGACGCTGCTCATGATGAGGAGGTAGCCGGTCCCGAGCAGCAGGTAGCCGACGAGCCCCAGGAGTCCGTTCCGGCGGACCTGGCTCAGGTACATGCCGGTGATTCCGGCCAGCGCGAGCACGGCCATCAGGACCTTCAGGGAGTTGCGGATGACGACTTCGGAGGTGGTGATGGAGGCGGTGTCCAGGTGGGGATGGTTGATCTGGACGCCGATGAAGATCAGCCCAGCTGCCGCGGCAGAGATGCCGGCAGCCCGGGTGAGGCCGTTGGCGGTGATGGTCATGACGGGCTCCTAGGGCCGGTGGGGCGGGTCCGGGCGGTGTGCCGGGACTGGCAAGGACGCTAGGAGCCGGGGTGGTGACCACACATCACCAAGCGATGTGATCGGGTTGGTGATTCGGCACGACCGCGTACGACGTCCGGACCAGGTCAGAGGAGCCCGCGTTCTGCGGCGCGACGCACCGCTGCCCGACGCGTGTTGACGTCGAGCTTGGTGAAGATGTGCTTGGTGTGGGTCCGCACCGTGTTGACCGACACGAACAGCTGCCGCGCGATGTCAGGAGCGCTCAATTCGGTAGCCAAGAGCCTCAGCACCTCCAGCTCCCGGTCGCTGAGCACCTCGCTGCCGGGCCCGGCACCAGACAGCGTGCGTGCAGCCAAGGGCCGGTCTTCGGTGTCCGACCCCGCCGTCGCCGCTTGCAGGAGCCGAGCCGCATGCTCGCCGGCCTCCGGCCGCCGCTTCGCCGCATGCAGCAGCTCCACCATCGGCGGGCCTTCGTCGAGGAACATCCGGACGTAACCGGCGGGGACACCGACCACGAGGGCGGTGGCGAGGTCGGCGAGTGCGCGGTCGAGGTCGGCGAGCGCATGGCGGGCGAGGGCCCGCACCAGATGTGCCTCGATCAGGCTGCCGCCGCGGCGGCCGTCCGTCGCGTCCTCGACGATGCGGTCGAGCAGGCCCCGGACATCGTCGAGCGGTTCCTGAGGGCGGTCGGCGCGGTGCTGGGCGATGAGGAGGCGGGCAAGGGTCAGTTGGTTGTACTCAGCGAGATAGCCGGGTGGATCGACGACGGTGACGCCGCACTCCGCAGCCCAGGCACGGGCATCCGCGAGCCGGCCCTGGGCGATGCGGACCCGAGCCTTGACGGCTGGAATGGGGTGCACGTCGGGAAAGAAGCCGTGCAGATACAGCGACTCGGCCTCGTCGAGCATGGCAGCAGCGCCGTCGAGGTCCCCGCGCGCTCGAAGCAAGCCGGCGCTGGCGAGGAACCACCGGTGACGGTTCTCCAGCAGCGACCCGGCCTCGCCCAGCTCCTCCGCCGCCCGCAGGTGAGCAGCGACCGCCTCGAGGTCGCCCTGCTCGCGGAGCACTTCGGCCAGACCGACGTGCAGATCGCCGGTCGTGGCGAGCACCGGGCCAGGGTGGCGTTGTGCGGTGGCGAGCGCACGCTCGTACAGCCGCCGCGCTTCATCGGGACGTCCGCGTGCCAGCCACATCTCCCCGAGCACAACGGTCGCGCCGAGCGCGTCGGCGGAGTCGCCGGCCGCCCGGAAGCTGTCGACGGCCGCGGCGAACGTGTCCACGGCGGTGTCGAGGTCGCCGGTGGCCCAGGTGGCCAGAGCCAGGAACCCGGCGGCGCCGCCGCGGGCGAGATGGTCGTTGGGTCCGGCGAGCTCCATCGCGCGACCGGCGTGCGCGATCGTTCCGGCGGTGTCTCCGCGCGCCTGGGCAGCCGAGGCCCGGTACATCGCGATGGTGGCCGGTAGGGCACGCCTCTCGTGTTCGAGGGCACGAACGGCGCCAGCCCGCGGCCCGTCGGGCTCTATGGTCGCCAGCGCGGCCCGGGCCGGATGGTCGGCCTGGTCCGCGAGCGCGGTCTCAGCGGTGTCGAGCCAGGTGCTCATGGCGTCGAGGTCGCCTTCGGACAGCCGGGTCCAGGCCAGGAAGGCGCACAGCAGCGGTCGGCGTCGTACGGCTTCGTCGGGGAGCTCGCGCAGCCACGCCCGCAGGGTCCGGTCCGCGCGCCGTTGGCGCAGGTCAGGGAGTGCGAGCGCGACCAGTTCGGCGGCGTGTTCGGTGTCTCCCCCGGCGACAGCGTGGGTGATGGCGTCGTCGAGGTTTCCGTGGTCGGTGTGCCAGCGGCTGGCGGCGCGGTGCAGGACCGGCAACCGGTCAGGGGCCTGAGCCTGCAGCCTGGCCTGTAGCGCGTCGGCGAACAGGTGATGGTAGCGGTACCAGCGGCGGTGATCGTCGAGTGGGACCAGGAAGAGGTTCGCCCGTTCGAGGCCCTCGAGCCGTTCTGCGCCGTTGTCGTCGCCGGACAACGCGTCGCACAGCGGGCCGGTCAGCTGGCCGAGGACGGACGTGTCGAGAAGGAACCTCCGGACGTGGTCAGGTTGGCTGCGCAGGACCTCGTCGACGAGATAGTCGAGGACGAACCGGTGGCTGCCGGTGAACGCCGCGACGAACTCATCGACATCGGTGTGGTTCCGCATCGACAGCGCGGCCAGCTGCAGGCCAGCGGCCCAGCCCTCGGTGCGGCTCTCCAGCGCAGCCACGTGGGCGGGGTCGAGGTCGAGCCCCATCGCGCCGTTAAGGAACGCCTGGGCCTCGTCGGCGGTGAACCGCAGGTCAGCGGCGCGCAGCTCGAGGATCTCTCCGCGGGCGCGCAGCCGCGCCACGGGCAGCGGTGGGTCCGCCCTGGTGGTGACGGCGATGCATGCGTGGGCCGGCAGGTGGTCGACCAAGAACTTGACCGCCTCATGGACCTCCGGCGACTCGACGACGTGGTAGTCGTCGAGCGCAAGCACCGTCGGGCCGTCCAGGTCGTCGAGCTCGTTGAGCAGACTCGCCAAAGCCGCCTCCGGCGACAACGGCCCGTCCGCCTCCAGCAGGGATGTCGCTTCGGCACCGACCTGCGGTGCGCTGGTCTGCAACGCCGCGACGACGTGGGTCAGGAACCGCCGAGGGTCGCTGTCCTCGGCATCGAGCGACAGCCACGCCACCCGGCAGCCAACCGCCCGCTGCCCGCTCAGCCACTGTGTGAGCAGGGTGGTCTTGCCGAACCCCGCCGGGGCGGCGACCAGGACGAGCCGCGGACTCACCCCTGATGACCCGGTGAGCTGGTCGGTGAGCCGGGGTCGGGGAACGACCTGCCGCCGAGGCGACGGGATGTGGAGCTTCGTGCCCACTACAGGCATCTGCCGAGGATAGGCGCGCGCCGCCCGCAGTCGCGCGGAAATGAGGTGCCCGGTGGCTCTGGGATGAGCCGGGTTAGCCAACGGGCAGCCCTGTGACTGCGTCAGGACAACTCTGGGTGTGTCACCAAGTCCTGGTAGAGCCCGAGCGGATTGCCGTCCGGGTCCGAGAAGTCGCACCACGCCACGACGCCAGGCAACTCACCGGTCTCGCTCACGGAGCATCCCATTGCAACGACCGCGTTGCGGACCCCGTTGATGTCCGCCACGCCGAAGCGGAGTCGACGCAGATTGACGGGCCGGATCCGGGTGGTGATCTGAAACCAGAATCCAGGATGCGCTTCGTACTCCTGGAAGTCATCGGCCGCCGCGAAGTCGGGTTCGTCGCCGAATAGCTCGTCGTAGAATGCACGGGCCCTGGCCAGGTCAGAAACACCGACCTGCAGGGTCACTCCTTGAAGCCGCTTGGGAAGGGTCACCTGGTCATCCTCGTGAGGTCGAGTCGCCACCGCAAGGCACGGTGTTTCGGTAAAGAGATGGCGAGCGGGACGGCGTCACTCGAAGTCCGTTCCACTGCTGGGTGGATCAGGCGGACGGGGCTTGGGGCGCCGACCGACCAGGTGGAAGACTCGGCTCAGCTGCCGGTAGGGATCCCGCATGCTCGCTTCGAGCTCGACAGTTGCGACCGCCGCGACGTCGGTGCTCTCGGGCGGCAGGTCCATCCAGTCGGCGAACAGCCACACGCCGTACCACGCCTCCACATCCGCCCCGCTGCATTCCAGTAGGGCAGACAGGCCGTCAACGGTGTCGCCACGGGTGCTGGCACCCAGCACGCCAACTTCGCCAGTGGCGTCGAAGGCGGCCAGTGCGTCGGCCCACCGGCGGTCCAGCGCGGGACGGACCGCCAGTGTGCGGGCGTTCAGCGCCATCACCGAGACGATCCCGCCGGGCTGCGTGCAGCGGCACAGGGCGCGGACAAGCTGGTCGGGTCGCTCGATGTACATCAGCACGCCGTGGCACAGGACCGCCGAGAACCGTTGGCCGCCGGTCACCGCCTCGGCCTGCTCGCCGGGTGCCTGAATCAGCCGGAGGCGGTGCCGCACCTCCTCCGGCTCGGCGCTCAGGCGCTGCTCGGCCTTCTCGAGCATGGCCGGCGACGGATCCAAGACAGTGACGTCGTACCCCAGCCGGGCCAGCGGCAACGACTGGTGCGCCGCGCCACCACCGACGTCGAGGACCGTCGCTGGCGGGTCGGGGAGGTGCCGCAGCAACTGAGCGTGGAGCACGAACGTTCGGACCTGCCCCTTGACCGAGGCGTATGCGCCCTCGATGAACGGGTCGGCCAACGCGGCCCAAGCGTCCTGCGGCATGCACGCATCATCTCAGTCTGTGCCGGCTCGCAACCGGTTCCGATGGACGATCGCTCAAGGCGATGGTGTGAGTGGCCAGCGAATGCCGGCATGTAGTCCGGTTCTCATTTCGGCGCTCACCGGACAAGACAGGACAGCTAGCCGTGGGCCATGTCGACGAAGCGAGAGTAGTGACCCTGGAAGGCGACAACTACGTCCTTGGTTGGTCCGTTGCGGTGCTTGGCGACGATCATGTCTGCCTCACCGGGGCGCAAAGACTCCTTCTCGTAGGCGTCCTCGCGGTGCAGCAGAATCACCATGTCCGCATCTTGCTCCAAGCTGTTATGGGCAGCGATCCCGTTCGCGACGAAATTGTGGAGTCCGAGCACGGTGGCATCGTAGACATCTTCCGTGCCGATGCTTTCAATCTCAACAATCTTGTCCCAGTAGACGTCGTTGGTCGCCTGCAGCTCGAGGTCGTCGTCATCGAGAATGGCGGCCACCTCCGCGAGCCGAGCTCGCGTTGGTGCACCGGCATACGGCCGTCCGACCCGCTGCCGACCGAGGGCAGGCGCCGACTCCGTGTTTGTCATCTGTTTCCCCTTCAGCGCGGCCTTTACCTTTACCCACACTTCCTTCGGATCAGTGTCGAGCTTTGACGCCGGCCGCACGGACCGAAGAGAGTCGGCAATCTCGCGCGCAACCTCGCCCCGACCGCCATGGACTCCGATCTTGTCGATGAAGCGCAGCTGGTTCTCCGCTCCATACACCTTGACGTGATACATATCGCGGTGATCGCTCGGCTGCACACGAGAGACACGTGCGTAGATGTTGAAGCGCAGCAGGAGACTCGCAACCTGATCCGCCATCGTCCGGCTACGTGTTGCATAGGAGACATGAGCCCACGACACGCCCTTCGGGCGATGTACCGACCCATCCGTCGCCCAGAGGTGCCGAAGGAATAGTCGCACCTGCGAGTTGGGGGCTGCGAACATCGACGCGGGCACAACCTTCTCATGACTCCGCAGGCCATCCACCGCGGTCAGATTGGCTTCGTCAATGCTCGCGTACCGAATCGGCTGGCGGCGAACGAACGAGCCGTCACCGAGCATATGTGCAAGCAGCACGACCTCATTATCGTCCATCGGGGAAGGCCGCAGAGGAGCCGGCACATGGCGAATTGTGCCCAACCGGTTTCCGGGTGCAAGCTCACCCAGCGACCGCCACCCGTCGTAGGTGAGGAACCGGTGGCTGGACGTTGCCTTGATTTCTCGGCCAGAGGCCAGCCGCAACCGAAAGACCTCCTTCACCCCGCTGGGAAATGCGTGGGTCAGTGTCCGTGGCACCAGCTTCAGACGGTCGTCGAGGGCCCACACCGGAACGTCACGCACCTGCGACGTCATCAACTCGCCGAGCGAAATCTCGTCACCGTTGTCAGCACGAGTAAGCCGGGTGTCGGCCGTAAGGCAGCCCGACTCTCGAAGGTCACTCAGCATCGGGCGTTTGTCGGAGCGCTGCTCGGCGCCTCGGTTCAGCTGCGATAGCGCGACAACGGGGACCTCCAACTCCTTGGCCAGCAACTTCATCTGGCGGGAGAACTCAGACACCTCGAGCTGGCGGCTCTCAACCTTCTTGCCGGAGGTCATCAGCTGCAGATAGTCGACGACGATCAGGCGGAGATCGTGCCGCTGCTTCAGCCGCCTCGCCTTGGCTCGAATCTCCGTCATCGTCATGTTGGGCGAGTCGTCGATGAATAGCGGCGCGGACGACACCTCGCCCATCTTGCGAGCCAGGCGCTGCCAGTCGTCATCGCTCATGTGGCCGTTGCGCATATGGTGCAGCGGAATACGTCCCTCTGCTGACAACAGGCGCATGGTGATCTCGTTGCGCGTCATCTCCAAGGAGAAGATCACACTGGCCAGGCCATGCTTGATGGAAGCCGCACGAGCCACGTCGAGTGCCAACGTGGAGTTATGCGTGGGCACCATCGACTCACCGGCGAGATACCTATGCTCGACATTGTCAACTTGCACACACCGAACCGGCACCGAGGGGACCTGACGTGTTCCTGTGATATACCTGCGCCCATTCCTGGCGAGGGATTCACCTCGATGTTCCTTGTGCGTGACGGCCTTGCGGTGCAGACGGAATACGTCATCTAGGGCAGAGAAGCTCAGGATGTGGCACGTCGAGGTTGCCTCGGAGCGCCCCTGCACGCCCTTGGTGCGTCGGCCGCACTTGTACCCAAGCGAGACGATCAACTCGTACGCGTCCGCAGCAAGGCGGGCGTTGGTGAGTGCCAACTGCACCGCTCCCCCCATGCGAACGATCGTGCCGTCGGTGTCGAGGAGTCCAGCGAGCAACGCGCGCCGCTCCGGCTCGGGGGCGCGGAGGTAGGCGCCAGGGATGTGCTTGTTGCCGCGCACGCCGAGCGTGCGCAGGTGACCAGTGAAGCTGTGTGCGAGGTGGCACGTGGAGCACCGAACAGCTACATGACTTTTCCGGCCATCACACTCCGGACACACCGTGCTGCCGCGGGCGGACGATTCCGGCTCCTGGGGCAACACCAGCGAGAACATCATGTTGCCGAGCGGGCGGACGGCGTACCCCTCAGCCTCGATCATCATAGGGATCTCAGGGGTGTCTGAGGTGAGCCTGTTGCCGGCCGCCTCACCATTCCCCAGCCACGCGCCGAGCGTGTACGGCGCGATCAGCAGGTCTGTCGCGCTGCCCTCGAGCGGTGTTGTGTTCCGCACTGAGTGGTTGGCGCGCCGGTCGCGGCCCACCCGTAACGTGCTCTCGATCTCCCTGGTCGTCACAACCGTAGGCGCGGCGCGGCCACGGCGGGTCTCTCGATCCTCGGTAAGCCACTGGTGCTCAGCGTCGGCGACGATCCGCGTGCCGTCGGAAAAGCTGATCTCGTAGCAGGGACGGCCGTGCATGACTTCGGTTGCGGCGACAACCGTCGTCGCCTTTCCATCGGCACCATACAGTCGGTCGCCGACCGCCACCTCACCCATGGACGTCCAACCAGTGGGAGTGGCGAGGGGGGTGTCGAGGGCGAGGGCCTTTCCCATCGCAGGTCTTGCGGCGATCATCACGAGCTGGCCCGGGTGCAGGCCGTTGGTCAGCTCGTCGAGCTCGGCGAACCCGGTCGGCACGCCGACCATCTCGCCGTTGCGGTTGCCGATCGCCTCGATCTCGTCGAGGGCGCCCTCCATGATCTCGGCGAGCGGCGCGTAGTCCTCGCTCGAGCGCTTCTCGGTGACGCCATAGACCTCCGCCTGGGCCCGGTCGACCACGTCGTCAACCTCGCCCTCCCCGGCGTACCCCATCTGGGCGATCCGGGTGCCGGCGTCGACGAGCCGGCGCAGGATCGCCTTCTCCCGCACGATCTCGGCGTAGTAGCCCGCGTTGGCCGCGATCGGCACGCCCGAGACCAGCGTGTGCAGGTAGGGCGCTCCACCGACCCGGCCCAGCTCGCCTTGGCGCTGCAGCTCCGCCGAGACCGTGACGGCGTCGGCCGGCTCGCCGCGGCCGTAGAGGTCGATGATCGCGTCGTAGACGGTCTCGTGGGCGGGCCGGTAGAAGTCGGTGCCGCGCACCACCTCGACGACGTCGGCGATGGCGTCCTTGCTCAACAGCATCGCGCCGAGCACGCTCTGCTCGGCCACGTAGTCCGATGGCGGTGTCCGGTCGAGCTGGCTGTAGTCCTCGTCGACCCGACCGTGAAACTCGGCGATGCTCAAGGCCGACTCCTCTCCGACTACTGCGGTGCGCGAACGTGTGTTCGACACCCTAGGGCGGTCCACCGACAACGCGTACGAGCCGCTCGCGCGACAGCCTTGGGGAGGTTAGACCGCGCCCGCGTACGCCGAGAAGCCGGAGGTCCACAGCCCCTGTGCGCAACCGGCCGGGGGTTGTGGAAAACGCCGAACGCCGCTGTGCACAGGCTGGGTACACAGCTGTGGATAACGGTTGTCCGGTGACCGGCTCCCCCGATCTGACCAGGCCACATTCCAGTCCACCGCTGTGGACCTCGATCAGTCTCGGGCGTGTTGCGAAGGGGTCAGATCGTGGACGAGCTGGCCCCGTCCGTGCTGGTGAGGATCAGCTCGATCGTCTCCTGCGGCTTGTCCCAGTGCGGGAAGTGTCCGCAGTCCTCGAACCAGTACAGCCGCGCCTGCGGAAACTCACGCATCGCCTGCTCGGCCTGGCCGGGCAGGGTCACCCGGTCCCGCCGGCCCCACCCGATCACCACGTCGCCGGGTGTCGTGCGACTGCCCTCCTGCCGCGGGCCGTGCACCAATGCGTCGAGTGCGGCGTCGAAG
>DASSKO010000211.1:0-5195 GCA_035690425.1 Nocardioidaceae bacterium
CATCCGCAGCACTCGCATCTCGTTGTGGCCGTAGTTGCAGTTCTCCAGCTGCATACAGTGCCGGCGGGTCTTCTCCGAGACCCTGACCAGCTGCCACAGGTCGTCCAGCGCCATACCGGCCGGACACTCGGTGCCGACGTGCTTGCCGGCCTCCATCGCGGCGATCGCCATCCGGGTGTGCCAGATCCACGGCGTGGCGACGTAGACGAAGTCGAGGTCCGGCTGCTGCACCATCTCCTCGAAGGCGAAGTCGCCGCCGGTGTAGACCCTGGGTCGTGGCTGACGCGCTCTGCGCACCTTCTGCGCAGCGCGCTCGGCATAGCCGGCGCGGATGTCGCACAGGGCAGTGACCCGGCAGCCCGGGATGCCGAGGAAGTTGTCGATCATGCTGCCGCCACGCATGCCCAGACCGATGATCCCGATCCGTGCCGGACTGACCGCGTCGAACGGCACACCGGCCATGGTCTCGCCGGGCTGTAGGGCAGCGGCCTCGGCCGCGCTGGCCGGGCCCAGGCCGGAGAGTCCCCACGCCGCAGCGCCGGCGGCTGACGACGCCAGCAGGGTACGCCGGCTCAGCCCGCCGGCCTCGTTCGGTCGCTCATCGGTCATCGTGCATCAACTCCTGATCGAGCTTGCGTGGACGATTCACTTAGCGCTCACACACGATCACTCAATGTGGTGCACTGACGCAAGGGTCGACTCGGCATATCCGGTCGAGACCTGCGAAGGCTGGCCCGGCTACCGTGGCTGCGTGCTGGACACCGTGGTCGCGACCGCTTACCTGACGCCCCTGCGCGAGGGTGGCTCGCTGCCGGGCATCGTCGAGGGGGACGACTTCGGCACCTACGTCGCCAAGTTCCACGCCGCCGGCCAGGGTCCGAAGGCGCTCGTCGCAGAGATCGTCGTCGGGGAGCTCGCCCGGCGGCTCGGGCTGCGGGTGCCTGACCTAGTACTGCTCGAGCTCGACCCGGTGATCGGCCGGAGTGAACCCGACCAGGAGGTGCAGGAGCTGCTCACCACGAGCGCCGGGACCAATCTCGGTGTCGACTTCCTGCCGGGCTCTCTCGGCTATGAGCCGACTGCCTTCGGGGTCGACCCCGAGGAGGCAGCCACCGTCATCTGGTTGGACGCGTTGACGGCCAACATCGACCGGTCGTGGCGCAACCCGAACCTGCTCATCTGGCACCGGAAGCTGTGGTGCATCGACCACGGAGCGGCGCTGCGCTTCCATCACGACTGGTCTCGGGCCGACCGGTTCGCCACCTCGCCGTTCGACGTGAGCGACCACGTGCTCGCCGGGTTGGCTCCCCCGGTGTCCGAGGTCGCACCCGGCCTGGCCGCGCAGCTGACCGACGCCCTCCTCGACGACGTACTCGCGCTCGTGCCCGACGAGTGGCTGACTCCGGACCTGCATCGGCCCGACCCGGCCGCTCCGGCCGACGCGTCGACCGCGCGGGCGGCCTATCGCGACCTGCTGCTCGCACGCGTCGAAGCCTCGCCGAGCTGGCTACCCGGAGGGGGCGACTGATGGGTCCAGCAACCGGCCGCGTCGTCTTCGAGTACGCCGTGCTGCGCGCCGTTCCCCGTGTCGACCGCGGGGAGTTCGTCAACGTCGGGGTACTGCTGTACTGCCAGCAGCGTGCTTTTCTCGATGCCGCCGTGCGGCTCTCCCCCGACCGGCTGCGCGCGCTCGACCCCGACGTCGACGTGCAAGGCGTCGAGGACGCCCTCGCGGGGGTGCAGCACGGGTGTCGCGCCGAGGTCGCCAGCACCGCTCGCGAAGGCGGCGGCCTGGGAACGGTCTTCCGTTGGCTGACCGCGCCGCGCAGCACCGTGGTGCAGCCCGGCCCGGTGCACTCCGGGCTGACCGACGACCCCGCGGCTGAGCTGCACCGGCTGCTCGACCGGTTGGTGGCCTGACCGCCACGAGCCGTGGCGGGGCCGGCCAACCACGGCGCGCGCAGGTGCCCGCAGGCCCTTTACCGATTGCCAGCCGGGCAAGGGGTTCATCTCAGCGGTTTCTGCCTATACGTTGGGCCGCACACGAAGTCATCCACGAACACGGGTCGGATGCCAATGAGCAAGTCGGTGGACAGCGGCGGACGCCACCGACGTGCGGCTGTTCGGATGTCTCGCCGGCGCACCGTCACCCTCAAATGCCTCACGGTCGGTTGCTTGCTTCCCGTGCCGATCGCGTTCGGGTCCCCACCGGCTGCCGTGGACCCACTGGAGTCGGGCTCGCGGCTGCTGTTCAGCGCGCCTCAGGAGGTCGGCCCGTCGCCGGGCTCCCGGGACATCGACGTCGTTCCCGGTCGCGTCGTCGATCCGGTCCGTGACATCGACTATGGCCGCGACGGCGTCGTCGCGGACACGTTCGCGGGGGTGGTCACCGTGCCGTCCAGCGAGGCGCGAGTGCGTGCGGCCAGCCTCGCGAGTGACTACGACATGCCCACCGCCGCCTTGGACGCCTACCGGGAGGCGGCCGCAACGCTCCGGCGTACAGACCCGGCCTGCCGCATCGACTGGTCCCTGCTGGCCGGCATCGGGAGGGTCGAGTCGGACCACGGGCGCTACGCCGGCACGACCGTGCACGACGACGGGACCACGTCGCCCCACATCCTGGGACTGCCGCTCGACGGCTCGCCCGGCGTCGCCGCGATCAGCGACACGGACGGCGGCCAACTGGACGGTGACCCGGTGTGGGACCGTGCAGTGGGCCCGATGCAGTTCATCCCGACCACCTGGTCGATGATGGCCGCCGACGGTGACGGTGACGGCCGCAGCGACCCCCATGACCTCGACGACGCCGCACTTGCCGCCGGCGTGTACCTGTGCGCCGGGGACGGCGACCTGAGCACCCGGTCCGGCGCGGAGGCTGCGGTCTTTCGTTACAACCACTCCGCCGAGTACGTCGCTCTGGTGCTGTCGCTGGCGAAGGCCTACCGCGGCGGCGTGGTAGCTGTGCCGTCGGCAACGGTTACCGGCAGCGGGTCTGCGCCGAGCCTGGAGGACGTGCCTCGCGGCAGCGTCAACGGCGAGACGAGCTCGCCTGGAAAGGGTGTGGACCGCCCGACTGCCACCTCGGGCGACCGCCCCGACCGCGACGAGCCACCCGCGCCGAAGCCAGCGCCGAAGCCAGCGCCCAAGCCAGCGCCCAAGCCAGCGCCGAAGCAGCATGACCAGCCGACAGATCAGCCGGACAAGTCGCGGGATCGGCACGGCGAGGAGCAGCCCCCCACAGGCACCGAGCCACCCAGGGACACCGAGCCACCCAGCGACACCGAGGGTCCCGACAACCCCGAGCCTCCCGAAAACCCGTCTCCCGAAGATTCGCGACCACCCGGCGACACCGGCGACACCGGCGACACCGAGTCACCCGACAATCCCCAACCGCCCGACGACGGTGCGGACGGCGGAGGCGAAGACCAGACGGAAACCGAGGATGGCCCCGACGGGCAGCACCCCGACGACGGCTCGGGCGACCCGGCAGACGAGCAACCGCCGGCGCCCGAGGTCCAAACCGTCGAGCTTGCCGGTGACATCGCCGTTTGCGACGATGCGCTCTGCGTGACCGAAGCCGGCCAGGACCCTCAGCAGTGGACGCTCGACCTCACCGAGGTCGGGGAGACGACAGCCGCTGAAGACTTCGACGGCAACGGCACGACCGGGACGGTCGCTGACGAGCTCTCCGCCATCGCGGTGCTTACCGGGGCGACAGTGACGATGGCCGTGCAGAAGGACGACGACACGGGCGTCGCCACCGTGGCGCAGGTCATCGATGCGTACGTGCCCGAGGCTCAGGACGAGTCCGAATCGCTCCCAGATCCTGAGGATGTGGAGACTACCGAGGTGACCGGCCTGATGTCCGCGGCCGACGCACCCGGCCGGTGGACCCTCACCGAGTCCGACACCGAGTCCGACACCGAGTCCGACACCGGGGCCGAGGCCGAGGGCCGGACCTTGCTCATCGACTTCTCCTCGATCGACCTCACCACGACCGACATCGACGGTGACGGCACGACGTTGGGTGACGAGCTGGCCGCACTCTCAGAAGCGGACGGGGTCACGGTGACTCTGACGCCCGCCGGCGACCGGGTCTTCGGCGTGCGCGCGATCGCCGACCTCGACCTCGTCGACCACGACGTCATGGCGGCCCCTGTGGACCCCGCATCGTGAGCAGAGCCGCAGCCCGGAGCACATCAACGACGTCGGGTGCCGCGACCGCTTTCCGACGGACCTGATCACACTTCTGGTGATTCGCCGGACGCGGGGCCCCGTCACCGCATAACCTCCGCTCATCCACCTCGGGCGGAGAGACGGTTTTCGGGCATGGACGAGACGACAGCGGCCACAGGCCCGGAAGCACCGGCAGACGTGGCCGCCACGGTCCGCACACGCCGAACCGTTCCACGCGTTCTGCTGTCATCGGCGCTCACCTGCCTGGTCCCGCTCGCCGTGGCTGGTGTGAGCAGCATCCAGTTCGTCGACGCGTTCGAGCCCGCACCCAGCATGGCGGTGCCCGACAACACCACCCAGTTCGCCGAGGATGAGGCTCCTGGAGAGGTCATCGAACGGGTGGCGTCGAGTCGAACGGTCAACGTGGACCCACAGACGGGCGGCGTAGTCGTGCCCTCGAGTGAGAAGCGGCTGCTGGACCTCAGCGCCGAGGGCAGCCTGGACATCCCTGCAGCGGCGCTTACGGCGTACCGGCAGGCGGCAGCCACCCTCGCGCACAGTGATCCGTCGTGCAACATCGACTGGGCGCTGATGGCCGGGATCGGCCGGGTGGAGTCCGACCACGGCCGTTACGGCGGCGCGCGGGTCGCGGCGAACGGCAAGACCTATCCGCACATCCTGGGCGTGGCACTCGACGGGTCACCCGGCGTGGCGGCGATCGCCGACACCGACGGCGGCACGCTCGACAGCGACACCACCTGGGACCGCGCGGTGGGACCGATGCAGTTCATCCCCGGCACCTGGGCGGTAGTGGCCGCCGACGGCGACGGGGACGGCGAACGTGACCCGCACGACCTCGACGATGCCGCGCTCGCCGCAGGTGCCTATCTCTGCGCCGGCGATCGCGACGTGAGCACCCGCGCCGGCGCCGAAGCCGCGGTCTTCAGCTACAACCAGTCCGACGAGTACGTCGCCATGGTGCTCGCGATCGCCGACGCCTACCGCAACGGCGAGGTATA
>DASSKO010000212.1:0-19584 GCA_035690425.1 Nocardioidaceae bacterium
GAGGTCCGCGATGTAGCGGGTGCCGTCGATGGTGGCGAGCCGGTCGAACGTGCCCGCCACCTCGAGTTCGGGGATGCACACGATCCGCTCCACGTGCGCCGGGTCGATGAGCAGATCCTTGGTCCCGGCCCGGTAGGCGTCGAGGTCGGCGGCGAACTGCGGCGGGGCGGTCAGCTTGTGGCCGAGGTCGATCTGTTCGGTGAACGAGTGCAGAGCGCTTCCGAGGTTGGCGCGCACCGAGCGGCCGGCGTGCTCCATCGCCTCGTCCGCCAGCCGGTCGAGGAGCTTCTTCGCGGCCTTGTCGTCGGGGTCGGTGACCGTTGCGGCCTGGGCGAGCAGGTCAGGGCGGCGGCCGAGCCCGACGGCGACCATGCGGCACTGCCAGCGCGTCAGCCCGAACGTGTCGGCGCAGGTCTTCGCCCACGTGGTGGCGCGGGTCCACGCCACCTTCTTCCCGGTGGTCGGGTGCGGCATGACGTACCTGCCAAAACGATCCCTTTCGGGCTCGGGTCGGCGTTCGGCGGCGGCCTCGGTGGTCAGGAAGTCGGCGACGGCTGTACTCACGACTCCTGCTCCGGTTGGCGTGCCGTGTAGTAGTCGTCGAGGCAGTCGACCGAGCAGAAGACGAGGTCGCCGTGCAGCCCGTTCGCGGGCACCTCGAACGTGGAGGTGTGCGGGTCGATGTCCCTGCGGCAGTGCCGGCAGCGGCTCACCGGGTCACCTGCACACGGTCGACCGGCAGCGTGGCGTAGGAGCCGGCGGGGAGCTGGACGGTGGCGATGCGTGGCCGGCCACGGCCTCGGCGGTGCCCGATGTGCACGAGCGTCGCCGTTTGGCGGCCACCGTCGACGGTGGGGATGGTGACGGTGGCGCGGCGGCGGGCGTCCGCGCGGGTGGGCTGGGCGATGGCTGTGCCGATGCGGGCCAGCTGCTCGGAGGTGAGCGCTGCGGCGGTCACGACGCGGCCACGATCTCGGCTTCGCGGAGCTCGGACAGCTCGACAAGCCGCTCACCGAGGCGGTAGAGCTGGTCGGGGGTGATGTGGTTGATGAACAGGTGCGCGTCGGCGGCGTTGTTGCGGGCGCTGATCGTGACGCTCAGCGTCTCCGCACCGGGATAGGCGACGTCGGCGGTGGCGGTGAGTTCGTCGCCCCGGTCGAGCCAGATGCTCGCTGTGCTTGATGCCATGCTGGTACGCTCCTGTGCTGACTAGTGGTGTGGTTGGTGTGCGCCCGTCCCGGTGGCTTCCGGGGCGGGCGTTTCGCGTTGCGGGGATGCCCCGGCCGCGTGCCGGGCGAGTGGGAGCGGCCGGGGCTCGCCTGCCACGTCCGCCGCATGGGGTCGGCGGGAGCTGGCGATCACTGCCGCCACGAGGGCGGCGGCGATGGTGAGGTAGGTGGCGACGGCTGCCGCGTTGGTCAGCCAGACGACGGTCGCGGTCACGAGCGGTTCTCCCGCGACTTCAGCGCAGCGCACGCCGGGTCGATGCTCACCTCGATGGTGAGCGGTGAGGGCTTCACGACGCGGCCCTGTCGCTGTCGTCGGCACGAGCCCGGAGGCACCACTTCCGCACGGTCTCAACAGACACGGTGATGTCGTGATCGGCGCGGAGGTCGAAGGCGATGGACTCGTAGCTCGCGCCGTCATGGCGAGCGGTCGTCAGGTAATCAGCGAGGCCTCCGGGGACGATCCTGTCGACGAGTGGGTAGGTGTCCATTCCGGCCATGCCGATACAATAGCCAATTGATTGGGGCTGTCAAGGCCCAATTCTCTAGGTCGATGCGCGACCCAACCTCTGGACAATTGCCAAACGGTTTGCGATACTTCCGGCATGGCACGTCCAGCACGAAATGAGATGGCGATGAAGGACTTCGCCAACCACATGAAGGCGGTCAAGGCGCATGCCGACCTGACCGCCACGCCCAAGGACATCGAGTTGTGGCTCTTCCGGGACCACAACCTCCGCATCTCCGAAGAGACGATCCGCAAGGCACTGCGCGGCGACATCGACCCGACCACCTGCTCGGTGGACCTACTGGTCGGTCTTGTCGCCTACTTCGGCGTCAGCCCGGCCGGCCTCGGCCGATTCGCTGAACACCGGATCGCCACGGTCCTCGCGCTCGCATCCACAACACCCGACAGTGACGGCCCAGACAGCCCCAGCGACCAGGTGGAATCCTCTACCAAATGGTATGCGACGCCGGAGCTACACCTCGTCGCGGCATAGGCCGTTCGACCCCTTGACGTTCGCCACCGCAATCATTAGGTACCCGACCATGACTACCGAGGGAACCCTGACACTCACACGCCCACTCGAACGCTTCCTCGCCGCGCGCAGAGCGACCGGGGTCTACAACGCCAAATCGGTGCGTGTCGTCGGCCCACGCATCGCCACCTTCGTCACCTCCTTCGGGCGGCGCCCACTCGACCAGCTCACCCGCCGCAGCGTCGAGGTCTGGCTCGGCAGCATCTCGCACCTCGCGCCGGCCAGCCGAGCCGCGTACTTCGCCAGCGTCCGCCAGTTCTGCCGGTGGCTCACGGCCGAACGCATCATCGAGCGGGACCCGACCGTCGGCATAGCCGCACCGAAACGTCCCCGCTCGGTGCCACGCGCCCAGCCTCGCGACGTGATCGGCGCCTGCTACGCCGCGTGCCGGGACGACCGGGAGCGGCTGATCCTCGCGCTCGAGGTCGGCATGGGTCTACGGCGCGGCGAGGTCGCCGGGGCACGGTGGGAGCACTACGACGAACCGGCCGGGATCTTGCTGATCCGCGGCAAAGGCTCGCATGAGCGCGACCTCCCGGTGACGAGCGAGGTGCGGTCGCTGCTCCGACGCCACCCGCACCGACGCGCACACGGCCCGATCGTCGAATCGAAGCGGGCGCCTGGCGATGGCATCCTGCCCGAGCGGGTCGGCTACATCGTGCTCGACATCATGCGCCGCGCCGGCGTGAAGCACGGTGCCTACGACGGTGTGTCGGGCCACGCGCTCCGCCATACTGCGGCTTCGGACGTGCTCGACAACTGCCACGACCTGCGCATCGTGCAGGCGATGTTGGGCCACGCGCACCTGTCGTCCACGTCGATCTACCTGCGCAGGGCGTCGATGGCGCAGATGCGCGAGGCGATGGAGGGCAGGCGCTACGACTGCGCGCCGGACTGCGACTGCCAGACGGCTGCCTGAGACGCGCAGGAACCCCCGACCCGAAGGCCGGGGGCTCCAAGCGTGGCCGAGAAGCGCCCTTGTCGACTCACGATCCTACGCCGCGGGTGTGACGGCTAGCGTGGGTCCGTGTGGCCGGGTGGTGCCGGTCATCTCCATCGGGGCCCCTGGCTGCGGCTGGGGGTCCCGGCATTTTTCTCGGCTCACCCCTTGACGACTGTGCAGTGATGCTGTACGGTGTGTGCATGGAGATGACCACCACCAAGGAGCACACCATGACCAGCTACACCATCCCCGAAGCCCGCAGCGCCGACGCCGCCTACTGCGACGACATCATGCGCCAGGCCCGCGCCGACGCCGCCAACGGCACCGAAGCCGAGGTCACCTACTGGGACGCCACCAGCGACCCCGCCAACCCCGGCTGGGTGCGGCGCACCTACTGGAGCGACGGCACCAGCACCGACGACATCCTCTGATGCGCTACAAGATGCAGCCCCGGACCGGGATCACGATCCCGGCCGGGACCCCCGGCCTCGTCGGCCCGCAAGAGATCGCGGAGCTGCTCGGCGTGCAGACCGCGACGGTGCACCGCTGGATGGCCCGCGACCTGCTCCCGGACCCGACGCAGCGGATCTCCGGTGTGCCGATCTGGCATTGGCCGCTGATCGAGTCGTGGGCGCGTGACACCGGCAGGCTGCCGTGACCCCGCACGACGCCGACATCGTCACGGACCTGGCCGGGCTCGACGACGCGACCCGCCGCGCCGCCGAGGTCTCCGCCGCGCAGCGGCGGCCGGTCACGATCGCCTACCAGCGGCGCGGGGTGTGGCAGGTCCGCACCGTCACCGCGCACGCATCGCAGCACCACCGCAGCACCGCGACGGCGCACAGCGCGTCCGCGTGGACCCGCTCGGCCACGTCGCGGACCGTGACCGACCAGCCGATGACGTGACCGACCCGCTCGGCGTCCCGGCGCCCGGCGAGTGGGCGGCTGTCGCCGCGGTGCTGCGCCGCCACGCCCGCACCGACACGGCCGCGGTGCGCCGCCAGCTCCTCTCCGACTACCACGCCCTGGACGAGGTGTGGCCGCACCGGTGGGACCGCTGGGAGCCGCCCACACCGATGCGGCCCGGTGACCTGCTCGCCCTGCGGAGCATCGTCGGGCTGATGGACACCTCCGAGACGGTCGCCGAGCTCGCCGGGGCCGGCACCGTCGCGTCGATCCTCGCCGACGCTGTGCCGTACTGGCTGTCGGGCCGGGTCGCGTGGGGTCTCGCGCACACCGACATCCCGGACGGGGACGAGTGGCCGGAGCTGCGGCTCCCGGCGCCGGAGGTGTCGGTGTGGTGGTCGGCGGGCATGGACACTGGCGGTGTGGACGTGCGGCCCGGCTGGCTGGCCGGCTGGCAGGTCGAGCACAGCCGTAGCGACGGTCGCAGCGAGGTCCCGGTCGACACGCCCGCCGAGATGATCCACCTGGCGACGTGGACCGACGACGACGGCACCCCGGACCGGATCGTGGTCGAGGGTGTCGTGCTCCTCGCGGACGACGACGGGGCGGTGCGTGACGAGGTGGTGTGGGTGGTGGGTGCGCGGCTGCTCGGCGGTGGCCGTGACGGCGGCTGGATCCATCTGGCGGTGCCGGGTCGGCGTTCCGGGTCGGGGTGGTGGCAGCTTCTCGAGTCGCTGATCGCGGTGGTGTGCTGGGGTGACTGGACGCCGGAGCGGCCGGTGCAGGTCCGCAACCGGGGTAAGGCGCGGAGGCTGGCGGCGGCGGGGGTGGATCTGCGGGCGCTCGGCCCGGTGCGGACCCTCGCGGCGCGGCACCGTGAGACCCCCGGGGAGGCGGGCGAGCCGGTCTCGACGCACGCGTCGCCGGCGACGCACATCCGCCGTGGTCATTGGCGCCGCCAGGCGGTGGGGCCGCGTGGGGAGGCTCGGCGGGAGTGGCGGTGGATCGCGCCGACGATCGTGCGCCCGGACGGGGTGCCGGATGAGCGGCCGGTCGTGTACCGGCTGCCGCCGCCGGAGGCGCGGGTCCGTAACCGGGCGGTGCTCGGCCAGTTGCACGGCGACTGACCCCTAGACGCGCTGCAGCCCCCCGGCCGGCCCCGCTGGGGGGTGACCGGGGGGGCTGCAACAGGCACGCCAAGGGGGGTGAGGGGTTAGCGGTCGAACGGTGCGGTGAGCACCCGGGACGCGGTGAGCAGTTCCGCGTCGGTGAGAGCCCGGCGGACGATGGCAGCCGAGTGCCACTCGAACGCGGCGAAGTTCGCGGCGTCGGTGTAGGAGCCGAGCCGCAGGCCGGCCGTCTGCGTCGTGTCGGTGGCCGCCGAGGCGGTCGCACCCGAGGTGTCGCCGTCCACTCCCGCTCCGAGGGCGCCGCCAGAGCGGCGCATGTGCATCATGGCGAGCTTGTCCGCTGTGGCGGTCGTGCCCGCCGCCGCGGACGCCGGGGTGGTGCCATCGGTGAGCCGCGCTGAGGGCTTGAGCGGGGTGCTGGCACCCTCGGTGAGCCGCCAGCCGGGGCCGGCTGCGGGGCCGGTGCCGACCAGCACGCCGTTCGTCGCGCCGCTGTGGATGCGCCCGACCCACAGCACGGTGAAGTCCTGTGACGCTCCGAAGTTCAGGAGCGGATTGTCGGGGCTGTAGAGGTAGTCGTCCACGCCGTCGAGCAGGGTGATGGTGCGGTCCACGAGTGCAGCCTTGCTGCCGCTCGTGGAACGGTTGATCGTCCACACCCGCCCACCGGAGGTGCCGCCGGTCTGGCTCATGTCCTCAGCGGACCACGACGCGAGCGTGTTGGTGTTGTTGTCGAGCACCTGGGCGGCGTAGATGGAGCATTCGACTGCGCCATTCGGGGAGCCCGCCGACGTGTAGATCGCGCCCACGCCGAGCGGCGCCGGGGATGGCATGATCGTGGCCGCCACGGTGCCTGTGCCGAAGGCGGTCCACGTCTGGCCGTCGATCGACCAGAAGAACGCTACGGCGCCGCCAGGGGTCCACGTGACGCGAATCCAGACGGGGGAGCCCACTGGCAGCCCCACAATGGACGAGTACGCCCAGGTCGCCGCCGTACCGTCCGGCGATGCCCCAAAGTGCAGCTTCTTGAGCACGTAATTGAATCCGAGCTGCCATCCGTAGGCGCCAGCGTTGCCCCACTGCCCGATGATGGTCTGGTTAGTCGCTGGTGCCCATGCGCTCGACATGCGGACACGCACGTCCAGACCGCCCGATGCATCGACCGCCCCGATCGATGCGACCCCGGACCCGTTGGCCGCGGGCAGCCACAGGTAGCGGCTGCCCGAGTAGACGAGCCGGGTCGGTGCTGCGCTGCCCGAGGGGACCAGCAGGTCGAGGCCGTGACCGGTCAGGTCCGGGTACTTGGCGCCGTCGAACACGTCGGCCCGCCAGTAGGCGGTCGCACCGGGCAGGTCCAGCGCGGCGAGGCGCCGCTGGAGCTGTGACACCTGCTGGTCCGTGTAGGACGTGTAGCCGATGCCCGTGGCGAGCTGCCCCGCTGGGACTCTCCCGGCGGCGTCGAGAGACGCGACACCGCCCGCGACGCCCCGCTGCGCGGTCGGGATCAGCAGCGCCTCAGCCGCCTCCGCCCGGGCGACCTCGGCGGTGAGGTCCGCTGCTGTCGCCGCACCGATCGACGCGGGAGTCACCGGGTCAGTGCCGCCCGTCGCGTGCGTCGCGGCGTGCGCGGTCGGGGTGCGGGCATCGGTGAGCCGCGGGTCGGTCGCCGACGTGTAGAGGTCCGACAGGTCCACCGCCCCGGTACGGCCATCCACCGACGACACCGCGTCCGGCGGCACCGCCAACTCCACCCAGTCCGCCAGCGCCGACGGGTCGCTGCCCTGCAAAATCCAGTTGCGCTGCTGGTCGGTCCGCACCGCCACGTCGCCGGTCTGCGCCGACAGGGTCAGCATCTCGGCCTGCGAGGCGACCACATGGACCTCGGTGATCGCCAGCGACGGCAGCTGCGCCGTGCGGAGCTTCCCGCCCGAATCCAACGTCGGCGGGTGCCCTGCCGTGTCCAGGTCCGCGGTCTGCACGGCCGCCGCGTCACCCGACACCCGCGCCGCAGTCTCAGAGGTGAGGTCCGCGCGCAGCGACCCCTCCACACCCTCGGCCCGGTCCGCCTCCGCGTCGACCGCGGCCTGTACCGCTGCGGTCTGCGTCGTCACGTCCGCGTGGGTGGCGAGCTGCGACGTGTCGACGATGCCGTGCACGTCGGTGGTGAGCGCCGCGTGCGCCGCGTCCGCGGACTCGCGGGCGTCGGCCTCGGACGCGTCCGCGGCCTGGCGCAGCGCCGCCTCTGCCGCCACCGCGTCGGTCACCTCGTCATGCGACACCCCCAGGTCGGTCCACGACCCGGCCAGGACCGCGACCTGGATCGCCGGGTCGCCCACATGCCACGACCCAGCCACCGCCGAGCGGATCGTCCACCGGCTCGTGCCGACCACCACCACGTAGAACGGGTTGGTGTCGCCGTTGACCGGCAGGTCGACCGTGAAGTTGCCGTCCGCATCGGTCTTGACGGTGCCCGGCGCGACGATCTCCGTGTCCACGGTGTGCGTCGGCAGCGACGCGGCGGTGACGATGACGTTGCGGTACTGCAGCGGGTTCCCGGCCGTGTCGCTGAGCGGGCCGGTGATGGTGTAGTCGGTCATCAGATCGCCCCCGACAGGCGCAGCAGCCACGCCACACCCACAGCAGTGATCGCCGCGTCACGGAGCCGGGCGAGAAGAGTCGGTGGGGTCATCGTGTCAGCCTCCAGTGGTGATGGTTGCGGGGACGGCCGTCTCGGGTGCGCAGTCGGTGCCGACGAGCAGCCGCGCCTTCGCCCTGTTCGCTGCCGCCTGCACCGCCGCGCGAATCCTCGCCTCGTGCGGATCGTCGGGAAACAGCTGGTCCACGATGGCGTCGCCGAACTCGTCGAGGCCGTCCGCCATCGACTGCGCTAGTCGGCACCGCGCTGCCGCCTGGTCGTCGGTGCGGACATGGCTCGCGTGCACCACGCCATACAACGCGACCCCGCCACCAGTGACCGCCAACACCAACGCCAGGAGCAGCGCCGCCACCCACACCCGCAGATGAGCCAAGAACCGCCACACACGCTTCATCGCTGAGCGCAGCTCCCTCACCGTCGCGTCCATCTGCGCCAGAGTGCGCTGCACCTCCGGTGTCCGGTCAGGCATCACGGCACCCCATCGCCCCCAACAGCGCAGCCTGCAGATGCCGCACCTCGCCCTCCAACTCCGTGAGGAGCCGCTGCATCTCCTCGGTCGCCAGGCGTGCATCCTCCACCGCCGCGTCCACACGCCGTCTACGCCTGCGGCTCACGATGGCCGCTCCGGGCGCTCGAACCGCTCCAACACCCACACCGCCCGCTCCAACGCGCGCCGACACTCCGAGATCACTGCCGAGGACTCCCCCAGCGCCGAGGAGTGCTGCTCGATCACCGATGTGGATGCCCGCACCGCCTCGGTCGTGGACGCCAACAGCGGCAAGGCTTCGCGTGCCAACGCCAGGCGGTCGTCGGCCATCTTCGCCAACCGTGCCTGCGCGGCGGTCAGCTCGTGGCGCAGGTAGAGGATCGCCCCGACCCCGACCGCCGCCGCGGGGGCGAACGGCCCGAGGTACGCGAGCCACGACCAGTCGGCGGCGGCGAGCAGGCACACTCACTGGCCCCTCAGCTCTTCTTCGCTGCGGCGGTCTTCTTCGTCTCGCCGGCGAGCTGCGCCTTGAGCCGCATGAGCACGCTCAGCGGGTTCGTCGCCGGAATCTGCGACGACCAGTACTCCAGACCGCCGGGGTCCGGGTCGCGGTGCCCGTAGGTGCGGTAGATCGTGTCCACGAACACGACCGGCAGCATCGCCGCCGTGTCCGCCAGCTGCTTGGTCTGCTCGGGGGTCATGTCGTCCTCCTCGGTGGCCGCGGGCGCGGCCGGTTCGGCGGCGCCGTAGAAGGCGTCGGTCATGCGGATGCGGCCCATCAGGTAGCGGCGGTCCCGGCGCACGATCCAGCAGCCGTTCGGGTTGCCGGTGTTGTAGCCGTAGGTGTCGAACGTGCCGTCCGCATAGATGGCCTTGACGGTCTCGGCATGGTCCGCCACCCCGTCGCCGCCCCAGTCGTAGAGCACGATGTCGCCGGGCTGCAGCCGGGCGGGTCGGCCCTGGCTGGCGTGGTCGTCCTCCCACACGCCGTGACGGGCCGCGCCCGCCCGCCCATAAGGGCAGTAGGCGTAGCCCTTCGCGCCGAACTGGGCGTCGGGCCACCACTGCACACCGTGGTGGTGCGCGACGACGGTCGCTGCGGCGATGCAGTAGGCCGTGTTGCCGATCCCAAGCTCCTGCGTCCACGGGTTGCGGTCCCCGGTGGTGCGGAACCCGACGTTGCTGCGGTGCTCGGCCTCGACAGGCGGCCAGGTCGTCACGCCACCTGCTCCGCGCCTGTCGGCGGGATGCCGTTGTTTCCGAGCGCCGGATCGACCGGGGGCGGCAGCGTGTGGGCGTTCGGGGCCTTGCCGTCGGTGGGGTTCCAGCCGGCGAGGTACGCGGCCGCTGCGTCGATCACGTTGTCGGCGTGGCTCTGCGGCGACCACGCGGCGAGCCGCGACAGCTCCGCCGCGACGATAGGGCCGAGCACACCGCACACCGTCTGAACGATCTGCTCCGTCTGGCCCGACGGCACAGCGAACCAGCCGATCACGCCGAGCACGACACCGGCCAACCAGCCGGCGGTGCGGACCGGCTCACGGGCGACGATGTAGCTGGCGGCGTGGGCGGCGAGGGCGCGCAGCGCGCGGGTGAGTCTGGTCATGGGGTCACACTCCAATCAGGCGGCCACCAAGGCCGGGATGCAGGGTCAGGTCAGGCGGAGACCGTGCGGCGGCGCCCGTCGAGCCCGACGGGCAGCGACCCGACGGTGAGGGTCAACGACGGCTCCTCCCACGCCACGTAGTCGGTGATGTCGGTGATCACGCCGCCGTTGCCCGTGTCGTCGAGGTAGACGCCCATGCCTTGGCGGATCGGCCACGTGGCGCCCATGCACCGCACCTTCGCCGGGTAGATGAGCCGGCCCCGGTGGGTCACCGGGTTCGAGAGGTCGTACAGGTTGCGGCGCGGGTCGTACACGTCCAGGTAGGCGCCGACGAGGGTCGGGGCGATGCCGCCGAGGTCCGGGTCGTTCACCTCGACGTCGATCTGGCGTGAGGGCTGCAGATGCGCGGCGAGGAGCCACCCGGCTCCGGTCTGTGCCGCCGACGACGACGGGGCCCCGTCGTGGCATTCCGCCCACTCGAGCACGTCCCCGCCCGGCAACGCGAACGGCGCGGACGCGCCCGAGGGGATACCGGTGTCGTAGCGGCCGACGTTGGTGCCGTCGGACCAGTCGTTGAGAACCCGGTTGCGCCAATCGGTGTAGTCGAGCTCCGCGTCGAGGCGGCTGGCGGTCAGGCCCGGGAGGCTGCCAGGGTCGGGGCCGGAGTCGCCGGGCACGTTCACGACAGCTTTCGCGGTCGTGCCGTACAGCTGGGCGATGGTGCCGACGTCGAGCTTCAGGGCGGGCGTGACCCGGTACTCGACACCGAACTGGGGGACGATCCAGTTGTCGAGCCAGTCGCGGGCGGTGGTCGGGTTCGCGTAGATCGCGTGGGTGCCGCTCACAGCGCCGACGGTGCCCTTGCGGATCCCGTTCTTGCCCACGATGTTGCTGACCCAGCCGTCGAGCGTCGCGGTCGCCGGAACCGCGAAGTACGGGCCCCACGCGCTGCCCTGGCTGACGTAGTAGGCAGCGTTCGACGGCGTGCCGGCCCCGCCGAGGAGGATGCACGGCCCCGCACCCTCACATGATGTGCGGTCCGAGGAGCGGAGCCACAGGCCGGTGTAGAGCGGTGTGACACCGCTGATCTGCGGCACCGGCCACCGGCCCGCGAACACCTTCAACAGCGAGAACGGGTCGCGGAGCCGGTCCGTGATGCTCACCGGCGCGTCATCGACGACCTGCAGGGACCAGCGGCCGTTCGCCATCACCGTCTGCTCGACCGTCACTGCGCCACGACCGCCATCGTCTCCACGCCCGCTGCGTGGAACTGGTAGGCGAGCTGCTGGGGCTGATCGGCGGTCTGCGCGGTCGAGTAGTTGCCGACATAGCCGATCCCGACCGTCACACCTGACCCCGCCGCGGTGCGGGCCAGGCCGCCAGTGGTCGTGTCAGCGGTCACCGCGTCAGCCGACGTGATGAACCACCGGCCGCCGCCCGAGTCGTTCGCCGCCGCGTACACGCCCCACGTCTGCGACGTGCCCGCCTCCGCTGTGGTGAGCAGCCACCCCCACCGCAGCGACGACGTGCTCTGCGTCGTGATCTCCACCAGCCTGGCGCCCCTGCGCAACCGCAGATCGACCGTGACCGTGTTCAGGTCATCGGCGAGGTCGAAGATCCACCGCAGTCGCACCTCCTCCGGTGTGTTGTGCAGCACCGAGATGGCACGCGCCCGCGCCGTGACAGCAGCGCCCGCGGCCTTGTCCCACAGCCGCCACGTCTTCGCCCGCCACGCGCCCCCGTCGAATGCCGCGACCTCGATCGTCGCTGTGGTGCCGTCGTAGGAGGGCCGCACCCGGACGAGGCCGTTGCTGATCTCCCAGCCGAGCGGGCTGGCGATCACCTGGCGGCCCTCGATGGTCCACCGGTCGATCTCCACCGGCGGCTGCACACCACCCGAGCCGGGGATAGCGGTGATCGTCACGACCCCGTCACCCGCGTTGCCGCCCAGCGTGTAGCTCGACGACTCGATCTGACCCGCCCCCGATGTAGCCACCGACGACCCGCCGCCGCCGGCACCGATCGAACCGTGGATGCCACCCGAAACGCCGCCACCGCCGCCGCCGTAGTAGCCCGCGCCGCCACCGCCCGTGCCCGCCCCGTACCCCGCACCACCCGAGCCGATACCCGACGACGGGCTACTACCGCTCCCCGCACCAGGACCGCCGGACCCTGGCGCGTTGAGGCCACCACCCGAGCCGGACTGGGTCCCGTAGCCGTCCTGGCCCAACTGCCCGCCAGCGCCGCCCTGCGACGTCACCGACGCGCCACCACCACCGCCAGCGACGATGTCCCACGCCGAGCCCGTCACCCGCGACGGGGCACCGCCACCACCACCAGTCGATGAGCCTGGCGCCCCACCTCTCACCACGCCGCCGTACAGGCCACCTGACGTGCCACCACGGCCGCCGACCATGATCGACAGCACGTCACCCGGCGTGACCGCCACCTCCGCGGTCACCACCGCGCCCTTGCCGCCCGCACGCTGCAAACCACCCGACGATGTCGAGCCGCCCTGCGCGCCCCCCGCGACGACCCGCAGCAGCGACACACCCGACGGCACCGTGTAGGACTGCGCCGACGCCGAATACCCGAACGTCGTCACCTCCGCGCCCGGCAGGTCATCGGTCGCGCCAACCTTGAGCGTCGCCGCCCCGTCGTAGAACGACGCCGGGTCCTGCTGCCATGACGGCGTGGCGTCAGCCAGCCCACCAGACGAGCCCGTCGACAGGTACACCCGCACCAGGCCCGACTCGGCGATCCTCGACACCACCGACGCACCGCTCGGCGCCCGGTAGCCCCGCGCCGTGTCCGGCACCGCATGCCACGGCGTCATCGTCGACGTCGTAACCCCCGCCTGATTGGCGCCACCCTGCGTCTGCACCCGCAGCCCAGCCAGCACCCGCGACTCGATCAGCGGCGCCGACGAGGACCGCACCGCGGTCAACGTCGCAGTGAACGCGTAGACGAGGAGCGTCTGCCGCACCGCCGCCTGATCCGACGCCACGTAGAACCCGTCAACATCCGGGTCCTCATCCCACGACACCGGCACCGGGATTGCGAGCTCGCTCAACGCCTCCCACGCCGCCAGCGCCGCGTCGAGAGCAGGAGACGAGTCGTACTGCTCCACCGTCGCGAACGACACGACACCCGATTGCACGTCCCACTGGCCGCAACGGCCGAACGAAGACCGCCCGATCGTGATCACTTGAAGGCCACCTCAAGGTGGCCGAGCTCACCGCGCATCGCCGGTGCGACAGCCTTCGCGAGGGTCTTCCCGTCGACCTGCAGGATGAACGTCGTGGGCCCGGACTCGCCTGGCACCGTCACGACCTTGACCGTCTGCGCCTTCGCACCGGCGGCGGCGAGCATGGCGTTGCTCTGCGAGGCCGAGAACACCTGGACCGACGAGCCGGACTTGTAGAGCAGCTCAGCGCCGAGCTCACCCGCCGTGTTCCAGCCCTCGCTCAGGAAACCGCCGACCGCGTGGCCGGGGACCGGCTTGCCGCCCGAGACGACCGTGCCGGACAGGTGGTGCCCGGCGACCATATCGGCGTACAGCTTGGCGTAGTTGGCGAGACCACCGAACTTGTTGATCAGCGCCTGGACGTTGGCTTGCGCCTGGCTCGTGTCGACGACCACGGTCTTGTGGATATCGGCCTGGGCGAGCATCTGGTCGTAGGAGCCGATGAGACCCCAGATCGCCTGGTCGTTGAGCCCGGCGGCGCGCGCCTGGTCGAGCAGCGATTGGCGAATCTGCTGCGACTTCTGCCAGACCTGATCTGCTGTCGCGCCGCTCGACTGCTGGTAGGCGATGAGCAGGTTGCTCGCGCCCTGCACCACCGAATCCATCGAGCTACGCACCTGGCGAGCAGCGTCGGTCTGAGCCGTCCACACGTCGATGAGGCTCTGGCCGTGGGCGCGTGCGTCCTTGACGGCGCTCGCGAGGGTCGAGAAGTCGCCGTAGAGGGAGTCGGTCGCCTGCTGCACGCCGAGCACCACGTCGAAGGCGTTGCTGAGCGCGGTCTTCAGGTCGTCGATCTGCTGGGCAGCCTGCGCGGCAGCGTCACCGGCATCGGACGTGTCACCGGCGAGGCCGTGGAGGGCTTGGCCGGTGAACGATGACGCGAGCTTGGCGTCGTTGAGCGCACCGACCTGCCCCTGTAGCACCTCGATGAGGGCCGTGAAGTCCTTGGAGCTCATCGTGCCCTGGAGCCGAAGCAGCTCCCGGCCGAACGCGGACGCGGCAGCACCGTTGGTCGTGTAGACCTTGTTGGCTTTGTCGCCGAGCCCCACGAGGTCGCCGAGCTTCTTCGAGACCGTGCCGAGCACCGGGATGCCCGACGCCCACGAGTGGCTCGCCTCATCGCCGGTGATCGCGAAGTGGTCCAGGGTGTCGCTGCTCTGCTGAATCCCGTCGACGAGCAGCTTGATGTTCGCGTGCGCGTCCTTGAGCGCGGCCCCGAGCCCCTGTTGTGCGAGCGCCTTGGCGCTGATGACCGAGATGTTCTTCGCCTGCGCCGCGGTGTTCTCGTCGACCGCGTCGGTGTTGTCCTCGAAGGCGGAGGTGTAGCTGAGCACGCTCACTTGCGCATCCGCCTGATGGGACGACATCAGGCTGAGCACTGTGATCGCCCCGCCAACCACCGCGGCGATCGGGGCCACCGCAACCACGAAGCTCCCGGCAGCGGCGGCCAGCTCCGGCAGCGACATCGCCAGGACATCCGACTCGGCCGCGAACGCGCTCAACTTCGCGGGGGCCTGGGCGAGCAGGCCCAGCAGACGGCCTGTCCCGGTGATGAGCTGCCCGACGCTGCGGGTCACGGCCCCGAAAATGAACAGCACCGGCCCGGCTGCAGCGGCGACGAGCGCGAAGTCCTCGATGAGGGATCGGGTGCCGGGGTCGAGACGGTCGAACCATTCGGCTACGTCCTGCACCACACGGGCGATGCCCTCGAGCTTCGGGATCAGGTCGTTGCCGATCGCGATGCCCGTCTTTTCGAGCTGCGCGGTGAACTCGTGCCACTGCGCCTCGGGGGTCTTTCGCTGCAGCGCCACCGCGTCGTTGAACTTCTTGACGTCGGGCGTGATCTGCCGGTACTTCTGGTCGAGCGCGTCGACGCTGCCGAGAAGAGTGAGGATCGCACCCGACGAACGGCCACCACCGAACGCCTGCGACAGGATCTGGGCCTGTTCGGTCGCGGACTTGCCCGACGTTACGAGCTTCTCGTGCAGCAGGTCGATCGCGCCGACGAGCCCTTTCGAGGACCGCATTCGGTCCGCGAGGTCCGTCGATGTGAGCCCGATCTCCGCCAGCGCCTTCGCGGCTTGCGCGGTTGGGGCGCCCATCAGGCTCATGCTCATCCGCAGCCGGGTAGCGGCATCCGCCGCGGGTGTGCCCGAGTCGGTCAGGACTGCGAGAGCAGCACCGACGTCGCGCAAACCTGCACCGAAGGAATGCGCCGTAGCCAGGAAGCCGGTCCCCATCGCGTCGGCGAGGTCCTGGGTCTGCATGTTGCCCTGGCCGATGATGGAGTTGAGGAGCGCCGCCTCCTGACCGAAGTCCTGCGCACCCTTGATCCCGGTGCGCCACGCGCCAGCCAGAGCGTTCGTTGTGTCCTCGAGGTTGGCGCCGCCGAGCGCCGCCAGGTCCGACGCGTCCTTCAGGGCCCTCATGGCCGACACGTCGTCGAGACCCACCGACTTGAGGTGGTAGAGCGCTTCGGCAAGCTCGTTCGGGCCCTGCTGGGCCGTGTCGGCGAGCTTCAGTACCTCGTCGGAGAGCTTCTTGACATCCGCGAGGGGCACGTCGACGTGCGTGTGGATGCGCAGCATCGCCTCTTGGAAGTTCGCGGCCGCCTTGACCGACTCGTAGCCGATCGCCGCCAGCGGCAACGTCACCGCCTCCGACAGCTCCCGGCCGGTGCGGTTCATCGACGTGCCGAGCTTCGTGAGGTTCTTGCCGATCGCCTCCGTCTTGGTCGCGAGCGTGTCCATCGACGTCGCGACGCGGCCGAAGACCGCGGAGGCTCCGTCCCTAGCGATGATGTTGAAGACGAGGTCTTTGCTCGGCACGCGTCACCTCCCCTTCGACAGGGCCTTTCGGGCTCGCTCCTGGTCCTCCGCCTCGAGGGCGAAGAACGCGAACCATTCGGTCAGCTCGGAACTGGAGACGCGCGCGAGCATCTCGGCGACCGAGCAGTGGAAGACTTCGCGGGCTAGGGCAAAGAGAGCTCGCCGCTCGGGGCGGCGTCGGAGTTTCCCTCCGCGGCCGCTGCCTGGTCGCTGCCGATGCCGGACAGCCGCAAGGCGACCTCGCTGATGCGCGACAGCACCGCAGCGGACACCTCCCGCGACAGCTCGGCCTCATCCCAGTCGGCGAACAGCTTCGCGCCGTCCTCACCGATCGTGCACAGCTTCGCAACGATCGCGAGCTGGTCCACCATCTTCACCGAGACGCGGCCGCCGCTGTGGAGCTCAGTGATGCGCTCCTGCATGATCCCCCGGTCGTGACCGGACATCTCCCGCACGACCACGGTCACCTTCTCGCCGGCTGGTGCGTCGTGCCACACGTCGGTGAGGTCGACCTCTTCGGTACGTAGGTCCAGCGACCTGAAGTCGCTACTGGCGAGTCTCATCAGTTCAGCTCTCCATGATGGCGAGGGCGGTCGCGTCGACAACGGCGATCACTGCGGCGGTAATCGACGGGTCGGCGTGCTCGACCGCCGGGGTGAAGTACGGGTGCGAATCCTGCGACACCCAGTTGTTCGCGTTGCCGTAGACCGGGTGGCGCCACCGCGTCGTGCCGTCCATTGCCGGCGGCAGCGTCGACTTGCCTGGCGGCATCAACGAGCCGCGCACGGTGATCGACACGTGATCGGCGGAGCCGGACGCACGGATCTCCAGTTTCGTGGCGCGCGCGATGGCGGCTCGGAGCCCGGTGGACTTCGTACCGCTGGTGGGGATGGCGAGCGCCCGCCGTTTGACGTCCTCGACGAGCGGTTGCGCCGTCTCCTGGATAGCTCTGCGCATCCCTCGGCGCAGCTCTTTGCCCTGAGGGCCCGCGGCGCGGAGCTTCGCGGCGACCGCGTGGAGCCGCTCGCCGCCCTCGATGACGATGTCGCTCGCCATCAGATGGCGCGACTCAGGTCGCGCTCGGGAAGGTGACGTCGATGGACGGTTCCGCGGTGATCGCGAAGCTCACTTCGAGCGTCGCGGCGTCGGTAAGGGCGCTCGACTTTGACGCCGAGGTGACCGTCACTGGGTAGACGTCGAGCTTCGCTGGGGCGTCCCCGTCGGCGAAGAGCACGTAGCCCGACGTGCCCTGGCTGAACGTGGACCGGAGATCGCTGCCGCCGGAGTCCATGTAGACCGTGATCGCCGAGTCATCGGCCTTGATCGTGCCGGGGATCGACGCCACGAACTTGTCGGCGGCGTTCGGGACATCGACCATATCGGCCTTCTTGGTCCACCCCGAGACGCTGGCGATCACCCCATCGAGGAGGGTTCCTGCGTCGATCTCGTCGTAGGTCGGGGTGGCTTGGGCGGCGATGGTGCTCACGAACCAGTAGTGCCGGTTGCCGGTCGGGATGAAGTTCGTGACGCTGGATGCTGGGGTGCCTGGCAGGGTCATGACTGCTCCTTCTTGTCGGCCCCATCAGGGCGCTTGGTCTTGTTGGTGGACTTGGGTGTGGGCTTGCGGACCCAGCCGTTCGCCTCGTAGACCACGACGGCTGATGCCTTCACGGCCTTGACGACGCCGGGGTGCTGCGGGTGGGTCATGGTGATGTCGCTCATGAGGACTCCTTCTCGAACGCGTCGCAGGACACGGCAAACGTGACGGCGAGCAGCACGCCCCGCTGATCCGCGGTGGCGCTCCAGGTGGCGTCGCCGCACGAGGCGGCCATGACGGCGCCGCCGAGGGTCTGGTCGGTCTCGAGGGCGCTGGCCACCTTTGCGAGCAGATCTCCGGCGCGTGAGCGTGCGGCCGCGGTGTCGTTGGTCGCGGAGCGGACCAGGACGGCGCAGTGGATATCGAAGCTCTGGCGTTGCGGGTGCCCGGTTGCGCCGTCGAGGGTCTGCGTGACCGACACAGCGGGCGTGCCCGACGCCTGGTCATCGAAACCGACGGTTACGGCCTCGTCGCGCGAGGCGCCGGTCACCACCGGTCCGTCGGCGACGGTCACGCCGGGCAGCGCACTGTTGAGCGCGGCGACGAGGTTCGTGACCGCGCTCGGCACGGCCGACACCCACGGCATCAGGCGACCGCCGGAGTTGCCGGGCCCAGCCACTCCAGCGCCTTGCGTGGGATCGCGTAGGTCGAGGAGATCATTCTCTCTTCCGGGCCGATCACGCCGCCGCCGAGACTTCCTACGCCGCGCTGGGTCTCCCAGTTGTGCTGCAGGATCACCAGGGCGGCAAGCCGGTAGTTCTCCGGCGGGGTGGCGTAGCCGGCCTGGTACACGACCTCGACGATCCCGACGGGGTTCGGGCCCGAGGTAGTGAGGACAACACCGGACCGCGCAAGGACCTTGTGGTCGCCGACGTCCCAGGTGGTCGAGCTGTCGGCCGCGGAGGTGATCGAGGTCAGTGAGATCACGGGCGTGTGCTGGAGCAGCATCCGGCCAGACCCATCGGCGTGGATGTAGTCGGTGCATGACCGCTCATCGACGACCTCGCCGAGGTACGCCTCGACCGCCGCGGTGGCGCCCTCGACGTAGCTGGCGAGGAGGCCGTCATCGTTGACGTCGCCGTTGCCGATCCCGAGCTGCGATCGCGCTTCGTCGAGGGTGATGAGGCTCATCGCTTGCGGCGCTTCTCGCCCTTCGGCGCCTCGTCGGTCGTCTCGTCATTCTTGTGTGGCTTGCCTGCCGGTTCGGCCAGGCCGGCGTCTATGAGCGCTTCGGCCTCGTCGGTCGGCAGGTCGATGGTGTCACCGATCGGCGGCCAGCGTTCGCCGTCGCGGGTGCCGGACACACGAGTGGTCATGGTGACGCGCATAGACATCTCCTTGGGGGGGGTGGACCGTGAGGGGCCGGCCCCAGGGGAGGACCGGCCCCGTCGGGTCAGCTGGCGGCGCCGCCCTTGAACGCCTTGATCGCACCGGTGGTGTCGACCAGGTCGCCGTCGGTGCGGAGGATCGCCCGGAAGCTCACGACGTCGCTGTCGAACGCGAAGTCGTCGGACCGCTCGAAGCGCACACCGGCGACGTCGCGGATGTAGTACGCGGAGAAGTCGCCGAACAGCACCGACACGGCCGTGGCAGCCGGGTCGGCGACGTTCGGGTCGACCACCACTGGACGGCCGAGCAGTGTCGACGGTTCGCCGGCCACGAGGCCGGGCGCCCACAGGTACTGGCCGGTGCCGGCGCTGGCGCCCGAGTCGTCACGCAGCTTGCGCGCGGCGGCGATGGCGGCGTCCGACATCATCCAGTAGGCGTTGCGGCGGTACGGCGCGATGACCGAGAAGTACAGGTCGAGCAGGTTGTCGGCGGTGAACGCCCCCGCCTTGCCTGCGGTGCCGGTCACGCCGACGGTCGCCGCGCCTGCGACACCGTTCGGCTTCGACGATCCGCTGCCGGTCACGAAGTC